>NZ_JCAXED010000011.1:0-211961 GCF_059758795.1 Pseudomonas sp. GQ91
CCCGCGCCGGCGCCGTAGCTGACGTGCAGGGCAATATCCCCCGCATGGACATGCGTCAACTGAACCGAGACTTTGCCCTGCGCGTTGGTTGTTTCGTCGAGTGTGACGTCGCCCGCACTGCGTGCATTAGCGCGCGAGCCGACGGCGGTCAGCACCGTTCCTGCCGGTGCACTGAAGGTGACGACCTCGCCTTGCAGCGGCGCACCGCTACCATCCTGCATCGTGATGGTGACTTGATTGGTGTCAGTGCCATTGGCCGCAGCACCGTTCTTGTCGACCACGTGCGCCACACTCACACCACTGACACTGGTGACGATCGAGGTGTTGATACGGGCCGTGCTATTGCCATGCACATCCCTGGCGAGCGCACTGACCTGGTAAGTGTTGACCGCAGGCGGGTAGGTGAAGTTGAGGGCCAGCTTGTTGCTCGGATCAGGTGTCGCCGAACCGCCAGCGGCTACCAAGGCCGAAGTATCCCACTCGATGGCGGCCAACGGGTACTTACTGGTCAAACTGGCGACCAGCGTATCGGCACTGCTCCCCACACCGGCTTTGGTCGGCAAGCTCATGCTCAACAATACTTGCTTTTGGTAATCCAGAACGATGTTGTTATTACGCTCCACCAAATCCAGGCGACTGCCCGCCACCGAGCGCATTTCCGACACGGCTGATGGGTTAACCTGTTTGGACAGTGATTCGCCGATACGATAAGTAAAACCCAGTTTAATCTGGGTATCATTGTGCTTGTGGCCCCCAGACTTATGATCAATACCCCAGCTCATCAGAGGGAACGGCGTATGCTCTAAACCGGCTGTCATTGCCCGAGGAGCCTTCTGGCGATCATTTTTGCCAAATAGCGCCACGTTTTTACCGTAGTACTTCTCGTACATCAACTTGCCCCCCAACTGAGGGTAAGACGGCAGATAAGCCTGGGCTCGAATATCAAAGCCATTGGCCGGACGCTCATTGTAATTGGCAAAGTCTCGCGATTGACGCCAGTCGGACAGCCGCGTGTACGAATTGGCGCCCAGTTTCAGGTTGTCATGAAAAGCTTCTGCACCGACGCCCAAGCGACGGTTATGGTTCGTCATGTCCACGTCGTAAAAAGCGTTCACACCCAGCAGCCACTGTTCCGTCATGTAATGACGCACGCCCGCGCCAAGGTTCAGCGTATTGCGGCTGTCCTGGTTGCGCCCGCCCACTTGGGAGAACAACAGCGTGGGTTTGGTATCCACAAGGGGCACCAGGATATCCACGGCACTGCCGTTCAGATTACCCTTGTCATCCACATTGATTTGCGCGCGAGCGGTGCCAAATTGGTTCAACCAGGCCTGCGTCTCCTGATTCACAGCACCCACCGCAGCCCCTTTGGCCATCGATGCTGCGTCACGGCCCGCGTTGTCCGAGGCAGCAATCCCGCCCAACTGCTTGACGGCGCCGACATGGGCTCCCTCAGCCTTTTCAGGGTCGGTTTTTGATTTAACCGCGACCTTCGCTGGCACCAGCAGTTTATCGCCGGCCGTTAACTCAGAGAACGGCTTATTAAAGGTAGGGAGTGCGTTGAGTTTTTTCAGTTCAGCCAGCGTCAAGCCGTATTTTTTGGCAATCGACGACACCGACTCGCCCGCTTTTAAGGTGTAAAGCTGCGTCTCGGACACAGTCCCGACCCTTGCACCCTCTGAAGTCAACAGCGGCGTCGCCACCGCGCTGGCCATAACAAACAGCTGCAAGCTGATGCACAGTAACGCCGTACGTCGAAAGAAAGACTCTCCGTGCTGAAAAAGGCTGCGGCTATCAAAACCGGAGGAGTTGGAGAGCGTTTGCGTTGTTTTCTTGCTTGGAATCATTTTCCCCTCGCAGGACGCCCCCCCTCTACGGAGGTTACTCAAGGCGCCATATCAGTTAAGTTTTGCTCGGCCTTTACACGCGCTCGCAACCAAAGATGATTGTGCTGACGGCGTTGGCACTCAAAAGCTGCATCCATTGCAAACCGACCTGCTCACGACAAAAACGCCCTACTCGGGGGTACAAATATACAGCGTAGCGCCGATGGGCAAGCCTGCACGATCAAATCGTCAGGGCCGCCCGCGCTCGCTGTAAATCTGTTGATTGTGTGAGTTCAGAGACTTCGTGGCTACGTCATGCAGCTTGAGCGGTTACCACACGCACAGCCGGTAAATGACGATGAAGCCTTGCCATTGCGGAACTGCTCACCAGAGAGGCGACGACAAACATAAAGCCCACTCCTTAGAGGGTGAGATTTATGGTTCGCCTCTCACTGATCGCAAAGACAGGTACATCGTTAAACCCCAAGACCAATATCATCTGGCTGACTTTATCCGTGCACTGGTACTTCCACTCAAGAAATAAAGTGCGTTAGCGTAAGCTCTTGTTTCCATGAAAGAGATTAAACCCTATATCCGCAGCTCGAAAAAGCAGACCATTCTCACCGACACATCAGATAAATCCTACGCCGCACACGTACACATCCCACAGACGAACTTAATTGACTCTCCCAGATTAAAATCGAGAGCAATTTTCGCTACGACTCAAAGATCGTGAGTGGTGCAGTGTGCCGCAAACAAACAATTTTAGTGATCGACGGCCGTTACGGACAGGTCGAGCCAAACAACCTGTCGTGTATTCGAGACCGCCCGCGACTCCGCCCTCTAGCGATTCTTAAAAGCGGAGCGGCCGCTTAAACCCTCGATAACTCGCTGCGCTTGCTGTTAACTGGCAGGGTAAGCTTCGGAATATGAACGAGCCATTGCACCGATTGAGGACTTCACATCCGCGGCCGGCCTGACCGACAAAGGTTACGACTTAGAAGCCTTCGTCGGTGCGAACCAGCGTATGAGGGCTCAGGCAACATACGATAAACTGCTTAATGCAGCCCTTCGAATTTGAAAGCTGGCATCACCTTGAACTCGCTCGATACCTCTCCAGAAAACGTATTAGATTGATCCACTCCCAAGTCCAACTTTTTAATATTGCCGACACTGCTGGAAAAATCTATTTTTTTCAAATCAACCCAGAATGTATTCGGTGTCAGCGCAGACTCGAAAAAATACAGTTTCCGTTTGTGGTCGACAACTGACCGCCAACGGGTGGATGAGATATTTGGCTCGCCTGGTGTCGAGATACCATAAGGTACGGAAACGTTTCTGATAACGCTGAAGACACTGGCCAAGGCCACTTTGGGGTTCTCGGACTTCGGAATCGCGTTGACATAAAATGATGCTCTGGCAAAACGATCAGCGGCGCGGTTAGTCCCAGGTAACATGACCATCCCACCAATCGCTTTCCAGTATGCATTTAGCGCCAACTGTTCGTTGAATGTCGGAGAGTTGGTCATCACCTGAAAACTCCTATCATGGTGAATGACTTGTTTGCCTTTGATGTATTCGATAATCGCACTGTCCCCTGAGGCATCGGATATAGACAGGTGGAGGGTTGCTAAACGACTATCCCCAGGCACCATAGAGGTGATCAGGGTAAAAGGCTCATTCTTCAACGCATCAACGGCTTCGGCCACGGTACCGTAATTATCCAGAACATATTGAGCCCACGCGGCAATAGTTAAGCCAGGCTTATTACTATTGGGCGCTGGATATTCTGACTCAACCAACCACAGGAGGTTGGCCGCCAACCCCGCTTCGTTGACACCGTCAGTCGTCGCTATGTCATAACCCGAGGCTATGACACTGCCATACTTCGATACCCACTTGATCGAATTCGGTCCTACTTCTCCGCTGCGCTCCATACCACGAGGGAAAACCCACAGGTTCGTCGCCACATCGATTTTCCAGTCCATTGATCGCGCAGTAATAACATCTTGATTGTCACCAAGATAGACTAATCGGGTGCAAGCGTGCGCGACAGGCAGAGACAACATGAACCCCGTCATCGTCAACGCAAAAATGTTCGTGAGAGATCTCAGCTTTGGTTTACGTATCTTCATTGTGGTGATCCTTAGAATAACTATTAGAAACGCATGGAAAGACCCAGCACAGGGCCTCGTTGGGTAACATCGTACTTCAACTTATTACCAGTGAAGCTGGTGGTTCGATAGTCCTGGGACAACACTCGGTAACCGGCGCGTAAAATAGCCGGGTGTTCAAATAAGTATATCCGATAACCCAGATAACCTTGGGCATTGAACGTTTTTTTAGAAGCCGTATCGAACCCACCCACGTCCGCCTCGCCGGAAAGGGTCCAACGATCTGTCAGGTCGGATTGCATCCGCACACCTATGAATGGATCAGTCCATTGTGTATTTTTCTTGACTCTGAGGCCAACGGAGTTGACATCCAATGTTGTCGAAAGCTTTGTCCAGCGAGCCCCCATCGTGGGTTCGATGTGCCAGTTGCGAGGCTCACCGAAAATCGTAGTGCCTCCCAGCGTCTGCTCATAAACACGGTAATACATACCAGCGGCAAGGGTACTCTGGGTAATGGACAGTCCTACTTTCTGGCCAAACACTCTCTCAGACTGGCTCGTACTGGCATAGACGCCATCCACATAGAAGCCGAGAGTGCGATTGGTGACCTCCAAATTGCCCATGAAGACAGAGCTCAGGTTATTTAAAATCTCTGAGAACGGCACATCGACTTTTGTATTCACTCCTCCTAACGAGGCTTGGCCTTTCATTGATGGAGCCCAGATAAAGGGGCTAGCCAGCACCATCCAGGCAGAGTCTGTAATAACCGGCTTGCCTAGGGAGCCTTCAGCGCGGGCCATGGGCAATAAGTTGAACAAAAATGGGGCGACTAATAAAGATTTGAAAATCTGTTTTCTTACAGGCTTCAGCATAATTTTTTTCAGTGTCCATATTATAAATTTCCAGCATTTAAAGTTCCAGGTATCGCAAAACAACCTTGTACACTTATATATTCAAACCGACCCAGGTTAAACGAAAGGTATGCGTCCCAACGTTTTGTGTTGCGCGTCAAACGGCTGCCCTTTATGTAACAGCGCGCGCTGGCGCATCTGCATGATGCATTGGGTGTTCAGGGGGCGCGAAAACTATTGCTATCCACAAGCTGGTTCAGAAGTGCTTGGAAGCGCTCGAGTAAAGGTTTCAAACCAGATACAGATGAAACAGTTACCCCTTCTTGTGCCAAAGCAACTTCTACCTCACGACTGGCTGCTATCAGGCTGGGTATTCCAGCTACAGACAGCGCTCCGCGAATGCGATGCAGCAAACGGCGGATTTCGTCGATATCTTTACACTCCATGGCCGCGTGAATAGCATCGAGGTCTTCTGCCATGGAACTGAAAAACAGTGTACGAACCCGCTCCGGCAACCTGGAAAATTCTTCCGCATAGCCTTGTGGAAGGGGGTTGCTCCGAAACCGAGTGCTGATTATCTTGACCGCTTTTTCGCCTGTCACTTTCCTCAAGCAGTTGTGAAGAGTGTGCAGAACGATGGGTTTCGTCAGCCAGGCATTCATTCCTGCCGCGATGCAGCGATCACCCTCTTCCTGTAATGCATTTGCAGACACAGCGATGATCGGCAGTAGACTGTTGTTCAGTCTCAATCGCTCGGCAAATTCGTAGCCGTCCATTACCGGCATGTTCACATCCGTCAGCACCACATCGAACTCGGTATGTTTCAGGCATTCCAAAGCCTCCAACCCGTTGCCGACCAGCGTAACCGAACAGCCGAGCTGTTCCAGTTGCTCGGTGAGCAGTACCTGATTGACCGGGTGATCCTCCGCTAACAATACCCTCAACCCGAGCGCCGCCTCGGGACGCTCCGAACCCGAGGCGGCGGTCAATGCCACCGGCCAACCCAACGCCAGCATCACGGCACGGGTCACACCCAGGCGGCTATGCACATTGACCCGCCACCGGTGCTCGCTCAGCAGTGGTTGAACACTGGCATCGTATCCGGCCACGATTCGAGGGCCCCGCCAAACCACCGCAGGCAACGAGTCTGGCAATAACTCCAGCAGCAGCGCTGCCCGGTCCGACGGTTCTTGTGCCCGTTCGTCCCACGCGACGACGTTGCCCATCGACATCTCAAGCCATTGGCAAATATCGTTGGTGAGTTCGGCAGCCGGAGAACGGACATGGATTTTTACGTTCCCGGCCTGGACCACCTCTGGAAGCCGCACACTGCTTTCCACTTCCTGCAGCTCCACTTCAAAAGTGAAACTGCTGCCCAACCCCGGAGCACTCACCACTTCCAGAGTCCCCTGCATCATTTGGCTGAGCTGGGAACAAATGGACAAGCCGAGTCCGGCACCGTTCGAACCATGCTGTTGGTTATTGGCCTGAAAGAACGGCTCGAACAAATTGACTTGCTGCTCTCTGGAAACGCCGACGCCCGTATCTACGATCTGCCACTGCAGGCGTACGCGCCCTTCTTCGCGCCCAAGCACGTTCAAGTAAAGCGTTACCCTGCCTGCCTTGGTGAACTTGATGGCGTTGCTCAGCAGGTTATTAATGATCTGGCGAACCCGCATGCCATCGCCCAGGACACCCCCTGGCGTATCCGTATCGACGCAGCTGTACAGGAGCAATCCCTTGCCATGGGCGACTGCTGAATAGTTGCGCACCGCCTCCTCCACCACATCCAGCGGAGCAAAGTGCCCAGTATCCAGCGACATTTCTCCGGCTTCTATCTTCGAGATATCAAGGATATCGCTGATCAGTTGCAGCAGAATGTTGGAGGAGCCCTTGATCGTACGTAGGTAGCTATGCTGTTGTTGACTAAGGTTCGTCAACTCCAGCAACTCCAGGGTCCCCACGACACCATACAAGGGCGTTCTGATCTCATGGCTCATGATGGCTAGAAAGCGGCTTTTTTTATCATTAGCAGCGTTCGCTCTGTTTCGGGATACCTGCAGCTCGAATTCGGCCTCTTTATGGGCTGTTATATCAATGAACGCACACAGCGATGCGGGTGCGCCTTGATAGGTCGTCGGCGCAAACCGCGCATGCAAACAGAGCGAACCAATAACGGCGCAGGTTTCCCCATACACCGGATTACCCTCCTCGAACATGTGCCAGTCGCGCGTCAGTTGCGCCAGATCGTCCTGCTCGCCGAGCCATTCCAAAGCTAATGAATTTTGCATGACCAGTTGCCGACCACTTTCCTTGATCACACACAGGGCCACAGGAGTTGCCTGGATAATGCCCTGACTGAACTCATCACGACTGACCAGAGAACCATAATATTGATCGGCGGGTCGGGAGATATTTTTCCGCTGCCACCGCAACAACAACCAGCCCAAACCCAAGCAGGTAATGAGCAATAGCGCCACGTTGAACAGCTGCCACTTGGCTTCCTGAAAAAGTTGCCGATAACCCACGTGATAAATGACATGCCAGCTGTTCTCGAATCCGGAACTGCGCTTGATCAACACGCCCTTCAAAGTAAGATAGATACCGTCTTCATGGTCAGATTTGAAACTACCAGAGCCCAGCAAGACCACCCCATTCGGAGAAATCAGATCCAGCGAATCGAAAACCGGGATCTGCCGCGACGGACTGTGATCGTAGATGCTATTCAACTCAAAAAGTGTGGCAGCAACGACTCGGGGAAGCCTGCTGGTCGTGCTCATGGATTGATCGGGCACCCTATCTGAAACATAAGCGAGCATTTCTTGGCTATGCCTTCCCAGAAACGCTTCACTTGGACGCCAATAGACGCGATGGGCGTTGGGATCCGGCGGATTGTCATGCACGACATGACTGACCTTTTCAACAACCTGTAGAAGACCGTTACGGGCCGTTTCGCCGCGTCCAGCCCGTCGCTCGATGGCAGGGATAGCAATTCCAAACTGACTGTCCAGATCCAGCAAGAACATCTCTGGCGCAGAATAAATTGAGTCGGCCCAGAAACCATGATGAAAGTTCGACAGCATCATGCCCAATGTCAACTGCCCAGTCGCGGGCAGGTGATCGGCATCTTTAGACATGGAGTCGGGTAGCACCAAAGAAAACGCTGACGCCCCTCCCCACCCTGCCACGTCGTAGAGCGTCATCTGATTGGATTCTTCTTTAGTGATGGTTGACGGCATGGCCTCAACACCCGGCTGATAAGGCATGGAGGTCGATCGGACGACCTGCAGCAGAAAAAGCTCGTGCTCGTGAATCGCACCGATCAGTCTGAAATAATGGTAGTTAGCCTTGATTCGTTGCGTTGCCAGCACCTTGTAGATGGCCCAATAACTGGCACCAAAAAAGAAAACCGTCAAAAGAAATAAAGACAGCAAAATATAGTTAAAACGCAGCGATGACCTGGACAGTTTGCTCAGATTGGAACGAGTGGATTTCATAGGCGGACCAATTCAAATTATCAGCTAAACCTGTGACGACTAGGTAACCGGGCTAGCCGCACGGCTGTCCGCCGCCAAGCTGCGTGCTGTGTTCTCCCCATCAGGCAGTCGTCTATAGCCTGAAGTAGCCCAGCATAAGGAGATTAGCGGGCTTGGCGATAAATTCTAAGCGCCTATCGGATAAATCCTAGCGACCTCATAGAAAGCACTGATCGTCACTAAGGAACTTTTCCTTCAAGGTACGTCCATCGCTTATTTTCCGGTTGATCCATCATGCAACCCCTCAGCTTTCTTATACTCGACGCACAGCCCTGTGAAAGACAGCGTATCGTCGCGCTTCTACAACCGCTCGAACATGGCCCCGTACATCAAGCCTCAACAGGCCAAGAAGCACTCGAAATACTTCATCGCCGCGGCGGGGTCGATATCGCGATCTGTAATCTACGCACGGCAGGCAGGGATGGCTTGACCTTCCTGCGCGAGGTCAGCAAAGCTCACCTGGCTCAAGCCATTTTGATCTCTGGTCAAATGGACGCCTCATTGCGCAGCGCAGCGCACTCGATGATCACTTGCCTTGACATGCAAGTGCTCGGGACTCTGGAACAAATTAACGATAGCGAGCAGATAAAAATTGTCCTTGATACTTTTCGTGTTGGCAGTGACAAGTTCGTGCCGCCTGAATTGAATACTCCACCTTCCATTGCGGATATTCAGCGGGCATTCGATGACGATGAATTCGAACCTTACTATCAACCCAAAATAATGCTGAACGGCGGCGAGCTTAACGGCGCGGAAGTCTTGGCTCGCTGGAACCATCCGCGACTGGGGGTTCTCTCACCCACCTACTTTCTGCCTACCCTCGAAACCCATCACCTCATTGACAAACTGCTCGCGCGACTGCTGGAAAAGGGACTGATGCTCCAGAGAACCCTGTCGCCGTTCCTCCCGCCCGTTGAGTTAGCGTTCAACTTGCACGCCACACAACTGGGCTCCACTACCTTTGTAGATCAGGTTGAAAGAGCCTTGAAGAGACTCAGACTCCCCGCCCACGGCTTACTTTTCGAGATCACCGAAACAGGCTTGGTCAATGCTACGGCCAACAGCCTGGAAAACCTGATACGCCTGCGATTGATGGGATGCGGCCTGGCAATGGACGATTTCGGCAGTGGTTATTCATCACTGCAACGACTGTGCGACCTTCCTTTCAGTCAACTCAAACTGGACAGTTCCTTTGTACGCGAACTTGAGACACGCCCTGATCGCCGCGCCATCATCGAAAGCGCGGTCAGACTGACCGACTCCCTAGGACTTTCATTCGTAGTGGAAGGCGTGGAGACGTCGGAACAACGGGAACAATTGCTCAGAATGGGCTGTTCCATTGGCCAAGGCTATGGCTTGGCGCGACCAATGTCTGGAACGCACTTTTTCCAGTATTGCCTTGACGCTAAGCGCAACAAGCGGGGTTAGCGCGTGAACATCTTTCCCTGAAAACACCCACCCCGCATCTCACAGGTCCATCTGGGTCCAGTCATCAGCAACACTATCAAGCTCACCCACGATAGCTTCGTAAAAATCACAGTGGGCGGCGAATTGGTTGAGCCGTTCAGTGTTGCACTTACGCTGCTCGTCGAGGGTAGCGGAATCTCTCAGGACGACCAGTTTCGTCTGTTCCGGCCTTTTGTGCAGTTGAATCAGAACTCGGCGAACGCACGAGGCTGTACCGCACGAGAACCCGAAAAAAAACCCAAGACAATTCGTATCACAGGGACATCGGTAAGTTGAGTCGAATCGCCGATGGCATTGCTTCACCGGTGCAAGCGGCGTTCCATTTTTCCAGCGAACCGAGCAAGGTGCTGCTGTTCACCGGCGGATTAATGACATCAAGCAGCGCAATTCCCTGGGAAACTCCCCAGATCAACAATCGGGTACAGGGGATGGAGTCGATATCAGTCAGCACAATGATCCGCCGAGCCAAGTTTCGTTGAGACAAGCGCAGTAACACTTCGCTCAGACACTCCTCGACGCCCAAATGGTCGTACAACAACAAATCATGGCGATCGGCTGAAGGTGAATACTGCATAAGGACTGCCCAGGAAGAACACGGCGTTACGCTGTAAATTCCAAGGGCATTCAGCGTAGCCCAGTACTGCAACAACATTCCAGGGGATTGGCTATACAAGATGAATTTAGGAGGGGTAGTGACGTTGATCGACATCAGACCGAGCCATGGAAAAGGAGATGCCCCAGCTTATCCAAATGTTACCGCGCCGAATGTCAGCAGTTTATCCGCACCCCCAGGGATTTATCGCAAAGCTCACGCACAATTATCTGATCGCTGTCGATCAAGAAGGAGAGTCGAACTTGACTACGATCACGCAACGCCGTTGCGCTTAGCCAGCTCAACCAGGGCCACTAGGTTTGGTGCGTTGAGCTTTCTCTGCAAGCGAACTTTATAAGTACTCACGGTTTTGTGGCTTATTACCAGAGTATCGGCAATCTCCTGATTACCCAACCCTTGGGCAAGCAACTTCAAAACGGTAATTTCACGATCCGAAAGCAGTGCAATCAGGACGCTTTCCTGATTCGCCGCCTGAACGTTTTCCCGCAGCATGAAAATGGTGTCCTCAGGAAAATAGGAGTACCCCGACAGCACCGCCTTGACCGCTCCCACCAGTTCATCCAGATTATCGTCCTTGCAGATGAATCCGGCCGCTCCTGCCTGCAGGCAACGCATGGCGAAATTACGCGAGTCTCCTGAAGTCAGGACCAGGACTTTCACCGCCAGACCGATGGATTTGAGGTGGGAAATTACCGCGAAGCCATCCATGTTGGGAATACTGAGATCGAGAATGATCAAATCGGGCAGACGCTTGCGCACGATCTCCAATGCATCCGAGCCATTATCTACCTCGGCCATGATCGTATGACCTTCTTTCTCCAGCATCATCCTGACCGCCAAACGGATCAGGGGATGATCATCAACAATAACAATGCTTCCCATGTTCAGCTTTTCCTAAAAAATCGATGCTTGCTGTTCGCAATTGCCTGAATCGCAATCCGAAGCTCTAGTACTTCAAGCCAGAGGATGCTGCACTTAAATCCCACCCCTCCACGAGACCATAAAGGTCCGACGAATAATCACCTAGAAAAATAAACTGGGGACGTAGACAAGCCTAATTAGCCGGGAGATTAACCGCGCTTGATTTCGGGAGCGCTGGTATAGCTTACCCAAGTGGCCACGTGGAAAAAATTGCACGTTTCCATATACCAACCCAGACAATACTCCACCACCTATCAGATCCATCTTACAGCCACCAAGCAAACCCGAAATGCTAGCGCCCCAGACTCGCTCACCGACCACTACACCGAATACTCCATACCACCCGCATGCACAAGGTCAACAACAGCCTTCCAAGGCATCGATAACAACATTTAATGTTGATGGCTCTCAAATTGACAAACGCTTTAGACCCTTACCATCCAATTCCGCCGCTTCATACTGATATCACGTCGACGCGAAACCGATGTTCGATCCAGACAGCTGCAGGTCTGTGCATTGGTGATTGCTTCACCCACCCGCCGGGTTCGCCCCATGGAATTTAAGGCAAAAAAAAACCCGGAAATCCTCACTTGCGTGGGCCTTCCGGATTTTCTAAACCGCTAAAAATGGTGGGTCGTGTGGGATTCGAACCTACGACCAATTGGTTAAAAGCCAACTGCTCTACCAACTGAGCTAACGACCCGCTGTGTGGTGGCGCGTATAATACTGATTTCTAAGGATTATTCAACACCTTATTTTAAATAAATCAGAAATAACGCGTAGGGTCCGCAATTCCGGCCGCCTGGAAGCCTTCCGCACGCAGTCGGCAGCTGTCGCATTTCCCGCAAGCACGGCCATCCTTGTCGGCTTGGTAGCAGGACACGGTCAGCGAGTAATCGACACCCAGCCCGACACCCGCCTTGACGATATCGGCCTTGCTCAGACTCTGAAGCGGCGCCAGGATGCGAAAACCCTCTCCTTCCACGCCGGCTCTAGTCGCCAGGTTAGCCATGCGCTCGAAGGACTCGACAAATTCGGGACGGCAGTCCGGATAACCCGAGTAATCCACGGCGTTGACGCCGATGAAGATGTCACGGGCGTTGAGAACTTCTGCCCAACCCAGCGCCAGGGACAGGAACACGGTGTTGCGGGCCGGTACGTAGGTAACCGGAATGCCCTCGGTGGGCGACTCAGGCACGTCGATGGTACTGTCGGTCAAGGCTGAGCCGCCGATACCGTTGAGGTTCAGGCCAATGACCTTGTGCTCGACCACACCCAGGTCGCGGGCGACGCGGGCGGCGGCATCCAGCTCGGCGCGAGAACGCTGGCCATAATCGAAACTCATGGTGTAACAGCTGTAGCCCTCCGCACGCGCCATCGCGACGACGGTTGCGGAGTCGAGACCGCCGGACAACAGGATCACGGCGCGTTTTTGTTCGATCGTTTGCTCAGTCATTTCAGCGTCCCGGCTCGTCGTTCCAAAGGTATTTATGCAGCTGCAATTGCAGGCGCACCGGCAGGTTGTCCGCAACCACCCAATCAGCAAGGTCGCGAGCGTTCAAGTCATGATGGCTTGGGGAGAACAATACTTCACCTGCGCGCCGGTCCAGGCCGTACTGGATCAGCTTGGAGCTGGCCCAGTCATAGTCCTCACGCGAGCAGATGACGAACTTGACCTGGTCGTTGGCCGTCAGCAGGTCGATGTTCTCGTAGCGGTTGCGATTGACTTCCTTGGAGCCTGGCGTCTTGAGGTCGACCACCCGACTGACCCGCGGATCAACCGCTGAAATGTCCAGGGCGCCGCTGGTCTCCAGGGACACCTCATAACCGGCGTCACACAATTGCTTGAGCAACGCAATGGCATTCGGCTGGGCCAAGGGCTCGCCGCCTGTCACACAGACGTAGCGCGGGCGATAACTGGCAACCTGCTGCAGAATGTCGTCAAGGCTGCGCACAGAGCCACCACTGAAGGCGTAGGCGCTGTCACAGTACTGGCAACGCAATGGGCAACCGGTGAGGCGCACAAATACCGTGGGCAAGCCGGCGGTGCGCGTTTCACCCTGTAACGAGTAAAAAACTTCGGTGATGCGTAATGTGTCTTGCATAGTCGCCACGGGCGTAACAGCTAAACAGGCTGTCCGCCTCCGTCAGGCACTTCAAGGGATCCCGGCAAAGCGTGAACCCCAAAAAGCGTATTTCATAAAAGGGCGTGGATTCTAACGAAAAAACCCGCGACAAGCGCGGGTTTCTTCCAAACGCGATAACCACGCTTACAAGCGCTGCAGGTCCCGCTGGGCCAACTGGGCGGCGGATGTGCCCGGGTATTGGGCCACCACTTGCTGCAGAATGCCTTTGACCTTGTCGGTATGACCCAGGCGGCGCTCTACATCAGCCAGCTTGTACAACGAGTCAGGCACCTTGGAATGCTTGGGGTAAAGCTGGCTGACCTTGGCAAACGCCTGGCCCGCGCCTTGCAGATCGCCCTTGGCCAGGTTGACTTCACCCAACCAGTACTGGGCGTTGCCGGCGTACTGGCTGTTCGGGTAACGGCCCAGGAAAGCGGTGAACGCCTTGCTGGCCTTGTCAAAATCCTTGGCTTTGATCAAGTCGAAGGCTGCGTCGTAATACAGCTTTTCCTTGGCCGGATCAGCCGGTTCACTGCTGGCGGCAGGCGCCTGGCTGGCACCTGCGGCAGCACCACCGACGGCGCCGCTTGCGGCACCATCGGCAGGGGAATTCTCAGGAGTGGCGGCAGGTGTAACGCCGGTTCCTATACGCCGATCAAGATCCTGGTAACGCTCCAGGCCTTCTTGCTTCAGGCGATTCACTTCGTTTTGCAGAACTTCAATCGCACCTTGCTGCTGCGCCAATTGATCCTGCATGCGCTGCAGTTGGTTGAACAGCTCGCCCTGTGCCGAGACAGGGGTCGAAACCCCTCCCCCGGCATAGGCGCCGTTCGTGCCATAACCTGCTGGCGGATAGCTGCTCCCACTATTGTTATAGCCAGAGTTGCTATCTTCCACGGGTACCTCAGCCCACACCGCAAACGGTATGAGGCTGAGAGCCAATACGGTTACAACACGACGGCACGTTCGCATGACGAATTACTTACGCAGTTCGACGCGACGGTTTTGAGCCCAGGATTGCTCGTCGTTGCCGGTAGCAACTGGACGCTCTTCACCGTAGGAAACCAGTTCCAGCTGAGCTGGGGAAACGCCTTGCAGTACCAGGTAGCGCTGAACGGCTTTCGCACGACGCTCGCCCAGTGCCATGTTGTACTCACGAGTACCACGTTCGTCGGTGTTACCTTCCAGAACAACGCGAGCGCCGTTTGCTTTCAGGTCCTTGGCGTGAACGTCCAGAGCGCGCATGGCCTCTGGCTTCAGGTCCGAACTGTCGTATTCGAAGTAAAAAGTGGTGATAGCGCGCAGAGCCGCTTCTTCGCTCAGGGAGCCGTCAACTGCACCAGTGTTAGCGCCGTAACCAGCGTTTGGATCAACAGCTGCGCCTTCACCGGCATTGTCGCCGCCTTTAGACGAGCAACCAACGGCTACGGACAGAGCCAGAGCCAGAGCAGCAAACTTACCAAACTTCAGCATTTCCATCGTGAAACTCCTAATGAACCCCAGTGTGTTAAGTAAATCGTGTAGCGCCGCGTCAGTTCAGGTAAGGGGACCAGGACGGTTCTCTGACTTCGCCTTGTGCGGTAGGAAGCGGGAGCCTTACGCGTCCGTTAATGGACACGAGCATCAAGACTCCCCGGCCCTGCTGGCGGGTGGCGTAGATTACCATGGTGCCGTTGGGCGCAACAGTAGGCGACTCATCAAGAGTGCTGTCTGTAAGGATCTTTACACTACCACGCTGCAAATCCTGGGCCGCCACCTTGAAATTAGTGAACCCTTCCTGGCGATGGATCATGACCAGGGTCTTTTCATCGGCCGAAAGCTTCGGATTGGCGTTGTAGTTACCAATAAAGGTCACACGCTCTGCACCACCACCGCTGACACTGCTCTTATAGATCTGCGGCTTGCCGCCACGGTCGGAGGTGAAATAGATGGTCGAGCCATCCTTGCCCCAGAACGGTTCGGTATTAATGCCGGGGCCGGAAGTGACACGGGTGATCTGGCGCGAACCGAGGTTCATCACATAGATATCCGGGTTACCGTCCTTGGACAGCACGAATGCCAGGCGATTGCCATCCGGCGACCAGGCAGGCGCGCCGTTCAGGCCTTCGAAGTTGGTGATCTGCTCGCGACGGCCGGTATCGATGTGTTGAACGAAGATACGCGGACGCTTCTGTTCAAACGACACATAGGCAATACGCTTGCCATCCGGTGCAAAACGCGGCGACAGGATAGGCTCGCGCGATTGCAACAGGGTCACGGCGCGGGCACCGTCGTAGTCCGAACGCTGCAAGGTGTAGCGCGTGTTATTGACCGAAAAACGCTCGGCGGTCACATACAGCAGACGGGTAGAGAACGCGCCCTTGATACCGACCAGCTTTTCAAACGATTGGTCGGCAATGTAGTGCGCCATGTCTCGGAGTTGGTCGACACTTCCCGAAACACTACCCGTCAGCACTTGCTGTTCGGTGGCCACGTTGAACAGAGCGTATTGCACCTGCAGGCGTCCACCGGCTGGAACAATGCTGCCTACCATCAAGTACTGGGCGCCCAGGGCTTTCCAGTCACGGTAGATAACTTCGCTGCCCTGGGTCGGTTGGCTGATCATGTTCTGTTTCGGGATTGGCGCGTAATAACCCGAGTTGCGCAGGTCGTTACCGATGATCTGCGCCATGTCCTCCGGCAGCACGCTGCCGCCCTGCCAACCAAACGGTACTACCGCAATCGGAGTCGCCCGATCACTACCACTGGTCACCAGAATGTTCTTTTCATCGGCCGTCGCTATGCCTGCCATACAGCAAATAACGACAAGCATTCCTCGAAGAAGGTTTCTCACAAGGCTAGATCCTCAGGTGTGAATGTCATCTTGAATGAACGATAGGGAGCGAAGTCACTCGGTTTCATTCCCTGCATCTCGGTCAACCGGCCAATATTCTTGACCGCTGCAACCGCGGAACTGTCGAACGAACCATCACCGCTGGACTTGGACACGTTGACCGTGGTCACCGTGCCGTCCGGCAACATGCCGATCTGCAGCACTACTGTCATGCCTTTGCGCGCCGAAGGTGGACGTGTCCAGCCTTCTGCCGCCCGAGCCCGAATCAGATCATCGAAACTGCCCGCGACCTCGTCGCCCTGCTCATCGGCCAAGGCCTGTTGACGCTCCGTCGTGTCGGATAGCAAATCAGCCAAGGCCTGGGCCTTTTTATCTTCGGCGGATTTACGTGCCGCTTCCTGAGCCTTCTTCTTGGAGGCATCGGCGGCAGCTTTCTTCTTCGCGGCATCGGCGACTTTCTTCTTCGCCTCGTCAGCTTCAGCTTTTTTCTTGGCGTCCTGCGCGGCTTTCTTCTTCGCGTCTTCGACGATTTTTTTCTTGGCTTCTTCAGCGGCCTTTTTCTTGGCCTCTTCTTCAGCCGCCTTCTTGGCCTCTTCCTCGGATTTTTTCTTGGCTATATCAGCCAGTTTTTTCTCTTCGGCCTTTTTGGCTTCGGCAGCTTTCTCGGATTTCTTGGCTTCATCAGCTTTTTTAGCCTCATCGGCTTTCTTTGCCTCGTCAGCCTTTTTCGATTCCTCGGCCTTTTGAGCCGCCTCTTCTTTCTTTTGTTCCGCAGCCGCCTTCACAGCTTCCTGCTCGACCTTTTTCTGTTCCATCTGCTCGACTTCAGTCTGACGCGCAGCCGTCTTCTTGGCCTCACCCGCAATCTTCTGATTGGTCTGGGTGGTCGCCTGGCTTTTCGATTTCAGCTGATACAGGGTCGCCTGCACAATCGGCTTGGAGGGCGGCAGCTCCGGTGTCATGGCAAAGCTGACGAACAGCATGCCGAACACCAGAACGTGCAGGGCAATTGCCCAGACACTAGGCCAGAAGTAGCTTTCCGAGGCGGACGGCTCTCGCTGTTGCTGCATCAGGGCGCCTCGGTAATCAAGCCAACATTACCGACCCCGGCCTGCTGCAGTCCGCCCATGGCGCCCATCACAGAGCCATAGTCGACAGACTTGTCACCGCGGATGAAGACCTGAGTCTGTTTGCCGCCTTCGTTGCCGGCGCGAATGATCTTCGTCACGGCATCGGTCATTTGCGGCAAGGTCATGGCCTTGTCCTGTTGCTTCTGCGTATCGACTTCGCTGCCAAGGTTCCAGTAATAGGTCTTGTCGGACTTGATCGAAATGGTCAGCACCTGGGTGTTGTTGTCCTGCGGCAAGGCTTCACTGGAAACCTTGGGCAAATCAACCTTCACGCCTTGGTTAAGCATGGGCGCGGTCACCATGAAGATGACCAGCAGCACCAGCATCACGTCGATGTAGGGCACGACGTTCATCTCGGCGACCGGCTTGCGCTTGGTTCGAGCTCGAGTGATTAAAGCCATCGGGAATTACCTGCTTATTCTTCGCTGGTATGCACTTTACGGTGCAGGATCGCCTGGAACTCATCGGCGAAGGTGTAGTAACGGCCGATCAGGTTTTCGCCGCGCGCGGCAAAACGGTTGTAGGCGATTACCGCGGGGATGGCAGCGAACAAGCCGATGGCGGTAGCGATCAAGGCTTCGGCAATGCCCGGAGCCACGGTCGCCAGCGTTGCCTGCTGAGCCTGGGCCAGGCCACGGAAGGAGTTCATGATCCCCCACACGGTGCCGAACAGGCCGATATACGGGCTGACCGAACCTACAGTGGCAAGAAAGGGCAGGCTCTGCTCCAGCTTTTCTTCTTCACGGGAAATCGCAACGCGCATCGCACGAGCCACACCTTCCATGACCGCTTCAGGATCGACACCCGGCTGCTGACGCAGACGGGAGAACTCCTTGAAGCCAGCACGGAAGATCTGCTCGACGCCCGAATCCGGGTCAGGGTTACTGCCGGCCTGACGATACAGCTTGGACAGATCGATACCTGACCAGAAGCGCTCCTCGAAGCTCTCCAAGGCACGTCGACCGGCGCGCAGCAGGTTGCTGCGCTGAAAAATCATGACCCATGAGGTAACCGATGCGGCTACCAGGGTCAGCATTACCAGTTGAACCACGACACTGGCATTGCTGACCAGGCTCCACATGGAGGTATGGTCGACGACGGTAGGTTCCACGCTAAATCTCCTGCTCTGATTGTTTACCCGCGCCGCTCACGTTGGCAAAGGCCGCACGTAGAGTTTCGGGAATGGCCCTGGGTTTCAAACTGTTGGTGCGCACACAAGCCACCAGGAACTGCCCCTCACAGAGCAGCGTTGCATCCGTAGCCCGCCTGACCTGCTGTTTGAAGCGCAGGCTGACACGGTTCAATTCGATTACTTCTGCACTGACCAGCAATTCATCGTCCAACCGCGCCGGCGCGTGATAACGGGCCTCGCTGGAATGCACGACGAATAACAGGTCCTCACCCGCCAGCGCGGACTGGGCAAAGCCCAGCTCCCGTAGCCGCTCGGTTCGAGCCCGCTCCATGAACTTCAGGTAATTGACGTAATAAACGATGCCGCCAGCATCGGTGTCTTCGTAATAAACGCGACAGCGATGTACGAACGACTGATCCCCATTTTGCGCGCGCATACTCTAGTGCTTACTCCTCAGGTTGCCAATCCGGCCAGGCAACTGTTTTTTCATTCTCTAAAACATTTTTAACGAAAGAATGACGACGCCAGCCACTAGGACAGCACAAACGTCGAATAAATCGTCTCGCCACGCCTTTTTAATCGTCCACTGCATCGAGGAATTCGTCTACCACAGGCATCTCGCCCAATCGTGACGGAATGTTTAACCCGAAGTGCAGGTACGCATGACGGGTGACCACACGCCCTCGCGGTGTACGCATGATGTAGCCCTGCTGGATCAGGTAGGGTTCCAGCACATCCTCGATGGTATGGCGTTCCTCGCTGATCGCCGCGGCCAGGCTGTCCACGCCCACCGGACCACCGTCGAACTTCTCGATCATGGTCAACAGCAGGCGCCGGTCCTGGTGGTCAAAACCGTGCTCGTCGACGTCCAGCAGGTTCAGCGCCAGGTCCGCCACGGCCTTGGTGATATGCCCCTTGGCGCGCACTTCGGCGAAATCGCGCACGCGGCGCAGCAAGCGGTTGGCGATCCGTGGCGTGCCCCGGGCTCGCCGTGCAATCTCGAAGGCGCCCTCCGGGTCCAGCGGCAAACCGAGAATCCCCGCCGAACGACCGACAATCGTCGCCAGGTCGGCGGTGCTATAGAACTCTAGACGTTGCACAATGCCGAAACGGTCTCGCAACGGATTGGTCAGCATTCCGGCACGGGTGGTGGCGCCAACCAGGGTGAACGGCGGCAGATCGAGTTTGATCGAGCGCGCAGCCGGCCCTTCGCCGATCATGATGTCCAGCTGGAAATCTTCCATGGCCGGGTACAAGACTTCTTCGACGATGGGTGAAAGGCGGTGGATTTCGTCGATGAACAGCACGTCATGGGGTTCAAGATTGGTCAACAGCGCAGCCAGGTCTCCCGGCCGCTCCAGCACCGGCCCTGAAGTGCTCTTGATCGATACGCCCATTTCCTGGGCGATGATGTTGGCCAGCGTGGTCTTGCCCAGCCCCGGCGGGCCGAAGATCAGCGTGTGATCCAGGGACTCGCTACGTCCGCGCGCCGCCTGGATAAACAGCTCCATCTGCTCGCGCACGGTCGGCTGGCCGATGTATTCGGCCAGGCTGAGGGGGCGAATGGCCCGGTCCTGGACCTCTTCACGGTCGCGCGGGCCAGTGGCCGCAATCAGACGATCGGCTTCAATCACTTAAATCATTCCCTTCAGGGCGCGGCGGATCATGTCTTCGCTGCTCAGGTTCTTGTCCTTGATGGCGGACACCGCCTTGCTTGCTTCCTGCGGCTTGTAGCCCAGAGAGATCAATGCGCTGACGGCGTCGGTTTCGGCGCTGGCAATTTGCTCGCGTGCTCCGTCCGGTTGATTCGGTACCAGCGCGAACATGCTCGGCACGACTTCCCAGGCCTTGAAACGGTCTTTGAGCTCCACCAACAGGCGCTCGGCGGTTTTCTTGCCGACTCCCGGCACCTTGGTCAACGCGGAGGTGTCCTGGGCCGACACGGCGCGCACCAGCTCATCGACTTCCAGGCTCGACATCAATGCCAGCGCCAGCTTCGGTCCGACGCCATTCAGGCGAATCAGCTCACGAAAAAAGTCCCGGTCACGCTTGCCAATGAAACCATAGAGCAATTGCGCGTCTTCGCGCACTACCAGATGGGTGTGCAAGGTCAGCGGTTCACCGACCGACGGCAGGCGGTAAAGGGTGGTCATGGGCACTTCAAGCTCATACCCCAGCCCATTTACATCCAGAATCAGGTGCGGCGGCTGTTTTTCAGCCAAGGTGCCGCGCAAGCGTCCAATCACGTTCAGATCCTTAAAGCTCGGGTCAGATCAAGGCCTGACCGGTAGTTACGCGGGATGACAGCCGATCACAGCGGCCTTTCATACGACCTGCGCAGAATAATTGCGCTGATGCTATCAGAGACGCAGCCGACCGCCACGACTGCGTGCGGTGCCCAAGCCGTGCGGCAAGAGGCTGGAACGGGTATGCGCGTGGCAAATCGCGATTGCCAGGGCATCGGAGGCATCGATTTGCGGTTTGGCGGTGAGTTTGAGCATGTGCATAACCATCATCTGCACCTGCTCCTTATTGGCCGCGCCGGTGCCGACCACGGCTTGCTTGACCTGGGTCGCCGTGTATTCGGCGATTTCCATGCCCTCCTCTGCGCCAGCAACGATGGCGGCGCCCCGGGCCTGACCCAACTTCAACGCCGAGTCGGCATTTTTAGCCATGAACACTTTTTCAATGCCCATGGTCACCGGGCCGTAGGTCTGAATCACTTCACGCACCCCGCGATAGACAATCTGCAAGCGCCCGGCCAACTCGCCGGAACCGGTGCGGATACAGCCCGAGGCCACGTAGATACAGCCGCGCGGGGTCTGCTGGACTACGCCAAAGCCGGTGATGCGCGAGCCGGGGTCGATACCTAGGATTAAAGTCATAACGCCTGCGGTTTTATAGAAATGAGGCGTCAGCAGCGACACCAATCCACTGTAGGAGCGAGCTTGCTCGCGAAAATCGCCCTCGATAACGCAGGAATTCTGACACCCAGCGTCGCTCTCAAGTTCTTCGCGAGCAAGCTCGCTCCTACAGTGGAGATGGGGGTTCAGCCTAGTTGTGCAGCCACGTCTTCCGGGATATCAGCATTGGAATACACGTTCTGCACGTCATCCAGGTCTTCCAGCATATCCAGCAACTTGAGCACTTTCTGCGCGCCTTCCAGGTCAAGCTCGGCACTGGTGGTCGGCAGCATGACGATTTCCGCGTCAGTGCCTTTGAAACCCGCAGCTTCCAGGGCATTGCGCACCGCATAGAAACCGGCGAACGAGGTGAACACATCAATGGAGCCATCTTCGTTGGTCACCACGTCGTCGGCGTCCGCCTCCATCGCAGCTTCCATCAGCGCATCCTCGTCCACCTCCGGCGCAAAGGAAATCTGCCCCTTGCGCTCGAACAGATAAGCCACCGAACCATCAGTCCCCAGATTACCGCCACACTTGCTGAACGCATGGCGAACGGCAGCGGCGGTACGGTTGCGGTTGTCGGTCATGCACTCGACCATCACCGCCACGCCGCCCGGACCGTAACCCTCATAGCTCAGCTCGACCATATCATCGGTGTCGGCCGCGCCGGCCCCCCGCGCAACCGCGCGGTCGATAATGTCCCGGCTCATGTTTGCGCCAAGGGCCTTGTCCAGCGCCAGCCGCAGACGCGGGTTGGAACCCGGGTCAGCGCCGCCTTGACGGGCCGCAACGGTCAGCTCGCGAATCCACTTGGTGAATATCTTGCCTTTCTTGGCATCCTGACGCTCTTTGCGGTGCTTGATGTTCGCCCACTTGGAATGGCCAGCCATAACACAACTCCGAAATTCTCTAGAAACCTTGATCGATCCCGCCCCAGACGGGATTTAGCTCTTTAACGCAAAGGCGCATCCGAAGATGCGCCTTTTTTGACTGCGTAAAACCTTATCGCGCTTTCACACGGCGGCCTTACTCAGCCTTCGGCGCCTCGCGCAGACGGATATGCAATTCGCGCAGGGCCTTGGCATCCACCACACCCGGAGCCTGCGTCATCACGTCGGCAGCACTCTGGGTTTTCGGGAAGGCAATCACTTCACGGATCGACTGGGCGCCTGTCATCAGCATCACCAGACGGTCAAGGCCGAAGGCCAGACCACCGTGGGGTGGCGCGCCGTATTTCAGCGCATCGAGCAGGAAGCCGAATTTCTCTTCCTGTTCCGCCTCGTTGATGCCCAGCAGACGGAATACCGCTTGCTGCATTTCCTTGCGGTGAATACGGATCGAACCGCCACCCAACTCGGTGCCGTTCAGCACCATGTCGTAGGCGCGGGACAACGCGCCCGCCGGGTTGGCTTCCAGTTCCTGCGGCGAGCACTTCGGCGCGGTGAACGGGTGGTGCAAGGCAGAGAAGCTGCCGTCGTCGTTCTCTTCGAACATCGGGAAATCGACGACCCACATCGGTGCCCATTCGCAGGTCAGCAGGTTGAGGTCGTGACCCAGCTTGATCCGCAGCGCGCCGAGGGCTTCGCTGACGATCTTGGCCTTGTCGGCGCCGAAGAACACGATGTCGCCATCGACCGCGCCAACGCGATCGAGGATCGCGTTCAGGTTGTCCAGCGGAATGTTCTTGACGATCGGCGATTGCAGACCTTCAACACCATTGGCGCGCTCGTTGACCTTGATGTACGCCAGGCCCTTGGCGCCGTAGATGCCGACGAACTTGGTGTAGTCGTCAATCTGCTTGCGCGGCATGCTGGCGCCACCCGGTACGCGCAGGGCGGCGATACGGCATTTCGGGTCGTTGGCCGGGCCGCTGAACACCTTGAAGTCGACTTCTTTCAGCTGATCGGCCACGTCCACCAGTTCCAGCGGGTTACGCAGGTCCGGCTTGTCGGAACCGTAGCGGCGCATGGCCTCTTCGAACGTCATGTGCGGGAAATCACCGAACTCCAGGCCCAGCACTTCCTTGAACAGGTTGCGAATCATCTGCTCGGTAAGGCCCATGATCTCGGTTTCATCGAGGAAGCTGGTCTCGATGTCGATCTGGGTGAATTCCGGCTGACGATCGGCACGCAGGTCTTCATCACGGAAGCACTTGGCGATCTGGTAGTAACGGTCGAAACCGGCCACCATCAACAACTGCTTGAACAACTGCGGCGATTGCGGCAAGGCGAAGAAACTACCGGCGTGGGTACGGCTCGGCACCAGGTAGTCGCGAGCGCCTTCCGGCGTGGCGCGAGTCAGGATCGGTGTCTCGACGTCGAGGAAACCATTCTCGTCGAGGAAGCGGCGGATGCTGGTGGTCATGCGCGAACGCAGACGCAGCTTCTCGGCCATTTCCGGACGACGCAGGTCGAGGAAGCGGTAACGCAGGCGCGTTTCTTCGCCGACGTCGGAAAATTCGTTCAATGGGAACGGCGGGGTTTCCGACTCGTTCAGTACTTCAAGGTCGTAACCCAGCACTTCGATCGCGCCCGAGGCCATATTGGCGTTGACGGCACCGGCCGGACGCAGGCGGACCTTACCGGTGATTTTCACGACGTATTCGCTGCGCACGCGATCGGCGGCGGCGAAGCTCTCGGCGCGATCCGGGTCGAATACCACCTGGGCCAGCCCATCGCGATCACGGATATCGAGGAAGATCACCCCGCCGTGGTCGCGGCGACGGTGAACCCATCCGCAAAGGGTGATTTCCTGACCTTCCAGGGTCTCGTTCAGTTGGCCGCAATAGTGGCTGCGCATCATGGTAGTGGTTTCACTTCTCGTAATTCGAAATTCGGTGGAGGTCCTGCTCGATCACCGCACCTTAAGCCAGGCGGCGGAGAATGCAAGCGCTCACGCGTAGTGTTCAATTCAGTCGGCTTTGTCGCCGCCCGCCAGATTCTTCTTCGTGCCGGTCTTGAAGTCGGTCTCGTACCAGCCGGAACCGCTCAAGCGAAAGCCCGGCATCGACAACATCTTCTTCAACTCGGGTGCCCGGCAAGCAGGGCAATCGACCAACGGCGCGTCGCTGATCTTTTGAATGGCTTCCAACTGATGACCACAGGAAGCACATTGATAGTCGTACATGGGCATTGGGATGTCTCGGCGATCACGTCACTGCTGCGCCGCGCCTTGGCCCGGGACCTTGAAAAAGCCCGACATGCGCAGCAAAGGGCGGGATTATATCTGGTAAATCGGGGCCGTGCAGCCGTGGCGGCCCGCAGTTTTACAGATAGACAGCCAGACCGGGGGTTGGGGCCCGGCACCTGTTGCGACCCTCGACCGCTCAAGTGCCGGACACCACACTCATCCCAGGCCTGCCTGAGTCACTGGCGATACCGAAGCCCGCCCTTTCAATACATGAGCCACGCACACCACCCTGACCAAGCCACTGAAGTTTTTTACCCCGCCATGGCGCAAATGTACTTCCCGATCCACGTAGGACAACAGCGCACTGATTGAACACGTATTCACCTTGGCTATTTCCGCGAGAATATTCCAGTACACTTCTTCGAGCCTCAAGCAGGTCGAGAAACCATTGAGCCTGACAGAACGAGATAACGGTCGAGCCAGCGCCATATCGAATCCCTTGACAAACGGATCGACCTTTATATTGTGAATGCCGGACATTTCCATCCCGCTATTACCCACTCCACGCGACATACACTTGACACTCCCTTGCCAAACGGCTGTTGGATAAACTGCTTTTATTTGCCGTTGGTTCTATAAAACAGCAAGTAGACAAGTTCAGCCAGAAGACACGGAGTTGATGCGCGTAGGACAAGCCAACAGGCGAATCAGGAAGCCCGCAGGGCAGCTTGAAGGGTGATAGCCAGTGACGCCGGGTGGACGCCACTGACCCTTGCGGTTTACTTGGTTTCGAGCAGGGAACGCAGCATCCATGCGGTTTTTTCATGTACCTGCATACGCTGGGTCAACAAGTCGGCGGTAGGCTCGTCACTGACTTTATCGAGCAACGGGAAGATCCCGCGCGCAGTGCGGGTAACGGCTTCCTGCCCCTCGACAAGTTGCTTGATCATGTCTTCAGCGGCGGGCACACCCTCTTCTTCCTTGATCGAAGAAAGACGCGCATAGATCGAGTACGCCCCGGGCGCGGGAAAGCCCAGGGCGCGGATACGCTCGGCAATCAAATCCACCGCCAGCGCCAACTCGTTATATTGCTCTTCAAACATCAAGTGCAAGGTACGAAACTGCGGCCCCGTCACGTTCCAATGAAAGTTATGGGTCTTTAGATAAAGTACATAGGTATCTGAAAGCAGTCGTGAAAGTCCGTCAACAATGGACTTACGGTCCTCTTCACTGATACCAATATCGATTGCCATGTTTATCCCCTTCAATTGATGGAATTTCATTGATCAGGTGCCTTCCCACTCTAGCAAGAGTACTTGCCTTACGCAGCCCGACTTCCCGCGCTGACCTGCGACAAATCGCCCCTGCGGCGCGAAGCACACGCGCATCGAGCGTGACACGCGCAGACAAAGGAAAAGCCCTACAACTGTCTAGGACAAGCGTTTGCCGCACAAATGCCCTGTTCCTTGCAACGCCTTGAAACGCTTGATTTGAGTAGGCACAGGCTTTGCTGTTAAATAGGCAGCGTGTCGCTACCGCTATTTTCTGCGGCCAGCGGCATAGGCTGATACCCGCGTACGTGCCCAACGCCTCCCATTGTTCAGAAGCGAACCGTGCCAATCAGCTCTTCCTTGTGATCCGTCTAAAACGTGAGTTAATCAAAATGTTGAAAATCGTCCACCTGCTAACGGGCGCCGCAGCGTTGCTGCTGTCCTTTATCCCAAGCCTTAGAACCGAGACGCTACCCTACCTGCAACAACCCGATGCTGTTTACCTGGCCTTTTTTGGCCTTATCAACCTGACCCTGGCTCCAGTCATTCCTTACTGGAACAAAGGCGCGCGTCATCAACTGCAGAACCTGGTCAGCGCCCTGCTGGTGCTGGCCGTTGTCGTACAAACCCTGACGTTGCTCGCGCCGATGCCTGAAGTCGGCGGCCATCCGGCCGTTCTGCTCAGCCTGGCGATTGCACTGGTGGCCATCATTCTTCATCTGGCCATCAGCTTCTACCGCTCATCCCCGGCTGCCGCGTCGCAAAACTACGACATGACCAACCGTGATACCGGGACCGTCAAGTGGTTCAACACCTCTAAAGGCTTCGGCTTTATTTCCCGGGACTCGGGGGACGATATCTTCGTCCACTTCCGGGCTATTCGTGGCGAAGGTCATCGCGTTCTGGTGGAAGGCCAGCGCGTGGAGTTCTCGGTGATGAACCGTGATAAAGGCCTGCAAGCTGAAGATGTGATCGCGGCCTTGCCGCGGCGCTGATTGCGGCGTAAAAAAACCGCGTTGCAGCCTAGGCTGCTTCGCGGTTTTTTATTGCCTGGAAATTGATCCGAACCCTCAATAATGAGGCGGCGGAGCTTCTTCTTCGGACGCCTCGAACTGCCCACCCATTTCTTCCTGGCGCTTGAGTAGAGCCGTCATCTGCAACTGCAAACGCTCCACCGCACGCTGCTGGGTGACCAGAATGTCGTTCAACGTCTCTATGGTGTCGTCCTGAAAAGCCAAGCGGCTTTCGAGGTCCGTCACGCGATCTTGCAGGTCCATGGCTCAATCCTGGGTAAAGATGAAATCAGCGGGCAATAGCGCGCGCAGACGTGCACGAATCGCAGTCACCTGCTCGGGGGCATAAGGCACTGCAGGATGCTTGCCCCAGACCGGGGCGGGCCAGGCTGCATCATCGCGCTTGCGCGCAATCACATGCACATGTAACTGGCTGACGACGTTGCCCAAAGCGCCAATGTTGATTTTATCAGCGGCAAAGCCCTGATCGAGCAACTGCGCCAAGGTCGTGGTTTCCTGCCACAGCCGCTGTTGATCGGCGCTATCGAGTTGAAACACCTCACTGACAGCATCGACGCGTGGCACCAGAATCAGCCAGAGGTAGTTAGAGTCGTTACACAGCAGTAGCCGGCACAAGGGGTAATCCCCAATCGGCAGCGTGTCATTTTGCAGACGTGGATCCAGGGCGAACACCGCAGTCACTCCGTTCGGCTAATCAATTTTTCAGAGGCCCAGCATACCTGCGAATGAGCGCTGCTTCACGGGCAATCCGCCTGCCTCCCACATCCGCCTCCGAGGCCTTGGCCCCGCGCACCAAAATGAGTCATTTATGCACCAATTCATGCACTTCCCATTCGCCATCTACTCACGCCACGGGGTCAATCGGTAACGTTTCTCCACGAAAGTGGTTTTTCGCCGCGCCAAAAATCGGCGATCTTCCCCTGTCAAGGCCAAACCAAACGGCGCAAAAACCCAGTGCTTATGCGGTTTTTTTAGGCCAAAGAGACTTTTCACGAAAAAATGACATTCAGTTACCGCTTTGTGCACGCTTGTTGCATAACCACCCACATCGTCGACAACGACATCCGACGGGACTCGGGTGTTTCACGCTATATAGAACACGAGTGAGTCAACGCAGATCAGGAACATATTGAAACTTTGAACAGGGTGTTTTTTTCGCCTACATTCAGACTAGTAAACACAGCGTTGAAGTTGTCAGTCCGGGTTACATACCGACTGTGGATTTGCGACACGGAGTGAGCAATTTACGACAGCTTCGTAAAGAAGCTGAAAGGACAGATGAGCAAGTATCGCCAATACTGTCAGCGTGTTATAAATTTGCGCTGATACAAAAAGAAAGAGCCGCCCAGACAAAAATACAGGTGGGACGGCAGTACTCTTCCTAAACCAAAGGAGCAAATCACGATGCGCGTGATGAAGTGGAGCATGATCGCCCTGGCTGTTTCAGCAGGCACCTCGCAGTTCGCAATGGCGTCCTCCCAGGACGAGTCCAAGGGCTTTGTTGAAGACAGCACGTTCAGCATCAACACCCGCGCCCTGTACTTTAGCCGCGACTTCCGCAACAACCCGGCGGGCACGCAGAGCCGTGTCGAAGAGTCCGGTCTGGGCTTCCACGCCCTGTACGAGTCGGGCTTCACCCAAGGCACCATTGGTGTCGGTGTGGACGTGATCGGCCTGTTGGGCGTCAAGCTCGACAGCGGTAAGGGTCGTGCCGGTACCGGCCTGTTCCCGCAGGGCTCGGACGGTCGTTCGCAGGATGACTACTCCAAAGGCGGCGGCGCCATCAAGTTCCGTATCTCCGATACCGTCTTGAAAGTCGGCGACCAGTACACCACCGCGCCGGTATTCGCATCGGATGACAGCCGCTTGCTGCCTGAGCTGCCACAAGGTATCTCGATCACCAGCAACGAGATCAAGGGCCTGAAACTGGAAGGCGGTCACTTCACCGCAAGCCGGTCGCAAAACCAGACCTTCCACGACAGCCTGGGCCTGACCAAGACTGACTTCGTCGGCGGTGTCTACTCGTTCACTCCAGAGTTCACCGGTAGCCTGTACTACGCGAAGACCGAAGATTACTTCCGCAAGTACTACAGCAACCTCAACTGGACCCAAGCCCTGAGCGACGACCAGTCGTTCGCCATAGACTTCAACATCTACGACACCAAGAGCGAAGGCCAAGGCCTGCAACGCGCTTACAACGATGGCACCACCAAGCTCGACAACCGTGCCTTCAGCCTGCAGGGCGCCTACACCATCGGCGCGCACACCTTCACCCTGGCAGCCCAGAAAGTTACCGGTGACGGCGACTACGGCTACGGCGTAGACGGCGGCGGTACTGTGTTCCTGGCCAACTCGGTAGCCCGTTCGGACTTCAACGCCGAAGGCGAGAAATCCTTCCAGGCGCGCTACGACATCAACATGGCCACCTTCGGCGTACCGGGCCTGAGCTTCATGACCCGTTACATCACCGGTAGCGGCGCCAATACCGCCACCACCTCGAATGGTAAAGAGTGGGAACGCGACATCGAGGCCAAGTACGTGATCCAGGCAGGTCCGGCCAAAGACCTCAGCCTGCGCCTGCGTCAAGCCACCTACCGCTCCAACGATGGCGTGTACTACGGTTCGCCATCGATCGACGAACTGCGTCTGATCGCGCAATACCCGCTGAACATCCTGTAATTAACGCGTTAATTACAACGATGAACTAGAGTTTCGGCTCTAACAAAAAGCCGCCTACTTGATAACAAGTGGGCGGCTTTTTTATTACAATTTTATTTCAGGATTGCCGCACCCTGTAACTAGCAAGCTAGCTATCTAGTTTGCCAATCTGAATCAAACCTGACCATTCGACCAGGCTTGATTCAAATACTCGCTCCTACTCGGCAGCAGTTTCCTGTACGACACGAATAACCCGCTGGGGAAACGGAATATCAATCCCGACTGTTTTCAATCGGTCACGGGCCAGTTCGTTAAGCATGAACACCACATCCCAATAATCCGACGTCTTGGTCCACGCCCGCAGGGACACTGTGATCGAACTGTCACCCAAGGTCGAGATCACCGCTACCGGCTCGGGATCAGCCAGAACGCGTGGATCCTTGGCCAATTCAAGCAGGACTTCACGGGCCTTTTGCAGATCCGCCTCGTAGTCCACGCCCACGTCAAAGATCACCTTGCGGGTTGGCTGGCGGTTGGTGTTGGTAATGATGCCGTTAGACAGAATGCCATTGGGCACAATGACCGTCTTGTTATCACCGGTACGAATCACCGTGTGGAAGATCTGGATGCTGTCGACGGTACCCGCCGTGCCCTGGGCTTCGATCCAGTCACCGATGCGAAACGGACGGAACAACAGGATCAGCACGCCACCGGCAAAGTTCGCCAGGCTGCCTTGCAGCGCAAGGCCAATGGCCAGGGTCGCACCACCAATCGCGGCGACAAACGAGGTGGTTTCCACCCCGATCATGGAGGCCACGCTGATGATCAGCATGATCTTCAGCACAATGTTCGACAGCTTGGTGACAAAGCCCTGCAACGCCAGATCCGCATTGCGCATGGCCAGCAAGCGCCCCATTTTATGGGTCAGCTTGTTGATCAGCCACCAACCGATCGCCAGGGTGATGACAGCCAGCAATACCCGGCTGCCGTATTCCATGAGCATCGGGATCCAGGCCTGGGAGGCCTTGACCAAGTGTTCCACTTCAGCGTTCAAATCCATCTATATTCTCCTGTTTGCCGGATGTGCGGCTGCAATAAAGATCGCCACAGCAATTGAGCCCCGAAGGGCTCAATTGTTTCTGCAGACTCTGCGGCGTCGGACGTCGAAAACGCCCGCAGGTTCCAAACGAATCAGTCGCGGAAGTTATTGAACTGCAGCGGCATGTCGAACGTTTTGGCGCGCAGAGCCGCGATGGCCTCTTGCAGATCGTCACGTTTTTTGCCGGTGATACGCACCTGCTCGCCCTGAATCGCGGCCTGGACCTTGAGCTTGGCATCCTTGACGTGAGCGACGATCTTTTTCGCCAGCTCCTTGTCGATGCCTTCTTTAAGTACAGCTTCCTGCTTCATCAGCTTGCCGGAGGCGTAGGCGTCCTTGACCTCAAGGCACTGCACATCGATCTTGCGCTTGACCAGGGCCAGCTTGAGAATTTCGATCATCGCTTCCAACTGGAAATCAGCTTCCGCAGTCAGATTGACCGTCAGGTCCTTCTCCTTGAACTCGAAACTGCCCTTGCCTTTCAAATCATAACGACGGTCCAGCTCCTTGACGGCGTTCTCGACGGCGTTGGTGACTTCGTGCTTGTCCAGTTCAGATACCACGTCGAACGACGGCATGTAATTTCTCCAGTAAAAAGGGGCGCGACTCAATAGAGATGGAGCGCGCCTGGCTTGCGGGTAAAATGCCCGGGCATTATAACGACTCTTTACGCAGGGCTGCTCGGCTCGCCCAGCGGCTTGTGGAGCAATAACTCATGTCAACCCTCTGGCACGTCCTCGGCGCCGGCAGTCTCGGCACGCTATGGGCCACGCGCCTGGCACGCGCCGGCCTGCCGGTCAGGCTGATACTGCGCGATCACATACGCCTGGCAAGCTACCGTGCAGCCCCCGGCCTGACCCTGGTAGAACAGGGCCAAGCCCACACCTATCCCGTCATCGCTGAAACACCCGACAGCCGCGAACCGATTCGTCGCCTGCTGGTAGCGTGCAAAGCCTACGATGCAGAGGGTGCGATCACACAACTGGCTCAGCGCCTGACACCGGATGCTGAACTGATCCTGCTGCAAAACGGCCTGGGCAGCCAGGACGCCGTCGCCGCACAATTGCCCCATGCGCGCTGTATCTTCGCCTCCAGCACCGAAGGCGCATTTCGCGAAAGCGATGGGCGCGTGGTGTTTGCCGGTCATGGTTATACCTGGCTGGGTGACGCGAACCAGCCCTCGCCTCCACTGTGGCTGGACGAGCTGCACGCCGCCGGCATTCCCCATGAATGGAGTACCGACATCCTCACCCGCCTCTGGCGAAAACTGGCACTCAATTGTGCGATCAATCCCCTGACCGTGCTGCACCACTGCCGCAACGGCGACCTGCGCGATCATCAGTGCGAAGTGGCGACCTTATGCGCCGAGTTGACTCAATTGTTGGAATGCTGTGGCCAGCCCGCCGCGGCGCAAGACCTGCAGACCGAAGTGGAACGAGTGATCCAGGCCACCGCGGCCAATTATTCGTCGATGTACCAGGACGTCGCCAATGGACGGCGTACCGAAATCAGTTATCTACTTGGCTATGCCTGTCGCGCGGCCTTACGCCATCAGTTGAACCTGCCGCACCTGCAACAACTGCAAGTACGCTTGGTCAGCCACCTGAATGCGCACGGATTGCCCAGCGACTGACGCACGCGCTACCCTGCCTGCCTGTTCCTTGCCTGTGAAAAAACCGATGCCACTGCGCCAGCGTCTCGAAAATCTACCGGTTGGACAGAAACTGCTGGCGGCCCTGCTGGCACTGCTGACCACCGTGCTACTGATGGCCAACCTGAGCTTTATCAGCGCGGCCTACTGGATCTCCCAGGAAAGCATGGCGCCCCAGGCCTTGCAGGCTATCGGTCGACTGGTGTCCAACCCGACGCTCGCCTCTCAAGCCCTGGACTCCCCTGCCAAGGCCGAAGCCTTGCTCAACGAGCTGACCAGCTATTCACCGCTGCGCGCCGCGGCGCTGTACGACAGCAATGGCGATCGGCTGGCTCAACTGCAACAGGGTGAACGGTTGCACCTGCCGGAAAACTACCGACACATCGAAGGCTGGCAGGTCACCGAGTTTCGCAGTAATCAGGTCATTACCTTGCCTCGACCCGGCCAGCCCTCGGGGCATTTGCTCCTGGTGGCCAGCAGCGAACTGCCGGTCGCGTTCTATACCGGCACCTTGACCGCCAGCCTGGGCATCCTGATCTTCAGCGTGCTGCTGTGGCTGATCATTGCGCGGCAAATCAAACGGCTGATTACACGGCCCATCCATGAGCTGGAAGAACTGTCGCGCCAGGTCACCCGGGAAGAGAACTACGCCCTGCGTGCGCGCCGTGGCAACCATGACGAAATCGGTAGTCTGGCCGAAGCATTCAATACCATGTTGTCGCGCATCGAAGCGCGCGAACAGCAGCTCAAACGCGCGCGCGATGATTCCCAGGCGGCCTTTGACCAGGCTCAAGGCCTGGCCGAGGAAACGCGCCACACCAATCGCAAACTTGAGCTGGAAGTCCAGGTACGCAGCAAGATCGAAAAAAAACTCACCGGGTTTCAGAATTACCTCAACAGCATCATCGACTCCATGCCATCGGCGCTGATCGCCCTGGACGAACAACTCTACGTGACCCAGTGGAACCAGGAAGCCAGCGCCCTTTCGGGCACGCGCCTGGACGAAGCGCTGAACCAGCCGATCTTCCTTGCCTTCGAACCGCTCAAGCCGTACCTGCCGCAACTCAAGGCCGCGGTGGAAGAACACACCGTGGAACGCATCGAACGCGTCACCTGGATCAAGGACGATGAGCCCAAACACTATGCCCTGACCTTTTATCCGCTGATGGGCGGCGCCGGACGCGGGGTAGTGATTCGGATCGATGACATCACCCAGCGCCTGTCGCTGGAAGAAATGATGGTGCAGTCGGAAAAAATGCTCTCGGTCGGCGGTCTTGCCGCCGGCATGGCCCACGAGATCAATAACCCGCTGGGAGCAATCCTGCACAACGTACAGAACATTCGCCGGCGCTTGTCAGCGGATCTGCCGAAAAACCTTGAACACGCCGAACAGGCAGGCGTGGAGCTGGACACGGTCAATCGCTACCTGCAAAGCCGCGAAGTCCCGCAACTGCTTGACGGGATCCAGCAAGCCGGCGCGCGCGCAGCAAAGATCGTCACGCATATGCTCAGCTTCAGCCGCCGCAGCAACCGCCAGATGGCGCCCTGCGATTTGCCGGGGCTGATCGATCAGGCGGTCGAGATTGCCGGCAACGACTTCGACCTGGCGATTGGCTTTGACTTCAAGGGGCAGGCGATCATCCGCCAGTTCGATCCACAGTTGGGGCCGGTGCCCGGCACCGCCAACGAGTTGGAACAAGTGTTGCTCAACTTGTTGAAAAACGCCGCCCAGGCCATCCACCAGCGTGCAGATGACGGCGAGCCGGGGCGCATCATCCTGCGGACCCGCCTCAACCCGCCGTGGGCGGAGATTCAGGTCGAAGACAATGGCATCGGCATGAGCGAGAACGTACGCAAACGCACCTTCGAACCCTTCTTTACCACCAAGGAAATTGGCCAGGGCACGGGCCTTGGGCTGTCGGTGTCCTATTTCATCATCACCAACAATCACAAAGGCCAGATGGAAGTTCACTCCACCCTCGGTCAAGGCACGTGTTTCACCTTGCGCCTGCCATTGGCGGGCAGCCAGTTACCCCCTCAAGCATTCATTCAGCAGGAGCATTGATCATGGGCTTTCGCCTGTCGAAGATTTACACCCGAACTGGCGATAAAGGCGAGACCGGCCTGGGTGACGGCCGCCGCGTGCCCAAGGATCATCCCCGGGTAGAGGCGATTGGCGAAGTCGACACGCTCAACAGTCAACTGGGACTGCTGCTGGCAGGCCTTGAAGAACAGAGTGGCGAGCATCCGGGGCTGGAGGAACTGATCGAGGTCCTCACACCGTGCCAGCACCGTCTGTTCGATCTCGGTGGCGAGCTGGCGATGCCGGTGTACAAGGCGCTGAATGCCGGTGAGGTTGATCGGCTGGAAGCAGCCATTGATCGCTGGAATGACGAGGTCGGCCCGCTGGAGAACTTCATCATGCCAGGTGGTTCGGCCTTGATCGCCCAGGCGCACATCTGCAGGAGCCTGGCCCGCAGCGCGGAACGCAGGTGCCAGCAGTTGAATGCGCTGGAACCGTTGGAGGGGGTGGGCTTGGCGTATATCAATCGACTATCGGATCTGCTGTTTGTGGCAGCGAGGGTGATTGCCAGGCGGCAGGGGGTTGCAGAGGTTTTGTGGCAGGCGGCGGCTAAGCCGCACTGACATTCTGCTGGGTTTTGTAGTGTGTTATCGACCTTATCGCGAGCAAGCCCGCTCCCACATTCGACTGCATTCCAAAGTTGGAACTCGGTCCAATGTGGGAGCGGGCTTGCTCGTGATGAGGCCCGATAAGACACCTCAAACCTCAGGCCAGAACGCCCGAATCCCCGCGACACCTTGAGCCCCCGCGTCCCACGCTTTTTCCCGCTCCGCCGGCCCGACGCCACCCAACAGAAAGACGGGCTTGCTGAACCCACTGATCAACTGCCTCGCCTGCTCCCAACCCAGCGGCTGGGCATCGGGATGGGTCTGGGTCGGTTGCACGGGTGACAGCGTGACGAAATCCACGTCCATCAATTCGGCCAGCGCCAGTTCCTCAGCGTTATGGCAGGACGCCGCCAGCCAGCGATCCTTGGGCAACGGGCGTCCCTTGCTGGCGTACTTGCGCAGTTGCGCCGACGTCATGTGCCAGCCCGCGGAAGGAAAATCACCCAGCCATTCAAATGGCCCCTTGAGCATCAATTGCGCCTTGCCGGCACACAGACCGACAGCGTCCACCGCCAAATCCCGGTACTTCGGATCGTAGCCGTTGGGCGCGCGCAGTTGCACCAGCCTGATTCCGCCAGCAATGGCTCGCTGTATCCCGCGCAACAGGGTCGGGGTTTCCAGCTCGCCCGGCGTGATCAGGTACTCGGCGGGCAAACGGGCGGCCGCGACGATAGGTGCATTCGCCGCCGGAAACGCGTAGTTGATCAAGTCCCGTTGGGCGACCCACTCAATGGGCTGCCCTTCCACGCCGTGGGGCTCGCCGGTAAACCCGCTGACCTCCCAGACATCCAGCAACACCTGCTTGTCCGGATAGTCATGCTGAATTTTGATCAACGGCCGGCTCGTGGTGACCTGGATACCCAACTCTTCCTGCAACTCTCGACCCAGCGCCGCGACAACCGTTTCATCGGCCTCCACCTTGCCACCGGGAAACTCCCAAAGGCCGCCCTGATGCTGGGTATCCGCGCGACGCGCCAGCAGAATCCTGCCGTCGACACCCCGAATGACCGCTGCTGCTACATGAACTCGTTTCACCCTACTACGCCCTCTCACCCAGCCTTGAATGTCAGGGCTGCCAGGCAGCCCCGCCCGCCACTCCCGTATCAGGTGCGGTATTCGGCGTTGATCTTCACATACTCGTGGGACAGATCAGTGGTCCAGATGGTCTCGCTGCATTCACCGCGCCCCAACTCGATGCGGATAGTGATCTCTGCCTGCTGCATCACTGCCGAGCCTTGTGCTTCGGTGTAGGTCTCAGCGCGTGCGCCCTTGCTCGCGATACACACGTCGCCCAGGAACACGTCGATCTGGCTGACGTCGAGGTTCGGCACACCGGCACGCCCGACGGCCGCCAGAATGCGCCCCCAGTTCGGGTCGGAAGCAAACAACGCGGTCTTGATCAGCGGCGAATGGGCCACGGTGTAACCGACGTCCAGGCATTCCTGATGATTGCCGCCGCCATTGACTTCAACGGTGACGAATTTGGTCGCGCCTTCGCCGTCGCGCACGATGGCCTGGGCCACTTCCATGCACACTTCGAACACCGCCTGCTTCAGCGCGGCAAACAACGGCCCGTTGGAGGAGGTGATGGGCGGCACATCGGCTTTGCCGGTCGCGATCAACATGCAGCAGTCGTTGGTCGACGTATCGCCGTCGATAGTGATGCGGTTGAACGACTTGTTGGCGCCGTCCAGCATCAGGTTTTGCAGCACGTCACGCGAGACTTTGGCGTCGGTGGCGATGTAGCCAAGCATGGTCGCCATGTTCGGGCGGATCATGCCGGCGCCTTTGCTGATGCCGGTGACGGTGACGGTGACGCCGTCATGCACGAACTGGCGACTGGCACCCTTGGGCAGGGTGTCGGTGGTCATGATCCCGGTGGCCGCGGCCGCCCAGTTATCCTCGGACAGGTCATCCAGCGCCGCCTGCAGCGCGCCTTCGATCTTTTCCACCGGCAGCGGTTCGCCGATCACGCCGGTGGAGTACGGCAGGATCTGGTTGGCCTCGACACCCGCCAGTGCCGCGAGCCTGGCACAAGTCCGGGCGGCGGCGGCCAGGCCAGGCTCGCCGGTACCGGCGTTGGCATTGCCGGTGTTAGTCAACAGGTAGCGCACCTCGCCTTCGACACGTTGCTTGGCGAGAATCACCGGCGCCGCGCAGAAGGCATTGAGGGTAAACACTCCGGCGACAGTCGAACCTTCGGCACAGCGCATCACCACCACATCCTTGCGCCCCGGGCGCTTGATGCCGGCCGAAGCAATACCGAGTTCAAAACCGGCCACCGGGTGCAGCGTGGGCAAAGGACCAAGACCAACAGCCATGAATGCGCTCCTCAAGAAAAGTGATGTCTGCGCCGTCGTCGTCGACGGAGAAATAATGGCAAAACGCCGCGACGGCTGAAGCCGGTCGCGGCGCGGGGTGTTGCAGCGTCAGGCGAAAATCTTAGTTGATTTCGCCGTGGCAGTGCTTGAACTTCTTGCCGGAACCGCACCAGCATGGCTCGTTGCGGCCCAACTTCTGCTCGTTGCGCACAGGTGCCTGGGCGACATCAGCCATATCGGCCTCCTCACCCAGCACCTGAGGCGCGTCAAGGCCGGGGGCCTCGTCGTGCTGGAACTGCATGCGTGCGGCCAGGGCTTCGGCTTCCTGGCGCAGGCGCGCTTCTTCTTCGATCGGGTCTTCGCGGCGTACCTGAACGTGGGACAGCACACGAATCGAATCGCGCTTGATCGAATCCAGCAACTCGGAGAACAGCGTGAACGACTCGCGCTTGTACTCCTGCTTCGGGTTCTTCTGGGCGTAGCCACGCAAATGGATACCGTGACGCAGGTGATCCATGGTCGACAAGTGGTCTTTCCACAGGTCGTCGAGCACGCGCAGCACAATTTGTTTCTCGAAGGTGCGCAGCGCTTCGGCGCTCGCCTGTTCTTCTTTCTCGTTGTACGCGGCCAACAGTTCGGCCATCAGTTTTTCACGCAGAGTTTCTTCGTACAGATGATCGTCTTCGTCGAGCCATTGCTGGACCGGCAAGTCGACACCGAAGTCGCTCTTCAACGCGGCCTCCAGGCCAGCCACGTCCCACTGCTCAGGCAGCGATTGCGGGGGGATATGCGCGGAAACAGTGGCGTTCAGCACGTCCTGGCGGAAGTCGGCAATGGTTTCGCCAATGTTGTCGGCGGCCAGCAACGTGTTACGCATGTGATAAATCACTTTACGCTGTTCGTTGTTGACGTCATCGAACTCCAGCAATTGCTTACGGATATCGAAGTTGCGGCCTTCGACCTTGCGTTGCGCCTTTTCGATGGCATTGGTCACCATGCGGTGCTCAATCGCTTCACCGGACTGCATGCCCAGGGCCTTCATGAAGTTCTTCACGCGATCCGATGCGAAGATGCGCATCAGGCTGTCTTCCAGGGACAGGTAGAAACGGCTGGAACCGGCGTCACCCTGACGACCGGCACGACCCCGCAACTGGTTGTCGATACGGCGCGATTCATGACGTTCGGAAGCAATGACCTGCAAGCCACCGGACTCCAGCACTTGCTGGTGACGCTTCTGCCAGTCGGCCTTGATCTGGGCGATCTGCTCGGGAGTCGGGTTGTCCAGGGAGGCCACTTCCACTTCCCAGTTGCCGCCCAACAGGATGTCGGTACCACGACCGGCCATGTTGGTGGCGATGGTCAGCGCACCGGGGCGGCCGGCCTGGGCAATGATCTCGGCCTCTTTCTCGTGGAACTTGGCGTTGAGGACCTTGTGCTCGATGCCTTCCTTATTCAGCAGGCCGGACATGTGCTCGGAGGTTTCGATGGTCGCGGTACCCACCAGTACCGGACGGCCCTGGGCCATGCATTCCTTGATGTCGGCGACAATGGCCGCGTATTTCTCTTCGGCCGTCAGGAACACCAGGTCGTTATAGTCTTTACGCGCCAGAGGTTTGTTCGGCGGGATAACCATCACCGACAGACCGTAGATCTGGTGGAATTCGAACGCTTCGGTGTCAGCGGTACCGGTCATGCCGGACAGCTTGTTGTACAGGCGGAAGTAGTTCTGGAAGGTCGTTGATGCCAACGTCTGGCTCTCGGCCTGGATGTTGAGCATTTCCTTGGCTTCGATGGCCTGGTGCAGGCCTTCCGACAGACGACGTCCGGGCATGGTACGACCGGTGTGTTCGTCGACCAGTACAACCTGGCCGTCCTGGACGATGTACTCGACATTGCGATTGAACAGCTTGTGAGCGCGCAGGCCGGCATACACGTGGGTCAGCAGGCCCAGGTTATGCGCCGAATACAGGCTCTCGCCTTCAGCCAGCAAGCCGACCTGAGTCAACATCTCCTCGACGAACTGGTGGCCGGCTTCGTTGAGCTCGACCTGACGGGTCTTCTCGTCAATCGAGTAATGACCTTCTTTGGTCACCACGCCTTCCACTTCTTCGATGTGTTGCTCAAGACGCGGGATAAGCTTGTTGATTTCGGTGTAGAGGCGCGAGCTGTCCTCGGCCTGGCCCGAAATGATCAACGGGGTACGCGCTTCGTCGATGAGGATGGAGTCGACTTCGTCGATCACGGCAAAGTTGAGTTCACGCTGGAATTTTTCTTCCATGCTGAACGCCATGTTGTCGCGCAGGTAGTCGAAACCGAATTCGTTGTTGGTGCCGTAGGTGATATCAGCGGCGTAGGCGGCACGCTTTTCTTCCGGCGGCTGGAACGGCGTTACCACGCCGACGGTCAAGCCGAGGAACTCATAGAGCGGACGCATCCAGTTGGCGTCCCGGCGGGCCAGGTAGTCGTTCACCGTTACCACATGCACGCCCTTGCCGGACAGCGCGTTGAGGTAAACACCCAACGTGGCCACCAGGGTCTTGCCTTCACCGGTACGCATTTCGGCAATCATGCCTTCGTGCAGGGTCATGCCGCCGATCAACTGAACGTCGAAATGGCGCATGCCCATGACGCGCTTGCCGGCTTCACGGGCAACCGCAAAGGCTTCGGGAAGCAGCTTGTCGAGGGTTTCACCTTTGGCTATGCGGGCCTTGAACTCTTCGGTCTTGGCGCGCAATTGCTCGTCCGAAAGGGCAACCATCTGCTCTTCGAAGGCATTGACCAACTGCACTGTCTTGAGCATGCGTTTGACTTCGCGCTCATTCTTGCTTCCAAAAAGTTTCTTTAACAAAGGCGCAAACATATCGGCAGGTTCTTCCACACTTAGGGATGGAGGGCGCACCGTGAGTGGCCCGAGCAGCCCTCACGGCCGCATGCGAACGCGCATTCTACCCGGAAACGAGGGTGAAGAAAGTGGCGTTGTTCAGTGATGCAGGCTCGGCTCTCCAGGAGGGCTTGTTTAAAATAAGGGCTTTTTGCTGAACTTCAACCCATACGAGCGAGAAGTTACTTATTGATTTCATGGATAAACCGCCGACAAAGCAATGACCACGGTGACGCAGGTGCTTTCTGCTACCATGGCGGCTCTGTTACTCAAGGTGTCTGAATATGGCATTTCGCCCACTGACGGCCCGCGCTCCCGCCGTGTTGCTTCGCGAAGCCAAGCCTTTAAAAGCCATCTTTGGTCACGCGCAACGCCTGGGTCATTTGCAGCGCCTGCTGGAAAGCCAGCTGCAGCCTGCGGCCCGCGAACATTGTCACGTGGCCTCCTGGCGTGAAGGCACGTTGCTGCTGATTCTCACCGACGGGCATTGGGCGACCCGCCTGCGCTATCAGCAAAAACGCTTGCAGCGCCAGTTGCAGGCGTTTGATGTATTCGCCAGCCTGACGCGCATCCAGTTCAAGGTCCAGCCACCCACCGTGCAGCAAGGCGCGGTGGGGCATACGATGGATTTGTCGGTCAATGCCGCCGAGACCATCCAGGCCACGGCGGACGGGATTACCGATCCCAAGCTGCGGGCAGCGCTGGAACGCCTGGCCAGTCACGCCAAACCCAAGGCCTGAAGATTACACGCAATCCAATGTGGGAGCGGGCTTGCTCGCGATTACGGAGTGTCAGTCAACGAATTTATCGACTGGTACAGCGCTATCGCGAGCAAGCCCGCTCCCACAGTTAATCACCTAAACTTGATGACTATTTACGCTTGCTGCCACCAAGCAAAGACCCCAGCAGCCCGCGCACCAACTGCCGGCCCATCTGATTGGCCGCCTGTTGCATGGCCGATTTCAAGGCCTTGCCCGCGGTGGTTCCCAGAAACGCCCCGGCCTTGTCGACGAAATTCGGCTCTTGCGCCTCAGGCGAGACGTCGGCTTGCTTGCCCAGGTCCTTGCGCGCCATCAGCACTTCATAGGCTGACTCGCGGTCAACCGGCTTGTCATAACGCCCCAATAGCGACGAACTGGCAATCAACGCGGCACGTTCGGCCTCGGTCAACGGCCCGATCCGCGATTGCGGCGGCGCCACCAGCACGCGTTGGACGACCTCAGGTGTACCTTTTTCCTGCAACGTCCCCACCAGCGCCTCACCCGTCCCCAGCTCGGTCAGTACCGCCAGGGCATCAAACGCCGGGTTCGGCCGGAAGCCATCGGCTACGGCTCGCAGGGATTTCTGTTCCTTGGTGGTGAACGCCCGCAGACCGTGCTGGACGCGCAACCCCAATTGCGCCAGGACGCTGTCCGGCAAGTCCCCAGGCGACTGGGTGACAAAGTACACCCCCACCCCTTTGGAGCGAATCAACCGCACCACTTGCTCCAGGCGTTCCTGCAACGCCTTGGGCGTGTCGGCAAACAGCAAGTGCGCCTCATCGAAAAACAGCGCCAGCAGCGGCTTTTCAGCATCGCCGCGCTCGGGGAGTTGCTCGAACAGCTCCGCCAGCAACCACAGCAAGAACGTCGCATAGACCTTCGGCGATTCGTGTACCAGTCGGCTGGCGTCCAGCAGATGAATGCGCCCGCGACCATCGCTGGCCGGTTGCAGAATATCTTCCAGTTGCAACGCGGGTTCGCCGAACAAGGCTTCTGCGCCTTGCTGTTCGAGCACTGCCAGGCGTCGCAGCAACGCCTGGCTGGAACCGGTGGTCATCAACGCCGCGTCGTCGCCCAACAGCTCCGGGTGGAACTTCAGGTGATTGAGCAGCGCCTTGAGGTCTTTGAGATCCAGCAGCAGCAGGCCTTCGCGATCCGCCACTTTAAAGGCGGCATATAAGGTCGACTGCTGACTGTCAGTCAGTTCCAGCAGGCTACCCAACAGAAGCGGCCCCATTTCACTCAAGGTCGTACGAAGAGGATGACCAGACTGACCGTGGATATCCCACAACGTCACCGGATACGCCTGGGGCGTGTAGTTCAGGAACGGCATGCCGGCGATCCGCTCGGCCACTTTGCCCTGGGGGTTGCCCGCGGCACCCAGGCCACACAGGTCACCCTTGATGTCCGCGGCGAATACCGCGACCCCGGCATCACTGAATGCTTCGGCAAGACGCTGCAAGGTCACGGTCTTGCCGGTTCCTGTAGCACCGGCGATCAAGCCATGACGGTTAGCCAGGCGCATGGCCTGGGCGATCGGCTGGACGTCGAGGTCCGCACCAATCAGGAGTTGCGATGAGTCAGGCATTTTGTCACCCATGGTTAATCTTTAGCGCCACACGGTCGATACAAATGAAGCAAGAGACCGAAAAAGTCTAAAACCGCTAGACCGGATAATTCCTGCAGGAGCAGATGGAAATATCACACTTTTTTTAACGCTGCCATTTTGCGCGTTCGCACCAGAGCGCGCGCTCGGACATTAAGACCTTAGCGGACCCCACAAGCCATGAATAAAAATCTGCGCTTCAGCCACAAAATCCTGCTCGCCGCCGCCCTTATCGTGATTGCCGCTTTTGCGTTGTTCACCCTGTACAACGACTACCTGCAACGCAATGCGATTCGCGACGACCTCGAAAGTTATCTGCATGAAATGGGCGATGTAACCGCCGGCAATATCCAGACCTGGCTCAGCGGGCGCATTATCCTGGTGGAAAACGCCGCACAAAACATCGCGATCAATCCTCAGCCGGCAGCCGTGGCCAGCCTGCTGGAACAGAAATCCCTGACGTCATCGTTCATGGCTACCTATCTGGGCGACAGCAACGGTGGCTTCACCATACGCCCCGACACCAAAATGCCCGAAGGCTTCGATCCGCGTGTCCGGCCCTGGTACAAAGGCGCCTTGAGCAGCAACGGCTCAACCCTGACCGAACCCTACATCGATGCGGCCACCGGCCAATTGATCATTTCCATCGCCACCCCGAGCATCAAGGCGGGACAAAGCGTTGGCGTGGTCGGTGGCGACCTGAGCCTGCAAACCCTGGTGGACAACATCGGCGCGCTGGATTTCGATGGCATGGGCTACGCATTCCTGGTCAGCGCCGACGGCAAAGTGCTGGTACACCCGAATAAAGACCTGGTGATGAAATCCCTGAGTGACGTCTATCCGACCGATACGCCGAAAATCAGCGCTGACTTCAGCGAAGTCGAGGTTGACGGCAAAACCCGCATCGTCACCTTCGCCCCGATCAAAGGACTGCCGTCGGTAAACTGGTATATCGGCCTGTCGGTGGATAAAGACAAATCCTTCAGCATGCTCAGCGAGTTTCGCACTTCAGCCATTGTCGCCACGCTGATTGCCGTGGCGATCATCATCGCCCTGCTGGGCATGCTGATCCGTGTGCTGCTGCAACCGCTGCATGTCATGACGCGAGCCATGGAAGACATCGCCAATGGCGAAGGCGACCTGACACGCCGCCTGAGCATCAATAATCACGACGAATTCGGCATTCTCGGCCTGGCCTTCAATCGCTTTGTAGAGCGGATTCACACGTCGATTCGCGAAGTGTCCTCGGCCACCGGGCAAGTCAATGAAGTGGCGCTGCGCGTGGTCAGCGCCTCCAACTCGTCGATGCTCAACTCCGACGAGCAGGCCAATCGCACCAACAGCGTCGCCGCCGCGATCAACCAGCTCGGGGCCGCAGCCCAGGAAATCGCCCGCAATGCCGCCCAGGCGTCTCACCAGGCCAGCGATGCCCGCCAACTGGCCGAAGATGGCCAGAACGTGGTGGAACGCAATATCCAGGCGATGAACCAGCTGTCAGCGATGATCAGCACCTCCAGCAGCAACATCGAGGCGCTCAACAGCAAGACTGTGAACATCGGGCAGATTCTCGAAGTGATCACCAGTATTTCCCAGCAAACCAACCTGCTGGCGCTCAACGCGGCCATCGAGGCGGCGCGTGCCGGGGAAGCCGGACGCGGGTTTGCAGTGGTGGCCGACGAGGTGCGCAACCTGGCGCACCGCACGCAAGAGTCGGCACAACAGGTGCAAAAGATGATCGAGGAACTGCAAGTCGGCGCTCGGGACTCGGTCAGCACCATGAGCGAAAGTCAACGTCATAGCCTGGAGAGTGTGGAAATCGCCAACCTTGCGGGCGAGCGCCTGACCAGCGTCACCCAGCGCATCAGCGAGATTGACGGCATGAACCAATCTGTCGCCACCGCCACCGAGGAGCAAACCTCGGTCGTGGAGTCGATCAACATGGACATCACCGAAATCAACACCCTCAATCAGGAGGGCGTGGAAAACCTGCAATCCACCTTGCGTGCCTGCTCCGACCTGGAGCAACAAGCTTCACGCTTGAAACAGTTGGTGGGCAGTTTCCGCATCTGAAGCCGTCACACCGTCTTGTCAGGGTCGGGCTCGCCTCGCAGCCCTGACGAACCGGGCTTCGACGCGTCCTGCAATTGCTCCCACAACTGCGCCGCGCCGGGGAAGTCCGTGCCATTTTCGGCATCGAGGGCATCCGGGTCATACCGGCTCAAACACCCCTCCCCCAACGTTGCGGGCGCTCTGGACGTGGCTTTATCCAAGGGATCACTCATCGTTCGATCCTCGCATAAGCCCCCAATAAAAAGGGCCTGCGACGATTAAACGCCGAGGCCCTTTGTTCTTCAATCACCACCGGTCAATCAGAACACCACAGTCTTGTTGCCATGCACCAGGACCCGGTCTTCCAAGTGATAGCGCAAGCCACGGGCCAAGACCATCTTTTCTACATCACGGCCGAAACGCACCATGTCTTCAATGCTGTCGCTGTGGCTGACACGTACCACGTCCTGCTCGATGATCGGCCCCGCGTCCAATTCTTCGGTGACATAGTGGCACGTTGCGCCAATCAGCTTCACGCCTCGCAGGGAAGCCTGGTGATAGGGTTTGGCACCGACAAACGAAGGCAGGAAGCTGTGGTGAATGTTGATCACCTGGCCCGCGTACTCGCGGCACAGTTCTGGCGGCAGGATCTGCATGTAGCGCGCCAGCACTACCACATCCGCGTCATGTTGCTTGACCAGGCGCGAGACCTCGGCAAAGGCCGGCTCTTTATTCTGCGAGTCGACCGGAACGTGGTAGTACGGAATGCCGTGCCACTCGACCATGCTGCGCAGGTCGTCATGATTAGAGATCACGCAGGCGATTTCGCAGTCCAGCTCATCGCTGTGCCAGCGGTGCAGCAAGTCCGCCAGGCAGTGGGACTCGCGGCTGGCCATCAGTACCACGCGTTTCTTCTGCTCGGTGTCGGTGATGCGCCAGGTCATCGAAAACTCTTCGGCGATCGGCGCAAATGCCTCGCGAAAAGCCTCAAGACCAAAGGGCAGCGTGTCGGCACGAATTTCATGACGCATGAAAAACCAACCACTGAGATTGTCCGAGTGGTGACTCGCTTCGGTGATCCAGCCGTTGTGGGAGGCCAGGAAGTTACTGACTTTAGCAACGATACCGACCCGGTCCGGGCAAGCAATCACCAGACGAAAAGTGCGCATTAGGGGGAAACTCCAGAACTTCGCAAAGGCCGCCATTCTAGCGATTACGCAGAAAAACTGCAGTACTCCTCAACGTTTATTCCGCCGAACCGCCGCCGGTATCCCTTAGTCGTGTACGGCTTTACCTTGCGAACAGCGTGACAGCTGTAGCGGTCAGCACAGTTAATGGATATTTAAAGAGAGTATCTTTAGCAGCACCGGCCTGCATTAAGTAACTCATTCACACGTATCCTTCACAAACAAAAAATGTAAATTACATAAAACCGCGCTTAAATGTTTACTTAGGCAAACCGCCTGACTATTATTAGCCCACTGTTTCTGTCACCCCGCGCCCTACACAAGGTAGCCCCCATGTCTCTGATCAACGAATACCGCGCCACCGAAGAAGCTATCAAAGAGCTGCAAGCCCGTTTGAAGAATCTGTCGCAAGACGACAAACTGCAAACCGAACTGGAATTCGAAGGCAAATTGCGCGCACTGATGGGCGAATACTCCAAATCCCTGCGTGACATCATCGCGCTGCTGGATCCGGAATCGAAAGTTAAAGCCCCACGCGGCGCCGTGAAAACTACCGGTACCAAGCGCGCGCGCAAGGTTAAACAGTACAAAAACCCACATAACGGCGAAGTGATTGAAACCAAAGGTGGCAATCACAAAACCCTGAAAGAGTGGAAAGCCAAGTGGGGCGGCGATGTGGTTGAAGGCTGGGCGACCCTGCTGGGTTAAGACCCGCTCGGCGACTCGCTGATTCTCGACGCAAAAAAACGCCAGCTTGCTGGCGTTTTTTTTATTGTCCGGCTTTTCTCCAAACTCGATTACAGGTTCACACGTTGACGCAAAGAGTCCGCGTAAGCCTGCCATTCATCCAGCACCTGACGCTGAAACGGTGTAGCACTAACATACAACTCACGCCTGGCGTGATAGAAACTCTCCAGGGTATTGGGTGCTCCGTATTCAACCTCTGACAAACGTTTCCGGCAGAAAACTGTCCAGCGCTGTAGCTCTTCGCTATTCAAGGTTTCAGCAAAGTTACGCGCACGATAGCGAAACAATAATTCCGGCAACCGATCATCATCAAAAGGCCATTGCTGATCCGCCAGTTGTGCAGGTTCCGCAGTCCGTACTTGCTCACATAAACGCCGGTCACGATCACCGATAAAACCGTCATACAGCTGCTGCTCGGGATCGGCGCTCGCAGCAAAATCATCTTCGGCATAAATCTCCGGCAATTTATCGCGCCAAAGTGCCTGTGCGTCAGTTAGTCGCAGCGCCCTGGCCTGACAGGCATCCATATCCAGACTCAAGCGCTGTCGGTCTTCGGCGCGCAGCACATTCAACGGGGCGACCACCGGGCAACGATTGATATGCAGCAACTTCAGCGGCACCGGCCATTCGCCTGCAGCCAGCTCATCCCGCCGGGTATACAGGCGCTGGCGCAAGGTAGTGGCGTCGAGGTCCAACACCCCCTGAGGATCAAGCCCCAAGTCACAGACAATCAACGCGTTGCGATTGCGCGGGTGCCAAGCCAAGGGCAGGACCACCCCAAGGTAATGGCGCTCGGCGGAAAAGCGCCCGGAGATATGCACCATCGGTTGCAGCAAGCGGATCTGGTCCATCACCCGCTGTTTGCTGCGCTGTTGAAACAACCAGTCATACAGTTTGGGCTGTTTATCACGAATCAAGCGAGCCAGTGCAATCGTGGCGCGCACATCAGACAAGGCATCGTGAGCCTGGCCATGGTCGATACCGTTGGCCGCCGTCAGGCGCTCGAGCTTGAGGGTCACGCGTCCGTCCTGCTGCGGCCAGACAATCCCCTCCGGCCGCAATGCGTAGGCCGTACGCACCACGTCAATCAAGTCCCAACGACTGTTGCCGCTCTGCCATTCCCGTGCATAAGGATCGAAAAAGTTACGGTACAAGCTGTAGCGCGTCATCTCATCATCGAAGCGCAGGGTGTTGTAACCCGCGCCACAGGTGCCGGGCGTCGCCAGCTCGGCGTGCACCCGCGTCATGAAATCAGCCTCTGCCAGGCCTTTATCCGCCAGTTGCCCTGGGGTGATTCCGGTGATCATGCACGCCGCCGGGTGCGGCAGGATATCGTCACTGGGTTGGCAGTAGAGGTTGACCGGCGGTCCGACCTCGTTGAGTTCAAGGTCGGTGCGAATCCCGGCTACCTGCAGCGGGCGGTCGTTACGCGGATTGATGCCGGTGGTTTCATAGTCGTACCAGAAGATCGAGGTCACGGGCTATTCCTGTGCTGAAGACAGGCAAAGTCTAGGCGTTGAACCACGCCCGGGGCCAGCGCCGTGTGCACTGGATAAACATTCAGTGAAACCTTGATGTATTTTCAGGTGTCACTTTCCCCGACGACACTGCTAGCATCGGTCTCTCTGAATCAGCCGGCCACCTGCCACGGTCGCCATGTCCAACCGCTTAGTACTGCCAGGGAACGCAATGCCAGCCGCGCCATTGGACACCCGTTATCAGATCGAGACGCCGGAAGGGATCGACCTGCCGCTACGCCCGGCCGGCCTGGCGCCTCGAGCGCTGGCGTTTGGGTTCGACCTCGGCTTGCGCGGTCTGATACTCGGCATCCTGTATTTCGCCCTGGCCTTTCTCGGCAACCTGGGTATCGGCCTCGGTTCGCTCCTGCTGTTCCTCGTCAGTTGGTGGTACATGGTGCTGTTTGAAGTGCTCAACCAGGGTTGCTCGCCAGGTAAACAGATCATGGGCTTGCAGGTGATACAGGACGACGGCACGCCCATTGGCTGGTCTGCGTCGCTGATCCGCAACCTGCTGCGATTTGTCGACATGCTGCCGTTCGGCTACTTCCTGGGCGCGATCAGTTGCCTGCAGCATCCCCATTTCAAACGCCTGGGCGACATCGCCGGGGGGACGTTGGTGATCTATCGCCAGCAACCTCTGACCCGCCCCCAACTGCCTCAGGCAGCGGCTTTACGCCTGCCCTTTGCGCTTGACCTGAACGAACAGCGGGCAATTCTCGGGTTCGCCGAGCGCCAGGGCGAGCTGTCTGCCGAACGCGTCCATGAACTGGCCGGCATTCTCGCCACGCCCCTGCAGGTTCCACCCGCCCGTGCAGCCGAACAGCTCAACGGCGTGGCCCGTGGTTTGCTGGGGCCGACATGAAACAGAGTCTTTTCGAAAGCCGCCACCAGCCACAATGGCAAGCTTTTGCCGCTCAGTTGCAACAGCTTGAACAAGGCAAGTCCAGCGCACAGGACCTGGCAGGTTTTCCCCGCGACTATCGACGCCTGTGCCAGCATCTGGCCCTGGCCCAGCAGCGGGGCTACAGCAGTTACCTGGTAGACCCGCTACAACAATTGGCGCTGCGCGGCCATCAACAGTTGTATCGCCACCGCAGCCAACTCGGTGCCAATATCCTGAGTTTCCTGCTGGCCGGTTTCCCCCGCCTGGTTCGCGAACAATGGCGCTTCGTCCTGGTGGCCGGCCTGCTGTTTTTCGGCAGCCTGATTGGCATTGCGTTGCTGGTTTACCTGTTCCCCGACCTGATCTACAGCGTCATCAACCCGCAACAAGTCACCGCCATGCAGAACATGTATGACCCTGCCGCCAGCCGCCTGGGGCTCGCTGCCGAGCGGGCCTCGAGTGAAGACTGGATGATGTTCGGTTATTACGTCATGCATAACATCGGTATCGCGTTCCAGACCTTCGCCGGTGGCTTGCTGTTTGGCCTGGGCAGCATGTTCTTCCTGCTTTTCAATGGGCTGATGATCGGGGCTGTCGCGGGCCACCTCACGGAAATCGGCTACGGGCAGACCTTCTGGTCATTTGTCATCGGCCATGGAGCCTTTGAACTGACAGCCATTGCCCTGGCCGGCGCGGCAGGCCTGCAACTGGGCTGGGCGCTGATTGCGCCGGGGGCTTTGCCTCGAGGTGAAGCCCTGCGCCTGGAGGCCCGTAAAAGCATACAGATGATCTGCGGGGTGATTGTATTTCTGCTGATCGCGGCCTTTATAGAGGCCTATTGGTCCTCCACGACGTCCGTGGAGCCATGGGTCAAATACCTGGTGGGCAGCGCACTCTGGCTGTTAGTGGCCGCCTATCTGCTTTGCGCCGGTCGGAGTCAGCATGCGCCTGAGTGATGCCAGCGTAGTGATCCGTCCTCGCACATCCTGGGAAGCCATGGACCTGGGCGTGTTGCTGGCCCGCGAGCACCGCATACTGTTGATGGGCAGTTGGGCCCTGGTGAGCCTGCCGGTTTTCGCCCTGCTCTGCCTTGTGTTGTGGGACTACCCTTCCCTCGCCGTCCTGCTGTTCTGGTGGCTGAAACCGGCGTTTGATCGACTGCCGCTGTACATCCTGTCCAAGGCGCTGTTTGGCGAAACCCCGACACTCCAGCAGGCCGTTCGTCAATGGCCGCGGCTACTCAAGGGCCAACTGCTGGCCAGCCTGACCTGGCGACGCTTCAGCCTCAGTCGCAGCTTCTTGATGCCCGTGGAGCAACTGGAAGGCCTGGAGGGCCAGGCGCGTCAACAACGCCTGGGCGTACTGCAACAACGCAATGCCGGTGCGGCCCGTTGGCTGACACTCATAGGGGTGCATCTGGAAATAGCGCTGTGGATCGGTTTGAGCGTACTGTTCTACCTGTTTTTGCCCCATCAGATTGAGTTGGACTGGGATTGGCAAAAACTGGCACTCGCTGACGAGCAGGACTGGATAGGACTGGAACACCTGAGCAACGCCCTCTACGCCCTGGTCCTGGTGTTCTGGGAACCGATTTATGTGGCGTGTGGCTTCAGTCTCTACCTGAACCGGCGCACCGTGCTGGAAGCCTGGGATCTGGAACTGGTGTTCCGCCGGCTGCGCCAGCGCCTGGTTTCAGCGGCCACCGTCATATTGCTGGCGATCGGCCTGGTATTGATTCCGCCGACGCCACGGGCCATGGCCGAGCAACCCGAGGCCACAAAAAACTTGAGCACCCAAGCCGCCCGCCAGTCGATCAAGGCACTGCTGGAGCAGCCACCGTTCAAGCACCCGGAAACCGTGACGCGCTACCGCTTCGGCGAAGAAAAACCTGGCGACAAACCCAAGGAGGATGGCGAAGCGCCCCTGCCCGGCTGGCTGAAAGCGCTCTTGGACAATCTCGACAGCAACACGCTGAAGCCCTTGGCCCAAGCACTTGAAGTGGTGTTATGGGGTGTATTGGCAGGCGCTGTCGCCCTGCTGATCTGGCGCTATCGCGATTGGCTAGGCACTTTTGTCAGCCGACGCGGGCGCCGCCCCAAGGCCACTCCACGGACGCCCGCGCAACTGTTCGGCCTGGATCTTGGGGTCGAGACACTGCCCGAGGATATTGCCGGCAGCGCCGAACAGCTCTGGTCGATAAATCCCCGGGAAGCCCTCGGCCTGCTCTATCGCGGCTTGCTCAGTCGGCTCCTGCATGACTTCAATCTGCCATTGAAAAACGCCGATACCGAAGCCCAGGTCCTGGAGCACATACGGCGCCTGCAACAACCACAACTCCTGGCGTTCAGCGATGATTTGACCCGGCATTGGCAAAACCTCGCTTATGGTCATCACCTGCCGCCACCCCAGGCCCGGCAACAGCTGTGCAACCATTGGCGAGCCTTGTTCGGCCCCGAGGCTGCACAATGAATCGGCCCGTGCTGTGGCTCGGCCTGTTGCTGGGTTGCCTGCTGGCGGCGGGTGGATTTTACGCCTGGAGCAAGGCAATCCCGTATGACGAAGTGGTGGATCGCGGACCATCGCCGCAAGCCCAGGCCAACCCCTATCTGGCTGCGGAACACTTCCTGCGCAAGCACGGCCAGAGCGTCGAACACCTCAACAGCCTTGAACACCTGGCCAGCCTTCCTTCCAAGGGCAACAGCCTGCTGTTACTCAGTGAACGCAGCAACATGCCCCCACGCAAGGTCGAGCAGTTGCTGGCGTGGACCAAGGCCGGCGGCCACCTGTTGCTGGTGGCCGAGGCCATCTGGGATGAAGAAACCCAAGCTAGCGGTGACTTGTTGCTGGATCGCCTGCAGTTACGCCAGCGGTTCAGCGAAAACCTCAATCAGCCAGCCCCGCCACCTGAACGCAGCAAGCCAGACCTGACCCGACTCTACATCGACAACGAAACCGCGCCGGCCTTTTTCAGTTTCGACACCGATTTCCATCTCGTCGACCCCAAGCACCTTGCCCGGTTCTCGGCCAACAGCGCCAAGGCCAGCCACCTGATGCAACTCAACCTCGGGCAAGGCAAGGTCACCGTCATCACCGATAGTGAGCTGTGGAAAAACCCGGCCATTGCCTTGCATGACAACGCCTGGCTGCTCTGGTACCTGACTCAGGGCACCGGCGTCACCCTGCTATCCCACAACGCCAGCGAGGATTTGTTCAGCCTGTTGCTGCGCTATTTCCCCCAGGCACTGGTCGCGCTCGCGGCCTTGGTCCTTCTGGGCCTGTGGAAGACGGGCATGCGCCTGGGGCCAATCCGGGCGCCCGCGCCCAAGGCACGGCGGCAATTGCAGGAGCATTTGAAAGCCAGTGCCGACTTCCTGCTACGCCGCAGCGGGCAGAACAGCTTGTTGCTGGCCCTGCAGCGCGACATTTTGCGCAGCGCCCGACGCCGTCACCCTGGATTCGAACACCTCAGTATTGACGAGCAGTCACAAGCCCTTGAACGCCTGACCCACCAACCAGCCTCCGTCATCAGCCAGGCCTTGGGCCCACTCCCGGCAAAACGGCTCTCCAGCGTCGACTTCAGCCGTCAGGTGGCCTACCTGCAAACCCTCAGGAATGCCTTATGAGCGAACATCCAATTGACCCATCCCGGACAGCCGACGACGCGTCGACAAGACAGCGCGCCAGCCACTTGGCCCAGGCTCTGCGCACCGAGTTGCGCAAAGCGGTGATCGGTCAGGACCAGGTGATTGACGACGTTTTGGTGGCGTTGATTGCCGGCGGTCACGTACTGCTCGAAGGAGTGCCCGGCCTGGGCAAGACCCTGCTGGTCCGCGCCCTGGCCCGCTGCTTTGATGGCGATTTCGCACGCATCCAGTTCACTCCGGACCTGATGCCCAGCGACGTCACCGGGCATGCGGTGTACGACTTGCACAGCGAGCAGTTCAAACTGCGCAAAGGGCCGCTGTTCACCCATCTGCTACTGGCAGACGAAATCAACCGGGCACCCGCGAAAACCCAGGCCGCATTGCTGGAGGCCATGCAGGAACGCCAGGTCACCCTGGAGGGGGAAGCCTTGCCCATCGGGCAGCCTTTCATGGTGCTGGCCACCCAGAATCCTATTGAACAGGAAGGCACCTATCCGTTGCCGGAGGCCGAACTCGATCGTTTCATGCTCAAGGTGCGAATGGATTACCCCGAGGCACAGCAAGAACTCGACATGGTCCGTGAGGTGACACGCTCATCCCGCGCCGACATGCTCGATGTGCAGCCACTGCGCACCGTGCTGCAGGCCGAAGACGTGCTGCTGTTGCAACACGTCGCCAGTGAGCTGGCACTGGACGAGCAAGTGCTCGACTACGCCGTGCGTCTGGCCCGCACCACTCGCAGTTGGCCCGGCCTGAGCATCGGGGCCGGCCCCAGGGCCTCCATCGCCCTGGTTCAGGGTGCGCGCGCACGCGCGTTGCTGCGCGGCAGCGAGTTCGTGACCCCGGACGACGTCAAGGACGGCGCCCTGGCGGTGCTACGCCATCGAGTGCGTATCGCCCCTGAGCTGGACATCGACGGACTGGACGTGGATCAGGTGCTCAAACAGCTGCTGGACCAAGTACCGGCGCCACGACAATGACACGCCCATGAGACCCACTCGTCTGCTATTGACCTGGCTCGCGATGCTGCTAGGCCTGGGCATCGTACTCGGCACCTGTGCCGCCCTGCAGTTCCAACTGCCGGCGGCCTTGCACTCATTCGCCTGGGGCCTGCTCCTGGCCCTGTTATTATTGGCGCTGCTGGACGCCGGCCGCCTGAAACGCTGCCCTTCACCCCACATTCAACGGCACATACCCGGCAGCCTGGCACTGGGCCGTTGGGGCGACGTGCGGATCATTCTGAAACATGACTACCCAGATGCGTTGACCCTCAACGTGTTCGACCATGTGCCGGATGGCCTGAGCGTGGAAAACCTGCCTCAGGCCATCCTGCTGCGACCCGGTGAGCACAGTGAACTGGGTTATCGCCTGCGCCCCCTGCGACGCGGCCACTTCAATTTTGAACGCTGCGAAATCCACCTGCCCAGCCCCCTGGGCTTGTGGTCGGCGCGCCGTCATATCCCGGTCAGCGATGTCACGCGGGTCTACCCGGATTTCGCTCGCCTGTATGGGGCGCAATTATTGGCGGTGGACAACTGGCTCAGCCAGCTTGGCGTGCGCCAGCGCCAACGGCGTGGACAAGGCCTGGAGTTTCATCAGTTGCGCGAGTTTCGCGAGGGCGACAGTTTGCGACAGATTGACTGGAAAGCCACGGCTCGCCAACGCACGCCGATTGCCCGGGAATACCAGGACGAGCGTGATCAACAGATTGTATTAATGCTCGATTGCGGTCGTCGTATGCGTAGCCAGGATGGCGAGTTATCGCATTTCGATCACGCCCTCAACGCCTGCCTGCTGCTCAGTTATGTGGCCTTGCGCCAGGGCGACGCGGTGGGCCTGTGCACCTTTGCCAGTGAGCAGCCGCGCTACCTGGCGCCGGTCAAGGGCAGCGGCCAACTGAACCAGTTGCTCAACGCCGTGTATGACCTCGATACCACGCGCCGCACCGCGGACTATCAAACAGCCGCCAGCCAGTTGTTGGCACGCCAGAAGCGGCGTGCCCTGGTGATCATCGTGACCAATTTGCGCGATGAGGACGATGAAGCATTACTGACCGCCGTCAAGCAAATCAACCGTCAGCACCGGGTGCTGGTCGCCAGTCTGCGGGAAGAAGTACTTGACCAACTGCGCCAGGGCCCGGTGCAGACCCTGACAGAAGCCTTGGCCTACTGTGGCGCCGTCGACTACCTCAATGCCCGGGAAGAACTCCACGAGCGTTTGAAAGCCCAGCGCCTGGCGCTGCTGGATGTCCACCCCGCGGAGTTGGGCGCCGCCCTGGTGACACGTTACATGGACTGGAAAAAAGCCGGCGCCCTCTAGACGAGAGGTATTGTATTGCACCTCTGCTGCTAGGCCGACGCCTGCAAGGGGTCAAAACTGAAGTAGTACGACAGCGCCTTGATCAACTGCCGATACTCAGGGCCGGCCTGCAACACACGGAATCCCGAATCAAAATGGCGGGGGTGGATATCTTCGTGGCTCCACAGACATTTGGCGGTGAGATCAATGGCTTGCACATCTGCCTGGGGCCCCGGGATTTTCAGGCGCAACTCAAAATCCACTTCGACCATCATCGGCAATTCGCTGATCAACATCAGCCCATCCTCCGAGACATTCCCCAAATAGCCTATGGGCTTGTCCGTGAGGCGGTTGAAAACTTGCAAGAAACACGACAACTGGTGTCGTTCAATCCGTCGGTGATTAAACATGCTGAGATCGCCATCCAATGGCCATGAACCTGGCCGTTCCAGTGGTTCGGAACAGGCCGTTGTCGCCAACAGCCCTCTCGTCCTTGGATCTCGGTGCGACAACAAAAGTGCCTTGTCACTTTACATCCGCCGAATCCGGGTTCTGCATTCGCTTGAGTGAATACTTGTACAAATCCACACCCAAAGAATAGCCCTACTGCGGCAAGAGGCCAGCACTTAATCGACAAATAACCTCATAAGGCCGTCGGCTTGGCCTGGGCGGCTCTGCCAGCAGGGTAATGCCCCAGTTGCGCTAGCGTATCCAGGCGGGCGCGGGCGCGGAACGCGTATTCACTGGCCGGGTATTGGCTGATGATGAATTGATAGGTTTGCACGGCGTCGACAAACAGTTTCTGTCGCTCCAGGCATTGCCCGCGCAACATCGAGACTTCCGGCTGCACGTAACGACGGGAACGGCTTTGCCGGTCGACCTGCGACAGTTCAAGGGTGACCCGTGCGCAGTCGCCTACATTGTAGGCACGGTAGGCATTATTCAAATGATGGTCCATCGACCAGCGGGTACAGCCAACAACACTCACGGCCAGAGCCGCGATGATCACAATTCTCATGAGGGTTCTCCTGTCTTGAGCAGTGTATCGACCCCGGCGCGAAAATCTTCAAGGTTGTTCATCTGCTCAATAGAGTGAAAACAAGCGAATCGACGATAAGTAGTGCACACGAACAATGACTACAGCCAAAGAGCATAGTAGCCTTCCTCAGCGCTAGAACTCAGGAGTCCGTGCATGTCCGTCCGTCGTACCAAAATCGTCGCCACCCTTGGCCCGGCCAGTAACTCGCCGGAAGTCCTCGAACAGCTGATTCTGGCTGGTCTGGACGTTGCCCGTCTGAACTTCTCCCATGGCACCCCGGACGAGCACAAGGCTCGCGCCAAGCTGGTGCGTGACCTCGCCGCCAAGCATGGTCGCTTCGTTGCCCTGCTGGGTGACCTGCAAGGCCCGAAGATTCGTATTGCCAAGTTCGCCAACAAACGGATCGAACTGAAGATTGGTGACAAGTTCACGTTCTCCACCAGCCACCCGCTGACCGAAGGCAACCAGCAAGTCGTGGGTATCGACTACCCGGATCTGGTCAAGGACTGCGGTGTGGGTGACGAATTGCTGCTGGACGACGGCCGCGTGGTCATGCGCGTCGACACCGCCACCGTGACTGAGCTGAACTGCACCGTGATCATCGGCGGCCCGCTGTCGGATCACAAAGGCATCAACCGTCGCGGCGGTGGCCTGACCGCGCCAGCCCTGACTGAAAAAGACAAGGCCGACATCAAGCTCGCCGCCGAAATGCAGGTCGACTACCTCGCCGTGTCCTTCCCGCGCGACGCCGCCGACATGGAGTATGCCCGTCAACTGCGCGACGAAGCCGGCGGTACTGCCTGGCTGGTGGCAAAGATCGAACGCGCCGAAGCCGTGGCCGATGACGACACCCTCGATGGCCTGATCAAGGCATCCGACGCCGTGATGGTTGCCCGTGGCGACCTGGGTGTGGAAATCGGTGACGCCGAACTGATCGGCATCCAGAAAAAAATCATCCTGCACGCCCGTCGTCACAATAAAGCGGTGATCGTGGCGACCCAGATGATGGAGTCGATGATCCAGAATCCGATGCCGACCCGCGCCGAAGTGTCCGACGTGGCCAACGCCGTGCTCGACTACACCGACGCCGTGATGCTCTCGGCTGAAAGTGCCGCAGGCCCTTACCCGCTGGAAGCCGTGCAGGCAATGGCGCGTATCTGCGTCGGTGCCGAAAAGCACCCGACCAGCAAAACCTCCAGCCACCGCATCGGCAAGGTTTTCGAAAGCTGCGACCAGAGCATCGCCCTGGCCGCCATGTACACCGCCAACCACTTCCCGGGCGTGAAAGCGATCATCGCCTTGACCGAAAGTGGCTACACGCCGTTGATCATGTCGCGCATTCGTTCCTCGGTGCCGATCTATGCGTTCTCCCCGCACCGCGAAACCCAGGCTCGCGCCGCCATGTTCCGGGGTGTCTACACCGTACCGTTCGACCCGGCTTCGCTGCCGCCTGAGCAAGTCAGCCAGGCTGCCATCGACGAGCTGCTCAAACGCGGCGCTGTCGAGAAAGGTGACTGGGTCATCCTGACCAAGGGCGACAGCTACCACACCATTGGTGGCACCAACGGCATGAAAATCCTGCACGTTGGCGACCCAATGGTCTGAATGATCAGCTGAAAAACCATGTGGGAGAGGCTTTGCTCCCTCCCACATTGGGTTAGCGTCGGTTGATAAACCCCGACAACGCCGCAATCGCTTCCGGCGACCTCAATCGCTGGGTAAACAACGCCCCCTCCTCCTCGATCACCTGCCGCAACTGCTCGCGATCAACGCTTTTCATCAATTGCTTGGTCACCTGCACCGCGCCCGGTGCCAAGGTTTCAAAGCGTCCGGCTATTTCCCGCGCCTTGGCCAAGGCCGCTTCGCCACTGTCCAGTGCCTCGGTGGCAATGCCCCATTCAGCCGCCTGCGCGCCCGAAAAACCTTCACCCAACAGCAACAATTGCGCCGCTTTTGCATGCCCGAGCAAACGAGGCAGGATCAGGCTCGAACCAAACTCCGGGCACAGCCCCAGATTCACGAACGGCATACGCAACCGCGCATTACCGCTGACATACACCAGGTCGCAATGCAGCAGCAGGGTTGTCCCAATCCCGACCGCCGCACCGGCCACGCCCGCGATCACCGGCTTGCGACAGTTGAGCAGGCTCTTCATAAAGTGAAACGGTGGGCTGTCGAGGTCCGTGGGTGGCTGTTCGAGAAAGTCGCCAATGTCGTTACCCGCGGTAAAACACTCGCTGCTGCCCTGGATCAGCACGGCATTGATAGTCGAATCGGCATCGGCCTGCTCCAGCGCCTCGGCCAGTTGACTGTACATGGCGCGAGTCAGGGCGTTTTTCTTGTCGGGGCGATTAAGTTGCAGAATCAGCAGCCCGCGGTCGCGTTGCAACAGGATGGCGTCGGTCATGGTCACTCTCGCAGATAAGAGTCAGCGCTCAACCACGAGGCAAAAACACATCCGCCAACAGTTGATTACGCGGCAATCCAGCCAGGAACAGGCGCTTGGAAAACGCCTCGACGTGGACCGGATGCCCGCAGAGTAAGGCCAGCGTTTGCCGGGATACAAGCCGCAGTTGTGCCAAAGCCTGGGCCAGCTCCGCCGCCGTCCAAAGCTCGACAGTCAGGTGAGGATGGCTGGCAGCCAGCGCCGCCAGCGGTTCAGCCAAGTAATGCGCGGTGTCATCATGGGCCAGGTGAATCACCCGGATGGGGCCTTGGTGATCCTGGCGCAACGCTTCCCTGAGTACGCCCCAAAGCGGCGCGATGCCAGTACCCGAGCCGATCAGCCACAGCGGTCGTGCCTGCCAGTCCGGGTCGTACTGCAACGCTCCGCCGCGCAATTCGCCCAGACGCAGGCTGTCGCCGGCCTTGAGCGAGCGCGCGGCATCGGTGAATTCACCGGGCAAACGGCAATCGAGGTGAAACTCCAGGAACGCGTCGACCTGAGGCAGGCTGGCCAGCGAATAGGGCCGCGCGACGTTGCCCGCCCACAGCACCAGATGCTGCCCCGCCTGATAACGCAGGCCGCGCGCAGGCTCCAGGCGCAGACGCAAGACTGAGGCAGTGAGCCAATCGGCCCGCAGCACCCGCGCGGCCAGGCCATCTTTCAGCGGATCGAACGTTTCAACTCGCACGTCGCCCATGACCTGGCATTGACAGGCCAGGCGCCAGCCCTCCTGACGTTGTGCCGCGCTCAACGCATCGGGCTGTTTGTCCTGAACCTCGCCCTGGCAACGCACCAGGCAGGCATGGCAACTACCGGCTCGGCAACTGGAGGGCACGGCCACCCCGGCCAGGTTCAGGGCGTCCAGCAGGTTGCTGCCGGTGGATACCGGCCAATGGCGTTCGCCAACGTACAGTTCAGGCATGGAAATTCTCGGATCGAAAAAGCAAACACAGGGAATCATGCGCGGCAGAGTTTGACCATCGTCGGGTGTATCGGCCACCGTGCCGGGTTATACTGCCGCGCCTTTTTAGCGTCGCGCCTGCACCACTTGGCGTGCCTTGGAAAGGTGCCTTCAGCGACCGATACACCCATCTGAAGACACCTTTATTAAATGTTCCCGTCTTATAGAGGAGCGCGACTCATGACCGTGATCAAGCAAGACGACCTGATTCAGAGCGTTGCCGACGCCCTGCAGTTCATTTCCTATTACCACCCCGTTGACTTCATCCAGGCCATGCACGAAGCCTACCTGCGCGAAGAATCGCCAGCGGCGCGCGACTCCATGGCCCAGATCCTGATCAACTCGCGCATGTGCGCCACCGGCCATCGCCCGATCTGCCAGGACACCGGCATCGTCACCGTGTTCGTGCGTGTCGGCATGGACGTGCGCTGGGATGGCGCCACCATGGGCCTGGACGACATGATCAACGAAGGCGTGCGTCGCGCCTACAATTTGCCGGAAAACGTTCTGCGGGCCTCGATCCTCGCCGACCCGGCCGGTGCGCGCAAGAATACCAAGGACAACACCCCGGCCGTGATCCACTATTCCATCGTTCCGGGTAACACCGTGGAAGTGGACGTGGCGGCCAAGGGCGGCGGTTCCGAAAACAAGTCGAAAATGGCCATGCTCAACCCGTCCGACTCCATTGTCGACTGGGTACTCAAGACCGTTCCGACCATGGGCGCCGGCTGGTGCCCACCCGGCATGCTCGGCATCGGCATCGGCGGTACCGCCGAGAAGGCCGCCGTGATGGCCAAGGAAGTGTTGATGGAATCCATCGACATTCACGAGCTGAAAAAGCGCGGCCCGTCCAACCGTATCGAAGAGATGCGCCTGGAGCTGTTCGAAAAGGTCAACCAACTGGGCATCGGCGCCCAGGGCCTCGGTGGCCTGACCACCGTGCTCGACGTGAAGATCATGGATTATCCGACCCACGCCGCCTCGCTGCCGGTGTGCATGATCCCCAACTGCGCCGCGACCCGTCACGCCCACTTCGTGCTCGACGGTTCGGGCCCGGCATCGCTGGAAGCGCCACCGTTGGACGCCTACCCGGAAATCGTCTGGGAAGCGGGTCCATCGGCACGTCGTGTAAATCTCGACAGCCTGACGCCGGAAGAAGTGCAAAGCTGGAAGCCGGGCGAAACCGTGTTGCTCAACGGCAAGATGCTCACCGGTCGCGACGCGGCGCACAAGCGCATGGTCGAAATGCTGAACAAGGGTGAAGCCCTGCCGGTCGACCTCAAGGGTCGCTTTATCTACTACGTCGGCCCGGTTGATCCGGTGCGCGAAGAAGTGGTTGGCCCGGCTGGCCCGACCACCGCGACGCGGATGGACAAATTCACCCGGCAGATCCTCGAGCAAACCGGCCTGCTGGGCATGATCGGCAAATCCGAGCGCGGTCCGACCGCTATCGAAGCGATCAAGGACAACAAGGCGGTGTACCTGATGGCGGTGGGCGGTGCGGCTTACCTGGTGGCACAAGCCATCAAGCAATCGCGCGTTGTCGCATTCGCCGAACTGGGCATGGAAGCGATCTACGAGTTTGACGTCAAGGACATGCCCGTCACCGTGGCGGTCGACAGTCAGGGCGAATCGGTACACATCACCGGTCCTGCGATCTGGCAGAAAAAGATCAGTGAAAGCCTGGCGGTAGAAGTGCAATAAACCGTTCTCGGTTGTACTGAGAACGCTGAAGGGCTTCTTGTAGTAATGAGGCGTCCTGTAGTGAGGGGGCTTCCTTCGGTAATGAAGCCTCCTGTAGTGAGGCGGCTTCCTGTGGTAATGAAGCCTCCTGTAGTGGGGGGCTTTCTGTGGTAATGAGGCCCCCGGTAGTGGGGGGCTTCCTGTGGTAATGAAGCCTCCTGTAGTGAGGGGCTTCCTGTGGTAATGAGGCTTCCTGTGGCGAGGGGGCTTGTCCCCCGTTGGAGTGCGTAGCGCTCCCGTTTTTTCGGGGGCTGCTGCGCAACCCAACGGGGGACAAGCCCCCTCGCCACAACAAGCCCCCTCGCCACAACTGCTCCTTGCGCCAACATCCCTCTACCCACAATACGGTGCCGCGCATGCTATCGTGCTCGCCCCTTATTGCAGCTGTTCATCCTCGTATGATCGCGATCCCTCGCCCATTGCGCTTGACCTTCTACGCCCTGCTGATTATTGCCGGCGCCGTGCTGGCCGCCGCGCTTGCCACTCGCGAAGCTGAACGCCAGTCCCTGGTGAATGATGCCAGCCGCGCCAGCCAGCAACTGGCGCTGTATGCCAACTCTCTGCAAACCCTGATTGAACGTTACCGCGCCCTGCCCGCCGTGCTGGCGCTGGATTCGGAGATGATCAACGCCTTGAAAGGCCCCTTGGATCAAGCCACTCAGGACGTGCTCAACCGCAAACTGGAGCGAATCAACGCCGCGGCACAGTCATCCACCCTTGAATTGATGGACCGCACCGGCCTGGCCGTAGCCGCCAGCAACTGGCGCTTGCCCAGCAGTTACGTCGGCCACAATTACGCGTTCCGCCCCTATTTCAGTCAGACCCGCAGCCAGGGCACGGGGCGCTTTTATGCGGTGGGCGTGACCACCGGGGTGCCAGGTTACTTCCTGTCCAGCGCGGTACTCGACGAGCATCAGCAATTTCTCGGCGCCATGGTGGTGAAGCTGGAGTTCCCGGAACTGGAACGCGAATGGGCCCAGGGCAACGATCTGCTACTGCTCAGCGATGCGCGGGGAATCGTGTTTATTGCCAATCAGCCCGGCTGGCGTTATCGCAATCTGCGCCCGCTGTCAGAGAGTGATCACGCAGAACTCAAGGCCACCCGCCAGTACGACAAAAAACCCCTGCTGGCGTTGAGCACCCAAACCCTGCAACGCTTTGACCAGAACAGCCATTTGATGCAAGTCGACGGCCCTGACGGCAGCGCCAATTACATTTGGGAATCCCTGCCGCTGAAAGCCGAAGGTTGGACCCTGCACCTGTTGCGCAAGCCTCAGGTTGCCGCCGAAGATCAACGGAACGCCGCTCTCGCGGCCGCGGGCCTGTGGCTGACGCTGGTGTTTCTGCTGCTGTTCCTGACCCAGCGCTGGCGCCTGGCGCGCCTGCGCCAGCGCAGTCGCGAAGAACTTGAACAACTGGTGCAGGAACGCACCCGCGCCCTGCGCACTGCCCAGGATGGTCTGGTGCAATCGGCCAAGCTGGCGGCGCTGGGACAAATGTCGGCGGCCCTGGCCCATGAAATCAACCAACCGCTGACTGCCCAGCGCATGCAACTGGCGACCTTGCGCCTGTTGCTTGATCACGGTCGCATTGACGACGCCTACCAGGCCCTGACGCCACTGGACGACATGCTCACGCGCATGGCGGCCCTCACCGGCCACCTCAAGACTTTCGCGCGCAAAAGCCCCAGCGGTCTGCGCGAACGCCTGGACCTGGCGACCGTGGTGGATCAAGCCCTGCACTTGCTGGATGCGCGGCTGCGCGACGAATCCATCGCTACGGTACTGGAGTTGACCCGCCCAGCCTGGGTTCGTGGCGACGCGATCAGACTTGAACAAGTCCTGATCAACCTGCTGCGCAACGCCCTCGACGCCATGCTCGACAAGTCGCACAAACGCCTGAGAATCTGCCTGCAAGCCGACCAGCAACTGTGGCAACTGACCGTCAGTGACAGCGGCGGCGGCATTGCCGAGGAACACCTGGGCAGCGTGTTTGACCCGTTTTTCACCACTAAGCCGGTGGGCGACGGGCTCGGCCTTGGGCTGGCGGTGTCGTACGCTATCGTGCATGAACTGGGCGGACGCTTGAGCGCTGCGAACCAGGATGACGGCGCAATTTTCACCCTGACCCTGCCCATTGCATTGGAGGCGCCAGACCTATGCTAAATGCCGTGATCATCGTCGATGACGAAGCCAGCATCCGCACCGCGGTGGAACAGTGGTTGAGTCTGGCGGGGTTCGAGGTGCAACTGTTCAGCCGTGCCGACGACTGCCTGGCCCAACTGCCCCGCGACTTTGCCGGGGTAATTCTCAGCGATGTACGCATGCCGGGGCTCAGTGGCCTGGAGTTGCTGGCCGAGGTGCAACGCCGCGATGCTGACCTGCCGGTGATCCTGTTGACCGGTCACGGTGACGTACCGATGGCCGTCGAAGCCATGCGCGACGGCGCCTATGACTTTCTGGAAAAACCCTTCAGCCCCGACGCGCTGCTCAACGGCCTGCGCCGGGCCCTGGACAAGCGCGGCTTGATCCTGGAGAACCGTCGGTTGCATCAGCAGGCCGATCATCGGGCCAAGCTGGAGTCGAGCCTGCTGGGGGTGTCGCGTGGCTTGCAGAATCTGCGCCGCCAGGTGCTGGACCTCGCGGCCTTGCCGGTCAATGTGCTGATCCGTGGCGAAACCGGCAGCGGCAAGGAGCTGGTCGCCCGTTGCCTGCATGACTTCGGGCCGCGAGCGAAGAAGCCGTTTGTCGCGCTGAACTGTGCAGCGATTCCCGAGCAGTTGTTTGAGGCCGAGTTATTCGGCCATGAAAGCGGCGCGTTCACCGGCGCCCAGGGCAAGCGCATCGGCAAGCTGGAATATGCCGACGGCGGCACCTTGTTTCTCGATGAGATCGAAAGCATGCCATTGGCCCAGCAGGTGAAATTGCTGCGGGTATTGCAGGAACAGAAACTCGAGCGCCTGGGCTCCAACCAGAGCATCAAGGTGGATCTGCGGATCATTGCCGCGACCAAACCGGATCTGCTGGACGAAGCACGGGCCGGACGCTTTCGTGAGGATCTGGCTTACCGGCTGACCGTTGCGCAACTGCGGCTGCCACCGCTGCGCGAACGTCGCGAAGACATTCCGTTGTTGTTCGAGCACTTCGCCCAGAGCGCCGCCGACCGCCTGGGCCGCAGTTTTGCGCCGCTCAGCGGGCCGCAACTGGGACGTCTGCTCAGCCATGACTGGCCAGGCAATGTGCGCGAACTGGCCAACGTTGCCGAACGCCAGGTACTCGGCCTGGATGACCCGGAACCTGACGCGATTGAAGCCGGGCAATCCCTCGCGGCTCAGCAGGAAGCCTTCGAGGCGCATTGCCTGAAAGCCGCGCTGAGCCGGCACAAGGGCGATATCAAGGCGGTGCTGGCCGAGCTGCAACTGCCGCGGCGCACGCTGAACGAAAAGATGCAGCGCCATGGCTTGGCGCGTGAAATGTTTCTTTAAGCAGCACCACCGCTCAGGCTCGGTGCGCCGTGTGTAGGAGCGAGCTTGCTCGCGAAAAACCTGAGAAGGCCTCGGGGGTGTCAGATTTCCTGCGTCATCGTTCACGATCTTCGCGAGCAAGCTCGCTCCTACAGTAGACGCTTCAATGGTCGTAAGCGGATTTCCGCTCACGGCATTCAAAACATCAGCGACTTTTCGCTCAGAAAAATCCCACACCCCCTCTAGACCGGGCCTTCATCCGTTTGGCACAGCTCCTGCTATAGCTCCGGCAGGCTGCGCTCAAGCGCGCTCCACAAAAACAATTAGATGAAGGATCCTTCAATGGATAACTCCAATACCTTGCCTTTGGGGTCGGCGGCCGCGCCGGCGCAAGCACGCACCACCACCAGCCGCATCAAATCGATCTTCAGCGGTTCGGTCGGCAACATGGTCGAGTGGTACGACTGGTACGTCTACGCCGCTTTCTCGCTGTACTTCGCCAAGGCCTTCTTCCCGAAAGGCGATACCACCGCGCAACTGCTCAACACCGCCGCCATCTTCGCCGTAGGTTTCCTGATGCGCCCGATCGGTGGCTGGTTGATGGGGCTCTACGCCGACCGCGCCGGCCGTAAAGCCGCGCTGATGGCCTCGGTACTGCTGATGTGCTTCGGCTCGCTGATCATCGCCCTGAGTCCCGGCTATGAAACCATTGGGGTCGGCGCGCCGATCCTGCTGGTCTTCGCCCGGCTGCTGCAAGGTTTGTCGGTGGGTGGCGAATACGGCACCTCGGCCACTTACCTGAGCGAAATGGCGACCAAGGAACGCCGTGGTTTCTTCTCCAGTTTCCAGTACGTCACCCTGATCTCCGGCCAGCTCATCGCGCTGGCGGTGCTGATCGTGCTGCAACAGGTTCTCACCACCGAGCAGCTGTACGCCTGGGGCTGGCGTATCCCGTTTGCCATCGGCGCACTGTGCGCGGTCGTTGCGCTGTATCTGCGTCGCGGCATGGAAGAAACCGCGTCGTTCACCAAAAAAGAAAAATCCAAGGAAAGCGCCATGCGCACCTTGATGCGCCACCCCAAGGAACTGATGACCGTGGTCGGCCTGACCATGGGCGGCACGCTGGCGTTCTACACCTACACCACCTACATGCAGAAATACCTGGTGAACACCGTCGGCATGAGTATTTCCGACTCCACCACGATCTCGGCCGCCACGCTGTTTCTGTTCATGTGCCTGCAACCGATCATCGGCGGACTCTCGGACAAGGTCGGTCGCCGGCCGATCCTGATCGCCTTTGGCGTCCTCGGCACCCTGTTCACCGTGCCGATCCTGACGACCCTGCACACTGTCCAGACCTGGTGGGGCGCGTTCTTCCTGATCATGGCGGCGCTGATCATCGTCAGCGGCTACACCTCGATCAACGCGGTGGTGAAGGCCGAACTGTTCCCCACTGAAATCCGTGCCCTCGGCGTTGGCCTGCCGTATGCGCTGACAGTGTCGATCTTCGGCGGTACCGCTGAATACATCGCACTGTGGTTCAAGAGCATCGGCATGGAAACCGGCTACTACTGGTACGTCACCGCCTGTATTGCCGTGTCACTGGCGGTTTATGTGACCATGAAGGACACCCGCAAGCATTCGCGGATCACCACGGACTGAGGCGGTTCGGGGGGCACACACAACGCCCCCCTGATGAAGCCCGGAAACATGCACACAAGAACGCCGGTTTGATCGAGTCTATTCGTGCAAGCGAACACACCCGACAAACCGGCGTTCTGGTGTTCAATCCCCCTATTTCCCTTTCTGCCTGGGCAGGCTGACTCAATAACTATGCACGTCCCCTCGGCTCGACGGGTCAAGTAAAACGGACACGACCCGCTAGTCCCCCCTACCGAGGAGTTGTCATGTTATTGCGCTACATCACCCTGGTCCTGCTTCTGGCGCTGCTGTGCATTGCTGGCCAAATCCGTGCCAGAGATCTTGCAGAAGGACTGACCGATCAGTCCCCATCCGTAGCACTCCAGAACCACAATCAACGTTATGCGTTGTGGACCGGTATCGGTCGCTTGAAAAACTCTATCGGTCAAACCTGCAACGCGGTGCTGCTCGATACCCGCAACCGACAAGACAAAGCCGTCGGTCCAGCCTACGTACTGACCAGTGGGCATTGCGTGTTGTTCAGCTACGGCACCGCTCACATCGGCCAAGCCATAGACGCGAGCATCACCTTCAACTATTTCTACGACGCTCCTGAACAACAGCGCACTTTGCGCATTAATACCGCCCACTGGAGCAGCATGGCCGGCACTGACCTGGCGATCCTCGAGCTAGACATATCACTGGCTGGACTCATCGCCGAAGGCATCATGCCGCTCAAACTTGCCGAGCATTATCAGTATTCGGGAGCGCGCGAGGTGATCAACATCGGATCGCCGAGCGGATTTCGCCAGAAAGGCTTGCGCATGAGTGCTTGCAAGGAGTTCACAACAGACAGTTTTGTCGAGCATCCCGGGGTCTTTTCCAGCGCCATGAAAAACCGCTGTAACGACCTGCAGTTCGGCAGTTCCGGCAGCCCGATGCTGGATCGTCACACCAACGAGATCACCGGCATCGTCAGCAAGGTCGCCTCCGTCATCAAAAAAGAGATCCTTAACAACTGCAAAAACACCTCCGCGTGTGAAGCTGCCAGGTTCAACTACAGCTATCCGGCGCACACCCTGCGGCACTGTTTTGTCGACGGACTGTTCCTGAATAACACTGTGAGTTGTCAACTCAAACCCGTCGAGATAACCCTGGAAGAGCCCTGGAACCTGCCACCCTTTGTGCACATACAACAAGGGGCGCCCGGGCAAAATAGCTTGCCCACCTGGAATCTCAGGTTTTCCATCGAGGCCCCCTTTTATCGTTTCAAAACAGTGCGCAACGTCAAGGACTGTAGCGTCCCGTCTGGCTACAACAACGCGACAACATCGACCGATGCCTATATCAATCAGGCGATCGGCCCAGCTCTGGGCGCTCATGTGCTGTGCATCATCGGAGTGACTACACGCAACCAATCCCTGACCCCGGCCTTGCTGCACAATGCGTTTACCCACGCTGTATTCTTGATGCCGGCAACGCCGAGACCGCAAATCAGCCTGAATTACCAGTTAGCCTGGGAAGACCAACACACAGGTTTTATCCACTATTACGCCTATGTCGTACCGTCGCCCGCCGCGTCCTGCGCCGACAGCAGCGACGCCCGCTACGCACCTATCACCGGTGTCGTTACCGTTCAGGCATCCCAGTTACCCGTCACTGTTTGCAGCTATGCACGCAACGCCGCGGGACAACCCTCGGCCACGCGCAAGGATGTGATCGATGGATCAATCTCAGACTCTTGAACGCAGACATGGGTGGAAATCCGGCGCCACGGCTTGCACTATGACGCCTTCTTTTTAGCGCGCAGCAGGAACCCCGGCCATGTCCGACGAGATCCACTTCTACGAACCCGCCAAAGGCCACGGCCTGCCCCACGATCCGTTCAATGCCATCGTCGGGCCACGGCCGATTGGCTGGATTTCCTCCCAGGACCGCGAAGGTCGCCTGAACCTGGCGCCCTACAGCTTCTTCAACGCCTTTAACTACATTCCGCCAATCATTGGCTTTTCCAGTGTCGGGCGTAAAGACAGCCTGAATAACATCGAACAGACCGGCGAGTTTGTCTGGAACCTGGCCACGCGCCCGCTGGCCGAGCAGATGAACCAGAGCTGCGCCGCCGTTTCACCTGAGGTCGATGAGTTTGAATTGTCCGGGCTGACGCCGGTGGCTTCCAACGTGATCGCCGTGCCTCGCGTGGGCGAAAGCCCGGTGTCATTCGAATGCAAGGTCACCCAGATCATTCAACTGCAGCGCGCCGACCAGGCGTTGGTGCCCAGCTGGCTGGTGCTCGGCGAAGTGGTCGCGGTGCACATTGCCAAATGGCTGCTCAAGGACGGTATCTACGACACTGCTGCCGCCGAACCGATTCTGCGCGGCGGCGGCCCGGCGGATTACTTCCAGCTCGGGCCTGAAGCCCTGTTCAAGATGCACCGCCCGTAGCAGCGAAGGGCGTGGCGGTCCAGGTCAACTGGCCTTCTGCGTCGATGTCGATCAAGCGTTCGAGCTGCTGCGCGGCCGCTTGATCGGCGTCGTCGGCGGTCTTGAATGTCTGGCCTTCGAGGATTTTGTGAAAGCGCGGGGCGCCCATGCCATCCAGCGCCTTGACGGCGATAGCGGCGCTGTAACCGCCTTCATCCTCGCGAACCAGAGCGGAAACAGCTTCGTGATGGGCAAACTCTTTACGTGCCATGTTGCGGGTCCTGGCCAATGGAAAGTGGGCCATTCTAGACGTTCAGCCCGCCAGTTGCAGGTATTCGCCATAGGCATTCACCGCAGAGGTGTCAGTGAACGTCTGGAAGTCCATGCTGCGCACCACCATGTCGTTCAACAGCTCGGTGAAGATCAGCAGCGCCGGAGAACTGAAGTAGACATTCATCGCCTGCTCGCTGCTCCAGAAACCCGATACCAGCCAAACGTCCGGGTCGACCTGGGAACGCTGCAACGAAAACTGCAAACAACCCGGCGCCTGGCGGCCCGGCTCGATCAGACTGCTCAAACGTGCACCCAGCTCGGTGCTGCACCCGGCATGGGCACGGATAAAGGCCATATGGCTCGCGGGAATGGGGGTAAACATGTTCGACTCTCCCGTTGAGAAGTGATGCTCGGCAAGCACGGTGAAGGCGTGTTGCCACACAACCAAAGATACGGGCGCGAGCACAAAGGCGGTTAGTCGATTCCTGCCGGCTTATTGCACAATCCTGCGAAAAGCGTAAAGACAACGATCAGGCGTGACGGATATTTGCCCCATGAAGGCTTTGTTTCAGGCGCATGACTTGCCTGATTCACGATGTTTCGCAGGATCAGGCAAGGATTGTGCAGAATTGACGTAACACAGTTTGTCCGCCCGCCGTTAAGCTGAGCACCATCAACACAGCTTGCCGAGGTCGCCCCATGTCGTTGCCCGACTATCACGCCACGCCTCTCGATGCCGAGATGGAAAAGCAACGGGCTGAACTGGCCGGTATCGTGCGTCGCCACACCTGGGAGGACGGTTCCTACGGTACGGCGATCACGTCGCTGTTCCTCAACCGCCATAACGCCCCCCGGGACTTCATGCCGGTGCTGGTGGAGCCCGCGTTATGCATCCTGGCCCACGGCAGCAAGGAAGTCCGCCTGGCCAACGAGACCTTCGCCTACGACCCGCTCAATTACCTGGTGTTTTCGGTAGCGATGCCGGTGGCGGGCCGGATCATCGATGCCACGCCGCAAGACCCCAACCTGTCGATCCGCATAAACATCGACCCGGCGCAACTCACCGCATTGATTGCCGAAGCCGGCCCCATGGGTGTGCCCACGCGCCCGACGTCGCGCGGGATGTATGTCGACCATATCGACCAACAACTGCTCGATGCCGTGCTGCGCCTGACGCGCCTGCTGGACAGTCCCAAAGACATCGCGATGCTCGCGCCGCTGATCAACCGCGAAATTCTCTACCGGCTATTGCGTAGCCCGCAGGGTTACCGGCTGTACGAAATTGCGGTCGCCAACAGTCAGAGCCATCGTGTCAGCCAAGCCATCACCTGGCTCAACAGCAATTACGAACAGCCGCTGCGCATCGATGACTTGGCCAAGGAGGTGAACCTGAGCGTCTCGACCCTGCATCATCGCTTCAAGGCAATCACCGCCATGAGCCCGTTGCAGTATCAAAAGCAATTGCGCCTGCAGGAAGCGCGACGCTTGATGCTCGCCGAAGGCCTGGAAGCTTCGGCGGCGGGTTATCGGGTGGGCTATGAAAGCCCCTCGCAGTTCAGCCGCGAGTATAGCCGCCTGTTTGGCGCACCGCCGTTGCGCGATCTGGCGCGCTTGCGCCAGAGCGTTTAATCCAGGCTGCGGGGCAACTGCAACGTGACCCGCAGGCCACCTTCGCGCAGATTCTGCAAACTCACTTCGCCGCCATGGCTGTGGGCGATATTGCGCGCGATGCCCAGGCCTAACCCGTAGCCCTGCTGCTGACCGGCGAGTCGGAAGTGCGGTTCGAAGACCTGCTCCAGCCGCTGCTCCGGTACGCCGGGGCCTTCGTCATCGACGTGAAGAATGAACTCTGCGCCGTTGTCCTCGATGTGCAAATGGGCGTTCTGCCCGTACTTCAAGGCATTGTCGATCAAATTGCCAATACAGCGCTTGAGCGCCAGCGGCTTGCCCGGGAACGCCGCCAGCGCGCGACCGTTCTGAGTGATGCGCCCGTTGCCGTTGGGTGCCAGGTACGGCTCCACCAGACAGTCGAGCACATGATTGAGGTCCACCGGCTCGATGTTCTCGTGAATATCGGTGTCTTTGACGCACTGCAGCGCGCCTTTGACCAACAGTTCCAGCTCATCCAGGTCGCGGCCAAACTTGACTTGCAGCTTCTCATCTTCCAACAACTCCACCCGCAACCGCAGGCGCGTGATCGGAGTGCGCAAGTCGTGGGAAATAGCGCTGAACAACTGGCTACGCTCGGTCAGGTAGCGACTGATGCGATCGCGCATGGCATTGAACGCACGCCCCACTTCCACCACTTCGCTGCCGCCGCCCTCGGCCACCGGCTCTACATCGGCACCCAGCGACATATCCCGGGCCGCGCGCGCCAGGCGCTTGAGCGGGCGGCTTTGCCAATGCACCAGCAGACCGATAAACAGCAACAGGAAACCGCTGGTCAGCACGATAAACCACACCTGCTGGGACGGCAGGCCTTGCTCTTCAAGGCTGGTATAGGGCTCCGGCAACAACGATGCGATATACAACCACTCGCCGGCCGCCAACTGGATTTGCGTGACCAGCACCGGCGGGTTGACCGGCTCCAGGGTCAACGCGTAATGCGCCCAGGATCGCGGCAATTCATCCAGCTTCAAGCCGGCATTGAAAATGCGCAGGTCTTCGGCACTGACAAACTCGATCGAAATATGCACGTCGCGCCCCAACGTCTCGTGCAACACGTCTTGCACCGCGTCCAGCACCGCCGCCTTACGCGGGGTTTGCGGCAACACCTGCATGTCCAGCGGTTTGTCGTTGAGTGTCACCACAAAACGCGTGCCACCCATGCTGCGCAACTGGTCCAGCACCAACGGTCGGTATGCCACCGGCAGAGAGCGGAAATAGCTGACGCTGGCGGTCATCGAATGGGCCAGACTGCGGGCGCTGGTGACCAGTCCTTCGAGCTGGGTGGCGCGCAACTGTGAAACCCAGATCACGCTGGACAGCGTCTGGGCAAACAATACCGCCAGCAAGGTCAGCAGCAGCATTCGCCCTAACAACGAACGCGGTACCGGAATCCGCCGGCGCAGTTCGTTCAGTCGCTTAATGGGCATTACTGGCAACCACATTGGCCGCCAATTGATAGCCGCTGCCGCGCACGGTGCGGATCAGCCGTGGAGGTTTTTCGGTGTCACGCAGGCGCTGGCGCAGACGACTGACGGCCATGTCGACAATCCGGTCCAGCGGCATCAGGTCACGACCACGGGTGGCATTGCCGATCGTGTCGCGGTCAAGGATTTGCTGGGGATGATCGAGAAACAGTTTCAGCAAGGCAAAGTCGGCGCCGGAAAGGATCACTTCCTCGCCGTCCAGATGAAACAGCCGGTGGCTGATCATGTCCAGGCGCCACTCATCAAACACCAGCACATCGCCGCCGCGCTCCTGGCCAAACTGGCAACGACGCAACAGGGCCTTGATCCGCGCCTGCAGTTCGCGTGGGCTGAAGGGCTTGCCGATGTAATCATCCGCGCCCAGTTCCAGGCCGATAACCCGATCGGCTTCATCCGAACTGGCCGTCAGCATGATGATCGGCACCTGGGCCTGGCGCGGGTGCTGGCGCACCCAGCGACAAAGGCTGAAACCGTCTTCGTCGGGCAGCATCACGTCGAGGATCACCAAGTCGCACGGCGCGTCGTTCATTGCCTGGCGAAACCCCGCGCCATTCGGCACGCCCCGCACCTGGAAGCCGGCGCGGCTGAGGTAGGTTTGCAGCAATTCGCGGATTTCCTCGTCGTCATCGACGAGGAGAATGGATTTACTGATTACGCTCACGGGGTCCTCCTTATTGTTATGGGTGGAGCCGGTCAGGCAAACGCTTGCTCCAACGCCACTCCCGCCCCGGTCAAGCCGGAATACGGTGCGGTCACCAACCACACCGGGATGCCCTTGAAGTAGTCGCTCATGCAGCCTTTGTCGCCAAAACTCTGGGTAAAACCGCTGCTGACAAAGAAGTCGGCAAACCGCGGAATCACCCCACCGACGATGTACACACCGCCACGTCCTCCGGTGGTCAGCACATTGTTGCCCGCCACGCGGCCCAGCCAAATGCTGAACTGGTCCAGGACTTCCATGGCCACCGGATCGCCCGCCAGCCCCGCGGCCGTAATGGCTTCGGGGGTGTCCAATAACGGTACATGCCCGTCAACCGCGCAAATGGCCCGGTAAAGACGCGGCAAACCGCCACCGCTCAATACCGTTTCAGCGCTGACATGCCCGATTTCGCTGTAGATGTGCTGCCACAACTGGGTTTCCCGTGGACTGCTCAGAGGCAGGTCGACATGGCCACCCTCGCCCGGCAAGGCGGCCCAACGGCCGGCGCCCAGGTCCAACAGGGTGCCGACCCCCAAGCCGGTGCCCGGTCCGATCACGACCGCCGGGCGCAACGGCTCCGGGGTGCCTTCGCAGACCACGCGAAACTCATCGGGCTGCAAGCGTGTCATGCCCAGCGCCATGGCCGAGAAATCATTGACCAGCAACAACTCCTCGACCTGCAAGGTTTGGCAAAAGGCAGTTTTGCTCAAGCGCCAGTGGTTATTGGTGAATCTGAATTCGTCACCGCTCACCGGCCCGGCCACCGAGAGGCATACCGCGCCGATGGCGCCGATCTCCAAGCCCTGCTCCTTGAGATAGACCTTGATGGCCTCCTCGGGGCTTTCATGGTCCGCCGTGGACTGCACCCGGATCGAGTGCAATTGCTGATCCCGCCACAACGCAAAACGGGCGTTGGTACCGCCGATGTCACCAACCAGCGCAAGCTTCACTTAAGTGTCTCCAGGGCAGAGGTAAAGGCGCTGGCGCCCTGCTCTGCGGAGCTTGCGGCCAGGCGCATAAACGCAAACAACTCGCGACCAGCCCCCAGGTTATTGCCCAGGAGGCCCGAGGCAGGCGTGCGCGCTGCAAATTCTTCGGCGTCCACCTTAATCTCCAAGGTGCCTTTGACGCCATCCACACGAATGATATCGCCATCCTTGACCCGCGCCAGCGCACCGCCGCTCTGCGCTTCGGGGTTGACATGAATCGCGGCGGGGATCTTACCCGAGGCGCCGGACATACGCCCGTCTGTCACCAGCGCCACCTTGAAGCCACGGTCCTGCAACACGCCAAGGAACGGCGTCATCTTGTGCAGCTCCGGCATGCCATTGGAGCGCGGGCCCTGGAAGCGCATCACGGCGACGAAGTCTTTTTCCAATTGACCCGCCTTGAAGGCATCGGCCAAATCCTGCTGGTCCTGGAACACCACCGCCGGCGCTTCGACGATCTGGTGTTCAAGCGCCACGGCGGACACTTTCATCACGCCACGGCCGAGGTTGCCTTCCATCACGCGCAAGCCGCCTTCCGGGGAGAAGGCACGGGCTACCGGGCGCAGAATGCTTTCGTCGAGGCTATCAACCGGGCCATCGCGCCAGACCAGTTCACCGTCCACCAGGAAAGGTTCCTGGGTGTAGCGGCTCAAGCCGTGGCCGGCGACGGTGTTGACGTCTTCGTGCAGCAAGCCGGCGCCGAGCAGTTCACGGATCAAAAATGACATACCACCCGCAGCCTGGAAGTGGTTGATGTCGGCTTTGCCATTCGGATAGACGTGGGACAGGGTCGGGACCACTTCGGAGAGGTCGGCCATGTCTTGCCAGGTCAGGATGATGCCCGCCGACATGGCGATGGCCGGCATGTGCAAGGTGTGGTTGGTGGAACCGCCGGTGGCGTTGAGGGCGACGATGGAGTTGACCAGGGATTTTTCGTCGACGATCTCGCCAATCGGCATGAACGCGCCGTTTTGCTTGGTCAGGCGCGTGACCTGATGCGCCGCCTCACGGGTCAACGCATCGCGCAGCGGCGTGTACGGGTTGACGAAAGACGCGCCCGGCAAGTGCAGGCCCATGACTTCCATCAGCAACTGGTTGGTGTTGGCGGTGCCGTAGAAAGTGCAGGTGCCGGGGCTATGGTAGGACTTCATCTCCGATTCCAGCAGCTCTTCGCGCGTGGCCTTGCCTTCGGCGTAGCGCTGGCGCACGTCGGCCTTCTGCTTGTTGGAAATGCCCGAGGGCATCGGCCCGCCCGGGACGAAAATCATCGGCAGATGGCCATAACGCAGGGCGCCCATCATCAGGCCGGGGACGATCTTGTCGCAGATCCCCAGCATCAGCGCGGCGTCGAACATGTTGTGGGATAGCGCTACCGCCGTGGACATCGCAATCACTTCGCGACTCAGCAGACTCAACTCCATGCCGGGCTCGCCCTGGGTCACGCCGTCGCACATGGCTGGGGTGCCGCCCGCAAACTGACCGACCGAACCGATCTCGCGCAGGGCCTTTTTGATTTGCTCGGGGAAATGTTCGTAGGGTTGGTGCGCCGAGAGCATGTCGTTATATGACGAAACAATTGCCACGTTGGCAGCGTTCATCATGCGCAGGCTGTTCTTGTCTTCGGTGCCGCAACCGGCCACGCCATGGGCGAAGTTGGCGCATTGCAGCTTGCCGCGCATCGGACCGTCGCTGGCAGCGCCACGAATCAGCGCAAGGTAAGCCTCACGGGTTGCACGGCTGCGGGCGACTAAGCGTTCGGTGACCTCAAGTACGCGGGGATGCATGTGTAGAACTCCAGGCTAACGGATGTGGCGACCTGAGTGTCTATGCTGATCAAAAGCCCGCCGCAAAGAGGTTGGCGGACAGTTACTTGATCAATCGGACCAGTTGATTCAGGTCACTCGTTGTAGATTGAACAAAATATTGCCACTAAAAAGGCTTGTTTTCTATTTTTATGCGAATAATCTTGTAATTCTTACAACAAATCGACGACAGGCGCTTTCAAATGACTCTTCGAATTGCAATCAATGGTTTTGGCCGCATCGGCCGCAACGTCCTGCGCGCACTTTATACCCAAGGTTACCGCCAGGATTTGCAGATCGTCGCCATCAACGATCTGGGCGACAGTTCAATCAATGCCCACCTGCTCAAATACGACACCGTCCACGGCACGTTCGATGCCGAGGTCGCCCACGATCAGGAAAGCCTGACCGTCAATGGTGACCGGATTGCGGTCAGTGCCATTCGCAACCCGGCCGACCTGCCTTGGGCCGCGGAAAAAATCGACGTGGTGTTTGAATGCACCGGTCTGTTCACTGACCGCGCCAAGGCCGCTGCCCATATCAGCGCCGGCGCCCGCAAGGTCATCATTTCGGCACCGGCAAAAGGCGCGGACGCCACCGTGGTGTATGGCGTGAACCATGACATTCTGCGCCAATCCCACCAGATCATCTCCAACGCTTCGTGCACCACCAACTGCCTGGCCCCGGTCGCGCAGGTGCTGCACCGCGAATTGGGCATCGAAAGCGGCCTGATGACCACGATTCATGCCTACACCAATGACCAGAATCTGACCGACGTTTACCACACGGACCCGTACCGTGCGCGTTCCGCTACCCAGAATATGATCCCGAGCAAGACCGGTGCCGCCGAAGCCGTGGGCCTGGTGTTGCCGGAATTGGCGGGCAAGCTGACGGGTATGGCCGTGCGTGTGCCGGTGATCAACGTGTCGTTGGTGGATCTGACCGTGCAGCTCAAGCGCGAGGCCAGTGCGGATGAGGTTAATGCCTTGCTCAAGGAGGCCAGCCAGCATTCGAAGATTCTCGGCTACAACACCCTGCCGCTGGTTTCCAGCGATTTCAACCATAACCCGTTGTCGTCGATTTTTGATGCCAATCACACTAAGTCCAGTGGCAAGCTGTTGAAGGTTCTGGCTTGGTATGACAACGAGTGGGGGTTCTCCAATCGCATGCTGGATAACTGTCTGGCGTTGTGTAACGCCGAATAAGTAGGGCTTGGTTGTCTGGTTGCCTGTGGGTTGTGGGTTGGGTTGGGTTGGGTTGGGTTGGGTTGGGGTACATATCCGTTTTTTGGGTACGGCCACTATTGGTTTCGCTTTTACAGCGAGTCACTTTGGAAAAGCCCCAAAGTAACCAAAAGGCTCTTGCCCCACCACTCGGTGCCTCGCCTAGGCTCGGCATGCCCGTAGTCCGACATTGATTCGGGGGGCCGCCGCGACGGGCCATCCATGGCCCAACGCGGCTATCCCGGCATCCATGCCGGGATGCCCCCCGAATCAATATCGGACTACGGCCAGCGTGGTTTAACGGGGCGCCAAGATCAAAATCAAAAACAGAGCGAGGCGGCCTAGTAGCCGACCTGATCTCTGAAGCGTACGCGGCGTTGCTTCTACATCCTTATTCGCTGACGAAGTCAGCGGTCTGTTGATCTGCTCTGGCTCTGGCTTTTGATCTTGATCTTAGGCGCCCCGTTAACCACGCTGGCCGAACGCAGGCATTGCGCAGTGGGTATCCCGGCATGGATGCCGGGATAGCCGCGTTGGGCCATGGATGGCCCGTCGCGGCGGCCCACGGAGCAATGCCGGAGAGAGGGCACACCGAGCCTGAGCGAGGTGCCGAGTGGTGGGGCAAGAGCCCTTTGGTTACTTTGGGGCTTTTCCAAAGTGACTCGCTGTAAGAGCGAAACCATAAGAAGCCGTTACCGCAGCAACGGATATGTCCCCAACCCAACCCCCACCCAACCCCCTTGCCATTTTCGATGATGATAAGCATTATCATTAACTACCAATCGCTCTGGTATCACTGTGAGCCAATCTCGCTTCAATCACGTCTTCCTGACCCAACGGGTGATTCTGCTGCGCACCTTGCAGCGAATGGTGAATAACCCCAGCACCGCCGAGGACCTGTTGCAGGAAACTTATCTGCGTGTCACCCGGGCCCTCGGTGAACGACGGATTGACCACCTCGAACCTTTCGTTTTCCAGACGGCACGCAACCTGGCACTGGATCATCTGCGCTCGCGCAGGATTCAATCCCGTACATTGCAGGAGGATGTCCCGATGGACGTCCTGCAAAACGTCGCCTCCCCCGACAGCACTCCGGAAGACGCAACCCACGCCGAACAATTGCTGGAACACCTGAGCATCAGCCTTGGGCAGTTGAGCCCCCGCCAACAGCGCATATTCATCCTCAGTCGCTTGCATGGCTGCAGCTATCAAGAGATCGCCGACCAGCTCGAGGTGTCCCTGAGCACCGTGCAAAAGGAACTGAAACTGATCATGGCAATCTGTGTGGGTGTGGCTGAACGACTCGATCCCCCTTAAGCTTTGTCAGGGCAAACCGACAAAAATGTCGCAAACCTTGTAAGACCTCGAATAAAACGTGGCGAAGACCCGAGGAACACCGTGACGGATCCGAAAAAACTGCTCCCCCATGAGCTTGCTCATGAGGTGTTGCAAGATACGGCCATGGACCAAGCCCTCGACTGGCTGGTCGCCCTGCAATGCCCGGCGCCCGGGCAGCAAGCCGAGTTCCAGGCCTGGCTGGCCGCCGATCCGGCCCACGCCCAAGCCTTCGCCAAAGCCCAGGCCGCCTGGAGCGGAGCGCCCGTCCATAGTGCCGCCGTGGCCCTCAATGCGCCCCGCAGGCCCAGCGCGTGGAGTCGGGTAAAACCCCACTGGAAACCCCTGGCTACCGCTGCGGTGTTGTTGCTCGGGCTGTTCAGTTTCAGCAACGTGCCGGTGCGCCTGCAGGCAGATCACTTGACCGTGGTTGGCGAACGTCAGCGTGTGCAGCTCGATGACGGTTCCAAGGTGTTGCTCAATACCAACTCGGCGTTCTCCAGCACCCTCAATAATCATCAACGCATTGCGCGGCTGTATCAGGGAGAGGCGTTTTTCGAAATCGCCGCCAACCATGGCCTGCCGTTGCAAATCGAGGCTGGCCCGGTGCGCGCCAGCGTCAGCGACACCGCCTTCGCCGTGCGTTACCTCAACGGTGAAGCCCAGGTCCAGGTGCAACGCGGCGATGTCGACCTGAGTACCACTTCCGGCAACAACCGGGTGCGCCTGAGCGCGGGTGAAAGCATCCGCGTCGGACCCAATGGCTTTGGCCCGCCGGCCCGGCTCGACGTCTCCAAGGATCTGGCTTGGGTCAAGGGCCGCCTGATCTTTGAAAACTGCCCGATGAGCGAAGTGCTGGCGGAACTGCGGCGTTACTACCCTGGCTGGATCGTCAACACCAATGAACGGCTGGCCAGCGTCGCCGTGACCGGCAATTACCGCCTGGACCAACCACTGGACGTGGTGCGTTCCCTCGCCCACATCACCTCGGCCAAACTCTCGGAATTCCCGGCGCTGGTCATTCTCAATTGAGAATAATTATTTTTACTCGATAGTGAGCGCTGGTACGTCTCGTCTTAGCCAATGCAACTGATTCGCATTTGAATCGGTTTCGCAACTATAAGATTCGTACCTTCCGGAGCGCTTTCGATGTCGTCTCGTTTCAACCGCCGGTCCTCCTCCCCCGCTCGTCAGCAAGGTCTTTGCCTGCTGACCGCCGCCATCCTGCTCGCGGGCAGCCCGGTGATGACAGCCGTCGCCGCCGAGTCCGCTTCGCGCAGCCACGCCAATTACACCTTCAGCATCGAGCAGCAGTCGTTGGTATCGGCATTGAACGCCTTTACCACCGTGACCGGCTGGCAAGTCGGCCTGCCGGCTGAGCTGGGCGAAGGCATTTCCTCTCCCGGCGCGCGCGGTTCGCTGACCGCGGAAAAGGCCCTGGAGCGGTTGTTGGTGGGGACCAACCTGAGCTACCGCAAGCTGGGCAATAACAACATCGTCCTGGAAAAACGCGCGGCGGGCAGCGCCATCACGCTGCAACAAGTCACCATCAGCGCCACCCGCCAGGCGCAGGACGTGAGCAGCGTCCCCAACACGGTCAGCGTGCATGCGCGCGAGGAGCTGGATCGCCAGAACGTCAACACTATCCGTGAGCTGGTGCGCTACGAGCCGGGTGTTTCGGTCGGTGGGGCCGGCACCCGCTCGAGCAATTCCGGCTACAACATTCGCGGCATTGATGGCGACCGCATCCTGACCCAGGTGGACGGTGTCGAAGTACCGAACAACTTCTTCAACGGCCCCTACGCCAAGACACGCCGCAACTACGTCGACCCGGAAATCGTCAAGCGTGTGGAAATCCTCCGCGGCCCGGCTTCGGCCCTGTACGGCAGCAGCGCCATCGGTGGCGCGGTGAGCTATTTCACCCTTGATCCAGACGACATCATCAAGCCTGGCCAGGACTACGGCGCACGCCTGAAAACCGGCTACAGCTCCGCCGACGAAAGCTGGCTGACCTCAGGCACCGTGGCCGGCCGCGTGCAGGACTTCGACGGTTTGTTGCACCTGAGCCAGCGCAACGGTCATGAAACCGAATCCTACGATGGCAACAATGCCACCGGCCTGGCCCGTACCGCCGCCAACCCGGAGGACGCCCGAACCAGCAACGTACTGGCCAAGTTGGGCTGGAATTACGGCGATGAGAACCGTCTGGGCCTGACGTATGAGAAGTACAAGGACGATCGCGACATCAATATGAAGAATGCGGTCGGTGGCCCGTTTGTCGGCGGTCAAGGCTTCAACCTCTACCGAGACCGGCGAGGGAACGACACCATCACCCGCGAGCGCTTCGGCATCGAAAACCGCTTCGCGCTCGATTCGCCGATTGCCGATCACATCAAGACCAGCCTCAATTACCAGATCGCCAAGACCGATCAGGCCACCGCCGAAATCTACCAGGCAGGCCGTCGCGTACTGCGTACCCGCGACACGCTTTACGAAGAAAAACAGTGGGTCTTCGATGCGCAATTGGACAAGGCCTTCGCCATGGGCGAAACCGATCACGTGGTGACCTACGGCACCACGCTCAAACAGCAGAAAGTCACCGGATCCCGTGAAGGCGCCGCCACATGCCTGGCCGTAGGCGCCGGCTGCACGGCGATCGGCGCCCCCAGCCCGTCGGCCGGAGACAGCGTGAAAAAAGCCAGTGACTTCCCCGACCCGACCATCAACAGCTACGCGCTGTTCGTGCAGGATCAGATCAGTTGGAATGACTGGACCTTCCTGCCGAGCCTGCGCTACGACTACATCCACCTCAAACCCAAGCTGACCGAAGAATTCCTCAACACCGTCGATCCTCAGCGGCAATATGACCACAGCAACAAGGAAAAAAACTGGCACCGCGTCACCCCCAAATTCGGCCTGACCTACGCGCTGACCGAGCAGTACACCTGGTTTGGCCAGTACGCCGAAGGCTTCCGCACGCCATCGGCCAAAGCGCTGTTCGGACGCTTTGAAAACAGTCAGCAAGGCTACATCGTCGAGCCCAACCCCAACCTCAAGCCGGAAACCAGCAAGGGCATCGAAACCGGCATTCGCGGCAACTTCGACTCAGGCTCGTTTGAAGTGGCGGTGTTCTACAACAAGTTCCGCGATTTCATTGATGAAGACGCCGCTGTCGCCGGCGGCGAATTAGCGGCCTTCCAGGCGAAAAACATCAAGCGCGCGACCACCAAGGGGATTGAGCTCAAAGGTCGCATGAATCTGGATGCGGCAGGTGCGCCGCAAGGCCTGTATACCCAGGGTGCGATTGGCTACACCTACGGCCGTAACGACGACTCCGGCGAGCCGCTGAACAGCGTCAACCCGCTCAAGGGCGTATTTGGCCTGGGTTATGACCAGGACCGCTACGGCGCGCTGGTCAGTTGGACGCTGGTCAAGAAACAGAATCGCGTCGACCGCAATACCTTCTTTTCTCCAGACGGCAACACCGCCAACGGACCGTTCAAGACCCCGGGCTTCGGCATCGTCGACCTGACCGGTTTCTACAAAGTCACCGACGACCTGACCGTCAACGGCGGCCTGTACAACCTGACCGACAAGAAATACTGGAACTGGGATGACGTACGCAGCTACGACGGTGTCGGCGAAGCGGGTGTGACTTCCCCCGCCAGCCTGGACCGCCTGACCCAGCCAGGTCGCAACGTCGCGATCAACCTGATCTGGGACATCTGATCCCTGCCAGCTCATCCGCCCGTTTTATCACGGGTGGGGTGAGGATTTTTTACTGTGCCGCGTCTTCTTGTTCGTCTAGTCATTACAGCACTGCCACGTTCAAGCGTCACATGGCGCTTGCTCTCTTTCCAAGGACACAACATGACAGTTTCCTCCACCGCAGAACGCCCAAGCCTGCGCTCCCAGCGCCTGAACCAGATCACTCACCAGCCCCACACCAAGCTCGACGCGCTGGTCAAGGCTCACGCGCCGTTTGAAACCCGCGCCAACTTTGCCCGTTTCGTGGTCGCGCAATACCTGTTCCAGTCGGAACTGGTGTCACTGTACAACGACGCCGAGCTGATCAAGATCATTCCGGATCTGCCCGAGCGTTGCCGCGCCGACGCCGCCAGGCTGGACCTGGCCGACCTCGAGAGCGAGGTTCCGGCACCGGTCGCCGGCGCCGTGAAAAACCCGAGCAAGGCCGAAGCCCTGGGCTGGCTGTTCGTCTCCGAAGGCTCCAAGTTGGGCGCGGCTTTCCTGATCAAACGTGCTGTCGGCCTGGGCCTGGGCGAGACCTTCGGGGCCCGTCACCTGGGCGAACCGGCTGGCGGTCGTGCCGAAGGCTGGAAGCGCTTCACCCGCACCCTTGACGGCCTGGAGTTCAGCCCCGAAGAAGAAGCCGATGTGGAAAAAGGCGCGATTGAGGCGTTTGAGCGCTTCACCGTGCTGCTGGAACAGGCGTACGCTACGACCCCTGAACTGGCCTGAGCTTGAAGTCATAAATTAACCCGTAGATACCGCCTTGAACGTGGCCGGGCAAGCTCACCTTGTGCTCAGGTCAAACTGACGCTTGCTCGGCGAGATTCAACACGCTATCTATCCAAGTTTGTTTCACCCTTTAATCACGCAAGCCTCTTTCATGACCGGCAAACCTCAATCCTCCTCCAAGATCGCCCGAATCCTGTTCGGCTTGCTGGCCTATGTCAGCCTGGGGATAGGTTTGATCGCCATTGTCGTGCCGGGCCTGCCCACCACCGAATTCATCCTGCTGGCCGCCTGGGCCGCCACCAAAAGCTCGCCACGCCTCAGCGCCTGGCTGGAAAACCATCGACTGTTCGGCCCCATCCTCTTCAACTGGCGCAATGGCAAGATCATCGGCCGCCGGGCCAAGGTCAGCGCCACCGCGAGCATGCTGCTGTGCGCGGTGTTGATGCTGGTGATGCTGGATCACGGCTGGCCGATCTACCTGGCGATTGTCGGGATGAGCCTGGGCAATCTGTGGATCTGGTCACGGCCGGAACGCCAGGTGCAAACGCCGCTGTAGCCCGCGACCACTCATCACCTGCCACTCATGAATTACCCGCCGATGCCGATGTTCGGGACATAACGCTGAATGGACTTGGCCTTTAGAGTTATCCCCTGACTCTGCTTGCCTACCAATAAGTTAAACGCGAGTAATGCCATGTTCGACGCCCTGTCCATACGCTTGAAAATCGTCATGCTGTCCGGCCTCTGCCTGCTGGGTGTGATAGTGCTGATCGTCAGCCTGAACATGTACCAGACCAACCAGAGCGAGCAACTGATCAGCACCTCAAGCTCGCGCATGCTGACCGCCAGCGTCGAGAACCTGCTGCAAGCCAAGGCCGCCGAGCAGGCGGTCCAGCTGCAGAAAACCTTCGGTGAGAACCTGTTGGTCGTGACAGCCCTTGCGGACCAGGTCATGGACTTGCGCACCATGGCGAGCAAGCGCTCGCTGGAAGCCGCGACCCTGCGCGAAGAACTCAACCAGCGCATCAAGACTGCTTTCGAACGTAACACCAAAGTGCTCGGCATCTGGCTGTCCTTCGAGCCGAATGCCCTGGACGGCAAGGACAGCGAATTTATCGACGACACGCTGCGCGCCTCCAACGAAGCCGGACGCTTTTCCAGCTATTGGAGCCGTGCCGGCGGTGAAGGCTTGAACACCGTGATGGTGGAAGAGGACCTGACCAAGACCACCCTCAACCTCAGCGGTACGCCCTACAACATCTGGTACACCTGCCCACGTGATACGCGGCGCACATGCTTGCTGGATCCCTATGCCGACGAGATAGCCGGCAAGTCGGTATTGATGACCACCATCTCCCTGCCGTTGCTCGCCGACGGCAAAGTGATCGGGGTAGTGGGCGTCGATATCGCCCTGGATGTCCTGCAAGCGGCGGCCGACAGCGCCCAGCGTGAATTGTTCGACGGCGCCGGACACTTGCTGATGGTGGCCGGCAGCGGATTGCTGGCGGGTTATAGCGGCGAGGCGGACAAGGTCGGTAAGAACATCGGCGAGGTGCTCGGCGTCGGTGGCAAGGAAATCGTGCAATTGCTCGCCAGTGACAGCCGCAAACTGCTTGATCAAGGCGAAGTGATTCGCGCCGTGTATCCGGTCAAGCCGATTGCCGACGCCAAGTCCTGGGGCGTCGTGATCGACTTGTCCAAGCAAGTGCTGCTGGCGGATTCGTTAAAGCTGCAAGCGGTACTCGACGACACCCATGCCAGGGGGACACTCACCGCGTTGTTGGTCGGTGCCGCCGCCGGGTTGCTGGGCCTGCTGTTGATTTGGCTGGCCGCCACCGGCGTCACCCGTCCGATCAACAGCGTCGCCGCCATGCTCAAGGATATTGCCAGCGGCGACGGCGACCTCACTCAACGCCTGGCCTACGCCAAGAAAGACGAATTGGGCGAGTTGGTGAGTTGGTTCAATCGCTTCCTCGACAAGCTGCAACCGACCATCGCGCAAATCAAGCAGAGCATCACCGAAGCCCGTGGTACTGCCGATCAATCCTCGGAAATTGCCCGGCAGACCAGCGAAGGCATGCAAGTGCAGTTCCGTGAGATTGATCAGGTGGCCACCGCGTCCAACGAAATGAGCGCGACCGCTCACGAGGTTGCCAACAGCGCGTCAAGCGCCGCCAGCGCCGCCCGTGGTGCCGACCAATCGGCGCGCGAAGGCATGTCGATCATCGAGCGCAGCACCCGCGATATCACCACCCTGGCCGAGGAAGTCAGCAAAGCGGTGACGGAAGTCGAAGCCTTGGCGGTCAATAGCGAGCAAATCGGTTCGGTGCTGGAAGTGATCCGCAGCATCGCCGAGCAGACCAACCTGCTGGCGTTGAACGCCGCGATCGAGGCCGCGCGTGCCGGGGAAAGCGGGCGCGGGTTTGCGGTGGTCGCGGACGAGGTGCGCAACCTGGCCAAACGCACTCAGGATTCAGTCGAGGAAATTCGCCTGGTGATCGAACGCATCCAGAGCGGTACCCGTGGGGTGGTCGCGACCATGCACTCGAGCCAGAATCAGGCACAGAGCAATGCCGGGCAGATTCATCAGGCCGCACAGGCGCTGGGCAAGATCAGCGACGCCGTGACCGTGATCAGCGACATGAACCTGCAAATCGCCAGCGCCGCCGAACAACAGAGCGCCGTGGCCGAAGAGGTCAACCGCAACGTCTCGGCGATCCGCAGCGTGACCGAAACCCTGACCGGCCAGGCCACGGAATCGGCGGCCATCAGCAGCCAGCTCAATGCGTTGGCCAATCAGCAGATGAAACTGATGGATCAGTTTCGGGTGTAACTCACCCGAGCAAGGGCAAACCTGACCCAAGTATCCCGTAGGGGCCTTGCCGGTAGCGCATCAACACCCGCCTTTAATGAGGAGGCCAGGCGCTGACAAAGGCTGTCAGGTCTTCTTTCGGCGCGGTGCGTGGCGGGTTTTGCGGGGTGCCCAGGTACAGGAAGCCGATCACTTCTTCGCCTGCATTCAAGCCCAGGCCTTGAGCGACGTGGGGCGAATAGGACAGTTCCCCCGTGCGCCACACCGCACCAATCCCCTGGGCATACGCCGCCAGCAAAATAGCGTGCGCCGCACACGCCGCCGCCAGTCGTTGCTCGGATTTCGGCACCTTGAAATGCTCCTGCAGACGGGCAATCACCACCACCACCAACGGCGCGCGCAAGGGGCCGTTCTGCGCCTTGTCGATCACCGCTTGCGGCGCCTCGGGGTCCTGCAGGCGGGCCGCTTCGGCGAGCAGTGTGCCCATCTGTTCGCGGGCCGCGCCTTCCACGGTCAGGAAGCGCCAAGGTCGCAGTTGACCGTGGTCTGGCGCACGCATGGCGGCGGCAAACAGCACTTCGCGCTGTTCAACGGTCGGTGCCGGTTCCAGCAGTCGCGGTACGGATACACGGTTAAGCAAAGCGTCGAGAGCCTGCATTGGCCACCTCCAGAAAAATGTGCCGCCATTCTAACGGGAATGAAACGGATGCAAGCAAACGATAATTGCTCTTATTCAATTCGCCCTGCCCTGTTAGACTTTGCCCCCGAATTTCATCCACCGCCGCTCGTTTTCCAGGATTATCGATGCCCCGTTTGCTGCTTCGCGTGTCTGCACTCTTGATGGCCGCGAGCCTGAGTGCCTGCGATGACGCTCCGCCTGCGGTTTTTACCCAGGCAGAGCCAGGTGAGGCGCGCTCGGGAGGCAGCGCGACGGTACGCAAGGCTGACCATAATGCCTTCTCGCTGCCCTCGGCCAACCTGACACCGACCCGGCGCCTGGACTTCAGCGTGGGCAACAGTTTTTTCCGCAATCCCTGGGTGATTGCACCGGCCACCACCACCGCAAGGGACGGCCTGGGGCCACTGTTCAACACCAATGCCTGCCAGAACTGCCATATCAAGGACGGCCGAGGTCATCCGCCCGCTCCCGACGCCAACAACGCCGTGTCGATGCTGGTGCGCTTGTCGATCCCGGACGCGCCGCCTTACGCCAAGCTCATCGAGCAGATTGGCGTCGTCCCCGAACCGGTCTATGGCGGACAGTTGCAGGACATGGCCGTGCCCGGCGTAGTCCCCGAAGGCAAGGTGCGCGTCGACTACACCCCGGTAAACGTCAGGTTCAAGGACGGTAGCGTGGTCGAACTGCGCAAGCCGACGCTGCACATCACCCAACTGGGCTACGGGCCCATGCACCCGGACACAGTTTTTTCCGCGCGTGTGGCGCCGCCGATGATTGGCCTCGGTTTGCTCGAAGCGATTGCCGACGCCGACATCCTGCAAAACGCCAGCAAGCAGCCGGATAAAAATGGCGTACTCGGACGTCCGAACTGGGTCTGGGACGATGCCCAACAGAAAACCGTCCTCGGCCGTTTCGGTTGGAAAGCCGGGCAACCGAACCTCAATCAACAGAACGTTCACGCGTTTTCCGGCGATATGGGCTTGACCACCGCGCTGCGACCTTTCGATGACTGCACCGACGCGCAAGTGGCCTGCAAGCAGGCGCCGAATGGCAATGGCGAGGATGGCGAGCAAGAGGTCAGTGAGAACATCCTGCGCCTGGTGCTGTTTTACAGCCGCAACCTCGCCGTACCGGCCCGCCGCGATGTGAATGCGCAACAGGTGCTGGCCGGCAAGAGCCTGTTCTATCAGGCCGGCTGCCAGTCGTGTCACACCCCGAGCTTCACCACCTCGAGCACCGCCGCTGAACCCGAGCTGGCCAATCAAGTGATCCGCCCCTACAGCGACTTGCTGTTGCACGATATGGGCGAAGGCCTGGCCGACAACCGTACCGAATTCAAGGCCGGTGGCCGCGACTGGCGCACTCCGCCGCTGTGGGGCATCGGTTTGACGCAAAACGTCAGTGGCCACACTCAGTTCCTGCATGACGGCCGCGCCCGTAACCTGCTCGAAGCCGTGCTGTGGCACGGCGGTGAAGCCCAGGCGGCGCAGCAACAGGTGCTGTCTTTCAACGCCGAACAGCGCGCCGCGTTGCTCGCGTTCCTGAATTCTCTATAAGCTTTGCCCCAATTATTGAAGGGAGCTCGACATGTTCCGTCCCAAGTTGTTGTTCACCAGCCTTGCCGCGCTCGCCCTCGGCGCCTGCTCGCCTCAGGACCCGCAAGCCGTCACCTCGGCCGCCATCGCCAAGCAAGTGATCCTGCCGACGTACAGCCGCTGGGTCGAAGCCGACCGGCAATTGGCGGTCAGCGCCCTGGCCTACTGCCAGGGCAAGGAAACACTGGAGACCGCGCGTGCCGATTTCCTGCATGCGCAAAAAGCCTGGGCCGAGTTGCAACCGCTGCTGATCGGTCCGCTGGCCGAGGGCAACCGTCCATGGCAGGTGCAGTTCTGGCCAGACAAGAAAAACCTGGTCGGGCGCCAGGTCGAGCAACTGGCCACCGCCCAGCCGCAGATCGATGCCGCCGCCCTGGCCAAAGCAAGCGTGGTCGTACAAGGCCTGTCGGCTTACGAGTACATCCTGTATGACGCCAAGCCCGACATCGCCGATGAGGCTCAGAAAGCCCGTTACTGCCCCTTGCTGATTGCCATCGGCGAACACCAGAAGCTGCTGGCAGAAGAAATCCTCGCAAACTGGAACAGCACCGACGGCATGCTGGCGCAGATGAGCAAGTTTCCTAATCAGCGCTACGCCGACTCCCACGAAGCCATCGCTGAACTGCTGCGTGTCCAGGTCACCGCCCTCGACACCCTGAAGAAAAAACTCGGCACGCCCATGGGTCGCCAGACCAAAGGCATCCCGCAGCCATTCCAGGCCGATGCGTGGCGCAGCCAGTCTTCCCTGCGCAGCCTGCACGCCAGCCTCGCGGCGGCCCAGACCGTGTGGGTCGGGGTCGACAACAAAGGCTTGCGCGGCCTGTTGCCGGCGGATCAAAAACCCCTGGCCGACAAGATCGATGCGGCCTACGCCAACTCGCTGAAGCTGTTAACCAGCAATCAGCGTTCCCTCGATGAGCTGCTGGCCGATGAAGCCGGGCGCCAGCAACTCGACGAGATCTACGCCAGTCTCAACGTCGTCCATCGCCTGCACGAAGGCGAACTGGCCAAGGCGCTCGGCATCCAACTCGGCTTTAATGCCAACGACGGTGACTGATGATGCTCAGGCGACAGGCTTTGGCCATCGGTAGCGTGCTGCTCAGTGCGGTCACCCTGGGTGGCTGGACGCTGTTCAAAAACAAAGGCAACAGCCCGCTGTTGCTTTCGGCACGGGATGACGCCGACGGCAAGCATTACGCCGTTGGTTATCGCCTGGACGGCACCCAGGTGTTTGCCACCCAGGTCGCTCAGCGCTGCCACGACATCATCAACCACCCCACGTTGCCCATCGCGCTGTTCGTCGCCCGTCGCCCCGGCACCGAAAGCTATCTGCTGGACCTGCGTGACGGTACGCTGCTGCAAACCGTTACCTCCCGGGCCAACCGACATTTCTACGGCCACGCGGTGATCCACAAAAACGGCGACTGGCTGTACGCCACGGAAAACGACACCACCGACCCCGGCCGCGGCCTGCTCGGCGTATATAAGTTCGAGGGTGAGCGGCTGGTCCACAGCGGTGAGCTCTCGACCCATGGCATCGGCCCGCACCAAGTGTCGTGGATGCCTGATGGTGAAACCCTGATCGTGGCCAACGGCGGGATTCGCACCGAAGCCGAAAGCCGGGTCGAGATGAACCTGGAAGCCATGGAACCGAGCCTGGTATTGATGCAGCGCGACGGTACGCTGTTGAGCAAGGAAACCCTGAGCCAACTAATGAACAGCGTGCGGCACATGGGGATTGCCAGCGACGGCACCATCCTCACCGGGCAGCAGTTCATGGGGCCGTCACAGGAGCGTTCCGAATTGTTGGCAATCAAGCGCCCAGGCCAACCCTTCGTGGCGTTTCCAGTGGCTGACGAGCAGTTGCGAGCCATGGGGCACTATACCGCCAGCGTCGCTGTGCACAGTGAGCTGCGCCTGGTGGCGTTGACCGCGCCACGGGGCAATCGGTTCTTTATCTGGGACATGGACAGCGGCGAGCTGCGCCTGGACGGACCGTTGCCGGACTGCGCCGGTGTCGGCGCGGTGGCGGATGGATTTGTCGTGACCTCGGGCCAGGGCCGCTGCCGTTTCTATGATTGCCGGCAGAAACAATTGGTAGCTAAACCCCTGGAGTTGCCCGCAGGGCTCTGGGACAACCATTTGCACCTGATCTGACGGCAAGTGCCGGCTTGCCGGCCCTTGTCCGGGTTTCCAACGGTCAGGATTGGCAGTTGGAAACCTCCCGGCACTCGGAGTAATGTGCCGTTTTGTTTGTCTTCGTCTGTCCCAGATTTTCCAAGGAACCGGAATATGCTGCGTCGTCGCATGCTCATCATGTTGGCTGTTGTGCTGTCGATCATCCTGCTGCTGGGGGGCTACAAAGCCTTTTCCATCTACCAGCAAATCCAGGTCTTTTCAGCCCCCAAACCGCCGATCAGCGTGGCCGTCGCCACGGCGCTCGAACAGCCCTGGCAACAGCGCCTGCCAGCGGTGGGCACGCTCAAGGCGCTGCAAGGAGTCAGCCTGAGCCTGGAGATCGCCGGCACCGTCAAAGAGCTGCAGTTCGAGTCAGGACAGAAGGTCAAGGCCGGACAACCGCTGGTGCAACTCGACAGCGCGGTGGAAAGTGCCCTGCTGCAAACCGCCCAGGCCGACCTGGGGTTGGCCCAACTCGATTATGGTCGCGGCAGCCAACTGGTGGGCAGCCAGGCCATCTCCAAAGGCGAGTTCGACCGCCTTTCGGCGCAGTTGCAAAAGAACAAGGCCACGGTCAATCAGCTCAAGGCATCCCTGGCCAAGAAACACATGGTTGCCCCCTTCAGCGGCACCATCGGCATCCGCCAGGTGGACGTTGGCGATTACCTCGCCAGTGGCACGGTGATCGCCACGTTGCAGGACCTCAGTAGCCTCTACGTCGACTTCTATGTGCCAGAACAGGTGCTGCCCAAAGTCGCCGTTGGGCAAACGGTGCAGGTGGAAGTCTCGGCCTATCCCAAGCAGACCTTCCCCGGCACTATCAGCGCCATCAACCCCAAGGTCGAAGACAGCACCCGTAACGTGCTGGTACGTGCCACCCTGGCCAACCCCGATAGCCAACTGTTGCCGGGCATGTTCGCCAGCCTGCAAGTCCTGTTGCCCGACCCGGCACCCCAGGTCGTCATACCGGAAAGCGCAATTACCTACACCCTCTACGGTAACTCGGCCTACGTCGTCACGCAGAAAAAGACGCAAGACGGCAGTCTCGAAAAAGACCCCGACGGCCAGCCGATCTTGATTGCCGAGCGACGCTTTATCGAGACCGGTGAACGTCGCGGCGGGCTGGTGCTGGTGACCAAGGGCCTGAGCAGCGGCGAGCAAGTGGTCAGCGCCGGCCAGATCAAGCTGGACACCGGCGCCCATATCGCCATTACCCCGGACAAAAACCTGCCGGCCGCTCCTGGCCAGGCTCCGCGCACCGACGGTTCAAGGAACTGAGCCATGGCGTTCACCGACACGTTCATCCGCCGCCCGGTATTGGCCATGGTGGTCAGCCTGCTGATTGTGCTGCTGGGTTTCCAGGCCTACAGCAAACTGCCGCTGCGCCAATACCCCTCCATGGAAAACGCCCTGATCACGGTCACTACCGCTTACCCCGGGGCCAATGCCGAAACCATCCAGGGCTACATCACACAGCCGTTGCAGCAAAGTCTGGCCAGCGCCGAAGGTATCGACTACATGACCTCGGTCAGTCGGCAGAATTTTTCGGTGATTTCAATCTATGCACGCATCGGCTCCAACAGCGACCGCCTGTTCACCGAACTGCTGGCCAAGGCCAATGAGGTCAAGAACAAGCTACCACAAGACGCCGAAGACCCGGTACTGAGCAAAGAAGCCGCGGACGCCTCGGCGCTGATGTACATCAGCTTTTCCAGCCAGGAATTGAGCAACCCACAGATCACCGACTATCTGTCACGGGTCATCCAACCCAAACTGGCGACGTTGCCCGGCATGGCCGAAGCCGAAATCCTCGGCAATCAGGTATTCGCCATGCGCCTGTGGCTGGACCCGGTAAAACTCGCAGGTTTCGGCCTGAGCGCCAGCGACGTCACCGATGCGGTGCGCCAGTACAACTACCTTTCCGCGGCTGGCGAGGTGAAAGGCGAGTACGTGGTCACGAGCGTTAACGCCAACACCGACCTCAAGACCGCCGAGGCCTTCGCCGCCATCACCGTGAAGACCGATGGCGATAGCCGGGTCCTGCTCGGCGATGTGGCCCGGGTCGAAATGGGCGCGGAAAATTACAACGCCATCAGTTCCTTTGGCGGCACGCCCTCGGTGTATATCGGCATCAAGGCTACACCCAGCGCCAACCCGCTGGACGTGATCAAGGAAGTGCGTAAGATCATGCCGGAGCTGGAGTCGCAGCTGCCGCCCAACCTCAAGGCGGAAATAGCCTACGACGCCACGCTGTTTATCCAGGCCTCGATCAACGAGGTCGTGAAGACCCTGTTTGAAGCGGTACTGATCGTGATCGTCGTGGTGTTCCTGTTCCTGGGGGCGCTGCGTTCGGTGGTGATCCCGGTGATCACCATCCCGCTGTCGATGATCGGCGTGCTGTTTTTCATGCAACTGATGGGCTATTCCATCAACCTGCTGACCTTGTTGGCAATGGTCCTGGCCATCGGCCTGGTGGTGGACGATGCGATTGTGGTGGTGGAGAACATCCACCGACATATCGAGGAAGGCAAGACACCTCTGGATGCCGCCCTGGAAGGCGCCCGGGAGATCGCGATGCCGGTGGTGTCGATGACCATTACCCTGGCGGCGGTCTACGCGCCCATCGGTTTCCTTGAAGGACTGATGGGCGCGCTGTTCAAGGAGTTCGCCCTGACCCTGGCCGGCGCGGTGGTGATTTCCGGCATCGTTGCGCTGACCCTGTCCCCGATGATGTGCGCGCTGCTGCTGCGCCACGATGAAAACCCCACGGGCCTGGCCCATCGCCTGGACCGGATCTTCGAAGGCCTCAAGCGCCGCTACCAGACAATGTTGCACGGCACCCTGAACACCCGACCGGTGGTGATCGTGTTTGCGCTGATCGTACTTTGCCTGATTCCAGTGTTCCTCAAGTTCACCCAGTCACAACTGGCGCCGGACGAGGACCAGGGCATCATCTTCATGATGGCCAGCGCACCGCAGCCCACCAACCTGGAGTACCTGAACAGTTACACCGACGAGTTCATCACGATCTTCAAGGACTTCCCGGAGTACTACTCTTCGTTCCAGATCAACGGTTTCAACGGCGTGCAGTCCGGCATCGGCGGGTTCCTGCTCAAACCCTGGAACGAGCGAAGCCGGACCCAGATGGAGATCCTGCCCGAGGTCCAGAAACGCCTGGAGCAGATCCCGGGCCTGCAAGTGTTCGGCTTCAACCTGCCCTCCCTGCCCGGCACCGGTGAAGGCCTGCCCTTTGGTTTCGTGATCAACACGCCCAACGACTACGAGTCTCTGCTGCAAGTGGCCGACCGGGTGAAAAAGCGCGCCATGGAGTCAGGCAAGTTTGCCTTTGTCGATATCGACCTGGCCTTCGACAAGCCGGAAGTGGTGGTCGACATCGACCGCGCCAAGGCCGCGCAGATGGGTGTGTCGATGCAGGATCTGGGCGGTACGCTGGCGACCCTGCTGGCGGAAGCCGAGATCAACCGCTTCACCATCGATGGCCGCAGCTACAAGGTGATCGCCCAGGTAGAACGCGCCTACCGCGACAACCCCGAGTGGCTGAACAATTACTACGTGAAAAACACCCAGGGCGAACTGTTGCCGCTGTCGACCTTGATCAGCATCACCGACCGCGCCCGCCCTCGACAACTGAACCAGTTCCAGCAACTCAACTCGGCGCTGATTTCCGGTTTCCCGATTGTCAGCATGGGCGAAGCCATCGATACCGTGCGCCAAATCGCGATTGAAGAAACCCCTGCCGGCTATGCGTTCGACTACAGCGGCGCGTCACGCCAGTTTATCCAGGAAGGCAGTGCACTGTGGGTCACCTTCGGGCTGGCGCTGGCGATCATTTTCCTGGTGCTGGCGGCGCAATTCGAGAGTTTCCGTGATCCCCTGGTGATTCTGGTGACGGTGCCGCTGTCGATCTGCGGGGCATTGATTCCGCTGTTCCTAGGTTGGTCGAGCTTGAACATCTATACCCAGGTGGGGCTGGTGACGTTGATCGGATTGATCAGCAAGCACGGGATTCTGATCGTCGAGTTTGCCAACCAATTGCGCAAGGACAAGGGCTTGACGCCGCGAGAAGCGGTGGAAGAGGCAGCGGCGATTCGTCTGCGCCCGGTATTGATGACTACGGCGGCGATGGTGTTTGGCATGGTGCCGTTGATCTTCGCCACGGGCGCCGGCGCGGTAAGCCGGTATGACATCGGGATGGTGATTGCCACCGGGATGTCGATTGGGACGCTGTTTACCTTGTTTGTACTGCCTTGTGTTTATACGTTGTTGGCGCGGGGGGATCGGGGGTGATGGGGGGTGATGGGGGGTATATCCGTTTTTTGGTAACGGCCTCTATGGGTTCCGCCCTTACGGCGGGTCACTTTGGAAAAGCCGGAATGTCGGCCCAGCCCAAAGTGACTCGCTGTAAAAGCGAAACCAATAGCCGCCATGACCGCAGCAACGGATATGTACCCCAACCAACCAGCCCATAAACATATGGAGATACCAATGCCTTCTGTAGAGGGCATTGGCAGCCGTAACCGCAACAACAGATACCCCCTCAAAAACCCAAAAAAAAGGCCTCGCAACAACACGAGGCCTTTTAATCGATCATAAAACCATTCAACTCGCTGGCCTCATCCCTTGGGACATTCCAAACATAAACAGCAACAGTTGATGATCAGGCTGGGTCACACCTGTCACCTTCGCGATCCGTGGCAACGGACATTGCCCGCCACCCTCCACCGCACTCAGGACTTCTGTACGTGGCTGCTCCCAGGCAGCCACAGCCAAGGACGCAACGCCCAAGGCCGCCAACAGAAACAAACCTCGCGCTATTTCTAGCTTCATTAGGTTAAACCTTTGATAGCGCTGCCAAACGCCGCCTCGTAAAAGTAGCTGAGTTTTTGCCAATCGGAAGCATTCCACGACGAATGGCGCCGCAATTGCAGCATGTCATGGGAAGCGGCCTGACGAGCGGTCAGACGTTGGCGGCATTTCTCGAAGTCCAGCAAGGCCACTTCGACAGTGGCCGCATCACCCACGCCGCTGACCCTGACGAAAACGTGCTTGATGTAGAGGCAACCATGCTGCCAGCGACCTTTGTGCATACGCGCCAGGGTTTGCGCCAACTCTTGAAGCAGACGCTCATGCACCTGTTCGCCATATTGCTCACGGCCACCCGCGGCGTACCAGTTTTCGATTTCATCGAAACCGTCCAGCGACGCGGTCACCAGCAAGGCTTTCCACTGATGCTCAGGGTCGCGGCGGGCTTCGCAGAACACCAGCTCCGGCACACGCACATTCAGCTGGCGCAGGCCCATCAGCGCATCACGCTCACGCAGTACGGTAGGACGTCCCAAGGGATGCAGCCAACTGCGGTAGATGTGGCCGGTCTGGCGCTTGCAGTAGAGCAAACATCCATTGCTGCCGATCACGCGCTGCACGCCACTTTCACCGCCTCGGCGCCGATTGGGTTCCTCGACCCACTCGCCCTTCTGACGCCAGAAATAATCAAATCGCTCCTCGGGAGCTACTTCACTACCTACCACGCACTCAACTGCCATCCTCTTACCTCTTACGCAATACATACACTCGCCACATGGCGTACAGCGGTATGAAATCCAGGTATTCCTGAACACGGAAACCGGCCTGCTCAAATTCTGCCTCGACAGTAGCAGCCGGTAACACAAACCGATTTTGGTAACCTTCCTGCTCGCCCTTGGTGCGCCGCCTTACTTCGGAACGCTTGCGTTTCCAGGCCTTGAAATTGCCATCCACCCACAACGAAATGATCACGCTATCGCGCGTAACCCGCTGAAACTCACGCAATATCGCCAGCCTGTGCGCAGGATCACCGATATGGTGCATAAGGCGCATGCAGAAGATGCTGTCGACAGCATTGTCTGGCAAATCGATATCAAAGGCCGACGTCTGCAAGGGTCGTACCCGTTTCACCACTTCGGCCGGCTGGGCCACCGTGGCAACCTTGAGCATCGACTCGGAATTGTCGGCCCCGATAATCACGCGGTTGGGTTTCTCTGCCAGCAACGGCCAGAAACGTCCCGCACCACACGGTAGATCCAGCACCAGACCGGGCTCGCCAGCCATGGCCAGCGCACCTCGGGCTAATTGTTCATCACGTTTGTGGGACAACCGACGCGCCAGATTGTCCTGATGCTTGAGCAAATAATTCTGCGCATGCTGGTCGTCGTATTTTTCGGAAAATTCGAGCTTGATCGGGGTAGCCATCAACGGTCTCCTGTTACTGATGCCTACAACCGTAAACAGCTGCGTGTCATCCTCAGGTCAACCAATTGTGAAAAAAACATCCCGTCCAAAGATTAAACATTACAAAACTTTACAGGTAACAGGCATAGCATGGGGCCATCTTCGTCGAACGTGCTGAGATCCGCAGCCGAGCCCGACGACACAGACAACCTCAGGACTTGCCCTGGCTCAACTCCACATGGAACCGGCAGCCATGGGGCTCCATCGGGGTAAGACTGACCACCCAACCCTGGTTCTCGCAGATTCGTTGCACCAGCGACAACCCCAGGCCCAGGCCGTCGCCACGCTTTTCGTTACCACGCACGAAAGGTTCGAACATGGCTTCGCGCTTGTCTTCAGGAATCCCCACGCCAGTGTCTTCCACCACAAAACCGCTGGGTTCCAGCGTCAGGCGGATAAATCCTTGCTCGGTGTAATGCAGAGCGTTGCGCAGCAGATTGCCCATTACCGCATGCAAAAAGGTGGCGTTGTAGCGGGTATCCAATGGATTGCCCGGCTGGTAGAACAGTTCGATACCCTTGCGCTCGATCGGATCACGCCAGATCCCCAGCAAGTCCTCAGCCACTTGTGCCAGGTCGACTTGCGGCGACATCGTGGTGTCGTCGTGTTGCGCGCGAGCCAGCATCAGGAACGTCTGCACCAGTTCGCGCATTTCTTCGCAGGCCCGGGCGATACGCTCGACCTGATTGCGCCCACGCGCATCGATGGCCGGATTTTCCAGCAGCAATTCGCAGGAGCTGGCCAGCACCATCAAAGGCGTGCGCAGTTCATGGCTTACATCACTGGTAAACAACCGTTCGCGGTTGAGGGCCTGGCGCAGACGGCCCAAGGTCGCGTCGAACGCCACCGCCAACTCGCCGACCTCGTCGGCCGCGTAGTCCGGAGCCAACGGTGGGGCCAGGCCGAGCAATTGATCGCGATGACGAACCTGGCGGGCCAGGCGTACCACCGGCGCCATCACCTTGCGGGCCAGGACCCAGCCGAGGAACACCGCCAGCGCCAGACTAAGGACAAAACCCACCAGCACCACCGCGAACAATACCCGCTCACGCTCTTCGAAATCGCTCTGGTCTTGCAGCAGGACATACCGCCGACCGTCCACGATCTCGACCATCGCGTGGTATGAAAGCTGCTCGCGAAAGACTTCGTGAAAGCCCGAATCCAAGTGCCGCAAATCCTTGGGCAGCTCAAAATCCCCGTGTCCGCCACTGAAGTAGAACAACTGGTCGGGCTCGGGCCGGTGGCGCCAATCCTCGACGCTGTCCATCAACAGCAAACGTTGCAGGTCGCCGCCCAGGCCGGCCGAGATAAGTTTCTCTTCCACCAGATGCACAGTGGCGACGATGCCCATGGCAAACGCCCCCGCCACCAGCGCGCTCATCAGCGCGAAGGCGATGATGATCCGCTGGGCAAGGCTTTGCTTAAACTCCATCTCGACCCTCGGCCAAGCGGTATCCCACGCCATGCACCGTCTGCAACAGCGGCTTGGCAAAGGGCTTGTCGATCACCTGGCGCAATTGGTGAACGTGGCTGCGCAGACTGTCGCTGTCCGGACAGTCATCCCCCCACAACGCTTCCTCGAGAATCTCGCGGCGCAGCACATGCGGACTTTTCTGCATCAGCACCGCCAGCAACTTCAGGCCCACCGGGTTGAGTTTGAGCAGGCGCCCTTCGCGGGTCACTTCCAAGGTGTCGAGGTCGTAAATCAGGTCACCGACTTGCAATTCACGACGACCGCCGCCCTGGGCACGGCGCAGCACCGCCTCGATGCGTGCGGCCAGTTCCGACAGCGCGAACGGCTTGAGCAGATAGTCGTCGGCGCCGGATTTGAAGCCTTGCAGGCGGTCATCCAATTGATCACGCGCCGTCAGCATGATGACCGGCGTATCGCGCCGTGCATCTTCGCGCAGGCGTTTGCACAGGGTGTAGCCATCGATGCCCGGCAGCATGATGTCGAGAACGATCAAGTCGTAATGTTCGGTGGCCGCCAGGTGCAGCCCCGACAAACCGTCCTGCGCACAATCGACGGTATACCCCTTCATCCCCAGGTAATCGGCCAGGTTGGCCAGAATATCGCGGTTGTCTTCAACCAGTAGAATTCGCATGGGCATTGTCTCCGTACGCGGTAACGGCCGTGTTGGCTCGCGCAGCTTAAGGCCAAGTCCGGTTGGCGGCTAGGGCTGACGCAAGACTCTATGCACTTTTTCAACCGATTGCCGTGACTCACAAGTTTTTCACTATCAGTTAACGCAACCTGCACGTTGCGGGTGTCAGGCTTGTGTAGCGCTGTGTCGATAACAACGACCACCGAATTACGCATGCAGGACATAAAAAAGCCCCGCCTGATCACTCAGGCGGGGCTTTTTCAGTACGGGGGTAAGGCTGGCTTACATCATGCCGCCCATGCCACCCATGCCGCCCATGTCTGGCATACCGCCGCCAGCTGAGCCTTCTTTCTTCGGTGCTTCGGCAATGGCAGCCTCGGTGGTCAGGATCAGACCGCCGATGGACGATGCCGCTTGCAGAGCCGAACGAGTCACCTTGGTAGGGTCCAGGATGCCCATTTCGATCATGTCGCCGTACACGCCAGTCGCAGCGTTGTAACCGTAGTTACCTTTGCCGTTCTTGACTTCGTTGACCACAACGCTTGGCTCGTCGCCGCTGTTGGCGGAGATTTGACGCAGTGGAGCTTCAACGGCACGACGCAGAACCGCGATACCCACGTCCTGGTCAGCGTTTTCGCCTTTCAGGTCGACAATGGCTTCCAGGGCACGAATCAGCGCCACGCCACCGCCAGGTACCACGCCTTCTTCGACGGCTGCGCGGGTTGCGTGCAGGGCGTCTTCAACGCGGGCTTTCTTCTCTTTCATTTCAACTTCGGAACCAGCGCCGACCTTGATCACCGCTACGCCGCCAGACAGCTTGGCCAGACGCTCTTGCAGTTTTTCACGGTCGTAGTCCGAGGACGTTTCGGCAACCTGGGCACGGATCTGCGCGATACGGCCTTCGATGTCGCCTTGTACGCCAGCACCGTCAACGATGATGGTGTTTTCCTTGGAGATGGTCACGCGCTTGGCGCTACCCAGGTTTTCCAGGGTCGCGCTTTCCAGGCTCAGGCCGATCTCTTCGGAGATAACGGTACCGCCGGTCAGGACAGCGATGTCCTGCAGCATGGCCTTGCGACGGTCGCCGAAGCCCGGAGCCTTGACGGCTGCGACCTTGACGATGCCGCGCATGTTGTTCACGACCAGAGTCGCCAGGGCTTCGCCTTCAACGTCTTCGGACACGATCAGCAGTGGGCGACCAGCCTTGGCCACGGCTTCCAGTACTGGCAGCATTTCGCGGATGTTCGAGATCTTTTTGTCGACCAGCAGGATCAGCGGGCTGTCGAGCTCGGCAACCATGGTTTCCGGCTTGTTGACGAAGTACGGGGACAGGTAGCCACGGTCGAACTGCATACCTTCTACAACCGACAGTTCGTTTTCCAGGCCCGAGCCTTCTTCAACGGTGATCACGCCTTCTTTACCGACCTTTTCCATGGCTTCGGCAATGATGTCGCCGATGGAGCTGTCGGAGTTGGCCGAGATGGTGCCGACCTGAGCGATGGCCTTGGTGTCGGCGCATGGCTTGGACAGGTTCTTCAGCTCTTTGACAATGGCGATGGTCGCCTTGTCGATACCGCGCTTGATGTCCATCGGGTTCATGCCGGCAGCGACGGCTTTCAGGCCTTCGTTGACGATCGACTGAGCCAGGACGGTCGCGGTGGTGGTGCCATCGCCTGCGTCATCGTTGGCACGGGAGGCAACGTCTTTGACCAGCTGCGCGCCCATGTTCTCGAAACGATCGTCGAGTTCGATTTCTTTGGCGACGGAAACGCCGTCCTTGGTGATGGTCGGAGCGCCGAAGCTCTTCTCGATCACTACGTTACGGCCTTTCGGGCCCAGGGTCGCTTTTACTGCGTCAGCCAGGATGTTGACACCAGTGAGCATTTTCTTGCGGGCGGAATCGCCGAATTTAACTTCTTTAGCAGCCATGATCGATATTCCTTAAATACTTTGTAGTAACGGGAAAATGAGCGGGGAATCAGCCTTCCAGAACAGCGAGAATTTCGTTCTCGCTCATTACCAGCAGGTCTTCGCCGTCGACTTTCACGGTGTTGCTGCCGGAGTAAGGGCCAAATACAACCTTGTCACCCACTTTCACGGCCAGCGCCCGTACTTCGCCGTTGTCCAGCACTTTGCCGGTACCGACAGCGATCACTTCGCCGTGGTTGGCTTTTTCAGCAGCCGAACCTGGCAGAACGATACCGCCGGCGGTTTTCTTTTCTTCTTCGCTGCGACGGATGACGACGCGGTCATGTAGAGGACGAAGCTTCATTGTCGATCTCTCCTAATTGTGTTGTTCATCGGCCGGTATCAATTCCGGCAGGTTAAGTTCCGGCAGTGCCGGTCGCGGTTCGCCAAGCAAAACGCGGAAGTCTGTCTGGTGTCGCCACCAGAAACCTTGCGGTGACCGTTACATAAGGGCGAATAAGCTTATTACAAGGGCCCAGGATGAAAAATTTTGTGTCTGGCGCCCCACGCAAAAACAACACGGCGCCTGTGGGAGGCGCCGTGTCTGTTGAGCGATTATTTGGAGTCGCGGTGTTCGAACTCACCTTCGATCACGTCACCCTCGCGTTCAATCGGTTGACGAGGCGCGGGGCCGCCGCGGGGTTGCAAATCATCGGCAAACGCCCGCTGGCGGATTGCCGCTTCTTCGGCCCGCTGACGCATCTTGCCGGCCAGAAAGCGGCGGGTAACAGGCAACAGCAGAATCAGGCCGAGCCCATCGCTGACGAAACCCGGCAGGATCAACAGACCGCCACCCAAGGCCATCATCAGGCCTTCGAGCATGGTCTGGGCGGGCAACTCGCCACGGTTCAAGCTTTCACGGGCACGCAGTGCGGTGGCCAGGCCGGCGATACGCAATACGAACACGCCGAGCATCGAGCCCAGAATAACCAGCAGCAGCGCCGGGAAAAAACCGATAGCCCCGCTGACCTTGACGAATACGAACAGCTCCAACACCGGGAACAGCAGAAAGAGCAATAAAAAAGGGCGCATCAAATGGTTCCTCAACGCAAGAATGCCTTGCTACTAGACCTTAGATGACGTCGCCCTTGCATTAATTCAAGCTTAAACCGTGGCTTTTTTCGGCCATGCCTCAGCGTGAGCCAGGAAAACCAGGGCTTCTCGCACTTGTGTCGGCGTATTGCAAGTGTCGGCAAAAGGCAGCCAGTGCAGGCCTTGGCTAATGCGCAGGTGCATGCCTTCGCTGTCGATACCGACCAGCCGGGCGGGCTCGAACGTCGGTAAACCGGCCAACGCGACATAGTGGGCGATGGCCTTGGCGTGATCGCCATTCATGTGTTCGATCATGCTCGACTCGGCTTTACCGGCGAACGGATTGGCCAGGGTCAATTGATCGAGCCAGTGGATCGCGCCGAAGCCGCCGATATAGCGGTGACGGACTGGCTTGAGGACCCAGAAATCGAAATCGTGGGCCTTGTGGTAATTCGCCGATTCCGGGAAATAGCGGTAGTAGCGCTCTGCAGCCCCGGCAATGGCAGCCTCACCCTCAAGCATCTCGGCTTCGGCGAGGTAGGTCAGGCGCCCCACGGCCTGCACATCCTCGGCTTCGCGCTCACCGATCAGCAATGAGCACTTGGGGTCTTTTTGCAAGTTGTGGGTGTGCTGGGCAATCCGGCTGATCAGGATCAATGGCCGTCCTTCTTCGTCCAGGCAGTACGGCACTACCGAGCCAAAGGGAAAGCCGGGCATGGCCTTGGACAGCGTGGAGAGCGCTCCACGGTACTCCTTGAGCAATAGTTCTCGGGCGTTCTTGGCAACGTGCGCGCTCAACTTATGACTCCTTCGATAGATTCCGTCCAAAAACGGACTGGGGCAACCGCTTAACCCTGCTCACAGGACATGCGAATGCATCTCAACGACAAAGTAATCATTATCACCGACGGTTGCCAGGGTTTGGGGCGTTCCATGGCCGAGTATTTTGCCGGCAAAGGTGCACACCTGGCGCTGGTCGAGCTCAATCAGGAAAAGCTCGACGCGGCCGGAAGGGATTGTCCATTCGGTGGCGTATAGCTTCGAGAACGACTATTACACCGGGCGGATTGTGGAATTGGATGGCGGGTTACGCTTGTAAGCCCGCCCGCGCCTGTTGATTACCAGGCCACACCAAAGCCCGCGGTGTAGCGGGTCTTGCTCAAATCGCTCTGCGAGCCGCCACTGACAATGTCGCGCTCGGCCTTGAGGTTGAGCGAGGCCCATTCGGTGACTTTATAGCGCAAGCCGATTTCGGCATCGAGGGAGTAATCGGCAGGGCCGGCCAAGGGTTTACCCAATTCGCCATTGGTGAAGAACTCGACCGTCTTGCCGATCAGGTAGCGGTTGTAATCCCACTTCATCGCCAGGGAATAGAAGTTATCCTTGCCACCGTCCTGGTATTCATAGTCGGTGCGGTTGAGCAGCGAGCCGAGGGAGAAGGCACCCAATTCGTCATCCCAGAATTGATAACCCGGACCGGTACCCACGGTGCGCTGGCGACTCAGTTCCTCGACCTTGTCGCGTTTGTAGGTCAAGCGTCCCTGCCAGAACCAATGATCGGTAATGAAGCGGTCCAGGGCGTACTCGGCGCTCCAGTTGTCGGTGGTGACCACGTCATTCTGGAACTCGCGGTTGTATTCGCCTTCAGCGGTGTGCCGCCATTTGCCGTGACGCGCCGACGTCTTGAAGTCCACGTCGTAGTCGTCGGTGTCTTTTTCCGCGCGTTTGTAGTCCAGCGCCACATCGACATTGCCCTTCCACACCAGGTCTTCGATCACCGGTTTGGGCTTGATGATCTGCTGGATGCTCGCCAACTCCACGGTTTTTGGGGCCTCACCGTTGGCCAGGATCACCTTGCCATCCTCGGCCGCCTGCAGAGACTTGGCTTTCTCACCGATGTAGGCGTCTTGCTTGACCAGCAACTCCTGGTCGCTTTCAAGGGTTTTTACCTGTTTCCAGTCCACCGGGATCGCGCCGGCGTATTCGGTCTGGATCAGCAGTTTGCCGCCGTCGAAAACCTTGATCTTGCCGGTCAGGCGATCGCCGTTTTTCAACCAGACGGTATCGGCCAACAAGGGTGTAGAAGCAGCGAATACAGCGACGCAAAGCAGGGTTCTGGACAACATAAGCGAATGAGGGGCTCAAGTTTGGCGGAAAAAGGGGCATTATCGGGGTAGTTGCCGTCTTAGCAAGGACTGACTCAAGGATTTGTATTGAGTTCAATTCTCAGCACCACTTTTACAGACGTTTCTTACAATGAGACGACGCCTTTCAACTGGATCCGCCTACAGTGAACGAACCCGCCGAAACCCCGCAAACGCCCGCCGAGATGCGCCGGACCGCGCTGTACCTGACCCTGGCCCAAGTGCCAGAAGGGTGCGTGGTGAGTTATGGCGAACTGGCCCACCTGGCGGGGCTTGGCCGGGCCGCCCGCTGGGTCGGGCGCACCCTCAGCCAGCTTCCCGACGGCTCGAAACTGCCCTGGCACCGAGTGGTGGCTGCCGGCGGTCGGATAAGTCTGCCAGTGGGCAGTCCGGCGGGCGATGAGCAACGTGCACGTTTACGCAGCGAAGGTGTGCGTATCCTGAACAATCGCGTTGATATTCAGCGTCATGGCTGGCGCCCGGTGGAGCACAGCGGTTAGAGTGCGCGCTTTGTTTCCGTAATCTGAGGCAGACTCCAGCCCATGCCCCGTAAAACCTGGCGCGCCGCGCTCGCTGCCTATGCCAGCCCCTCGACATTAGTGCTGTTACTGCTCGGCTTTGCTGCCGGTCTGCCTTACATGTTGGTGTTCTCGACACTGTCGGTGTGGTTGCGCGAAGCCGGTGTGGCCCGCGAAACCATCGGCTATGCCAGCCTGATCGGCCTGGCGTATGCGTTCAAGTGGGTCTGGTCGCCGCTGCTTGACCAATGGCGCCTACCGCTGCTCGGCAAGCTCGGGCGTCGCCGTTCCTGGCTGGTATTGTCCCAGGTGCTGGTGATTCTCGGATTGATCGGCATGGGCTTTTGCGACCCGCAAAAACATTTGTCCTGGCTGATTGCCATTGCCGTCGTCGTCGCCTTCGCCTCCGCCACCCAGGACATCGCGGTCGACGCCTATCGCCTGGAAATCGCCGACGACAGCCGCCAGGCGGCCCTCGCGGCCAGCTATATGTCCGGCTACCGCATCGCCGCCCTGCTGGCCACCGCCGGCGCACTGTTCTTCGCCGAAGGCTTCGGCTCCACCGGCTTCAACTATAAACACTCGGCATGGACCGGCACCTACGTGCTGTTCGGTGTCTTGATGATCCCGGCCCTGCTGACCAGCTTGTTCATGCGTGAGCCCGATGTGCCACTGCGCACCCAGCTGCAGGCGGGGCGCTACAGCTTCGCGCACCAACTGATGTCAGTGTTCGTGCTGATCATCTTGCTGGTATCGGTGCCCGCGATGTTCACCCAGCTGTACAACACCGACTTCGCCAGCGTGCTGTTCGAGGGTGTCAGCCTGCTCGACCTGCTGCTGGAGGATCGCGCCTTCCTGCGGGCCATCCTCTATATCACGCTGACCGCGCTGTGCCTCTCGACCATGGGCCGCCGCGGCCTTGCTCCGGTGCTGACACCGGTCAATGATTTTATTCTGCGCTACCGCTGGCAAGCGCTGTTGCTGCTGGGGCTGATTGCAACCTATCGCATGTCGGACACGGTGATGGGCGTGATGGCCAATGTGTTCTACATCGACCAGGGTTTTACCAAGGACCAGATCGCCAGCGTGAGCAAGATTTTCGGCCTGATCATGACGCTGGTCGGCGCTGGCATGGGCGGTCTGTTGATCGTGCGTTTCGGCATCCTGCCCATCCTCTTTATCGGCGGCATCACCTCGGCCGGCACCAACCTGCTGTTCCTGATGCTCGCCGGCATGGGCGCGGACTTGCAGATGCTGATCTTCACCATTTCCCTGGACAACTTCAGCTCCGGCCTGGCGACTTCGGCCTTTGTCGCCTACCTGTCGAGCCTGACCAACCTGAAGTTCTCCGCCACCCAATACGCCTTGCTCAGTTCGATCATGCTGCTGTTGCCGCGTCTGATCGGGGGTTACTCAGGTGTGATAGTGGAGAAGTTCGGCTATCACGATTTTTTCCTGATCACGGCGTTGCTGGGGGTGCCGACCTTGTTGCTGATTGCCCTGCATTGGTATCAGGAAAGCCGGCGGCTGCGGCTGAATCCGCCCACCTCGGACTGAAAGCGATCCTGTGGGGGGCATAGGTATGTCTTGGTTGGGTTGGGTTGGGTACATATCCGTTGCTGCGGTAACGGCTTCTTATGGTTTCGCTCTTACAGCGACTCACTTTTGAACAGCGCAAAAGTAAGCAAAACGCTCTTGCCCCACCACTCGGCACCTCGCTCTGGCTCGGTGTGCCCTCTCTCCGGCATTGCTCCGTGGGCCGCCGCGACGGGCCATCCATGGCCCAACGCGGCTATCCCGGCATCCATGCCGGGATACCCACTGCGCAATGCCTGCGTTCGGCCAGCGTGGTTAACGGGGCGCCTAAGATCAAGATCAAAAACAGAGCCGCTTTCTGTAGGAGCGAGCTTGCTCGCGAAAAACTTGAGATCGCCTCGGGGTGTCAGATTTTCCGCGTCATCGTTAACGATCTTCGCGAGCAAGCTCGCTCCTACAGAGAAGAGGCACGCTCGCAAGAGATCAGGTCGGCTACTAGGCCGCCTCGCTCTGTTTTTGATTTTGATCTTAGGCGCCCCGTTAAACCACGCTGGCCGTAGTCCGATATTGATTCGGGGGGCATCCCGGCATGGATGCCGGGATAGCCGCGTTGGGCCATGGATGGCCCGTCGCGGCGGCCCCCCGAATCAATGTCGGACGACGGGCATGCCGAGCCTAGGCGAGGCACCGAGTGGTGGGGCAAGAGCCCTTTGGTTACTTTGGGGCTTTTCCAAAGTGACTCGCTGTAAGAGCGAAACCAATAGTGGCCGTACCAAAAAAACGGATATGTACCCAACCCCCGGCCCACCTTGAGGTCCTTCGCGCGCAAGCTCGCTCCTGCAGCCTGTACTCCAGCCGCTGCCGCCCGTACAATCCCAGGTCACTCAAAGTCCAAGCAACCGACAACGGCCTACCATGCGCACCAGTCAATATTTGCTCGCCACACAGAAAGAAACGCCTTCCGATGCGGTCGTGATCAGCCACCAGTTGATGCTGCGTGCCGGCATGATCCGCAAACTGGCCTCTGGCCTGTACACCTGGTTGCCCATGGGCTTGAAGGTGATGCGCAAGGTCGAAGCGATCGTTCGTGAAGAAATGAACGCCGCCGGCTCTCTGGAAGTGTTGATGCCGAGCACCCAGCCGGCTGAGCTGTGGCAGGAATCCGGACGCTGGGAAGAGTACGGCCCTGAATTGCTGCGCTTCAAGGATCGTCATGGCCGCGATTTCTGCGCCGGTCCGACCCATGAAGAAGTGATCACCGACCTGATGCGCAACGAGTTGAGCAGCTACAAACAGTTGCCACTCAACCTGTACCAGATCCAGACCAAATTCCGTGACGAAATCCGCCCACGCTTCGGTTTGATGCGCGGCCGCGAATTCATCATGAAGGACGCCTATTCGTTTCACGCCGACCAGCCTTCGCTGCAGATCACTTACGAGCGCATGCACCAGGCTTACTGCAACGTGTTCACGCGGCTGGGCTTGAAGTTCCGTGCGGTCGAAGCCGACAACGGCTCCATCGGCGGCGCCGGCTCCCATGAGTTCCACGTACTGGCCGAGTCCGGCGAAGACGATATCGCTTTCAGCAACGGTTCCGACTACGCGGCAAATATCGAAAAAGCCGAAGCCGTGCCACGGGAAACTTCCCGCCCCGCGCCTTCTGAAGAGCTGCGCCTGGTAGACACGCCAGAAACCAAGACCATCGCGGCCCTGGTGGAAAAATTCAATCTGCCGATTGAAAAGACCATCAAGACCCTGATCGTGCACGCCGAAGAAGAAGGCAAGCTGATCGCCCTGGTGATCCGTGGCGACCACGAACTCAATGAAATCAAGGCCGCGCAACAACCGGGCGTAGCCAACCCGCTGGTCATGGCCAGCGATGCCGAACTGCGCGACGCCATTGGCGCCGGCGCTGGCTCCCTGGGCCCGCTGAACCTGCCCTTGCCAATCATCATCGACCGCTCGGTCGAACTGATGAGCGACTTCGGCATCGGCGCCAACATCGACGACAAACACTATTTCGGCGTGAACTGGGAACGTGACCTGCCGGTTCCAACCGTGGCCGATCTGCGCAACGTGGTTGCCGGTGATCCGAGCCCGGACGGCCAGGGCACCCTGGAAATCAAGCGCGGCATCGAAGTCGGGCACATTTTCCAGCTGGGCAACAAGTACAGCAAAGCGATGAAGTGCGAAGTGCTGGGCGAAAACGGCAAGCCGATCACCCTGGAAATGGGCTGCTACGGCATCGGCGTTTCTCGCGTGGTGGCTGCGGCCATCGAACAGAACAACGACGAAAAAGGCATCATCTGGAGCGACGCGCTGGCACCGTTCCAGGTTGCCCTGGTACCGCTACGCTATGAAACCGAGCAGGTTCGCGAAGCCACCGACAAACTGTATGCCGAATTGACGGCGGCGGGTTTCGAGGTGCTGCTGGATGATCGCGACAAGAAAACCAGTCCGGGTATCAAGTTCGCCGACATGGAACTGATTGGCATCCCGCACCGGATCGTGGTCAGCGACCGCGGCCTGGCTGATGGCAATCTGGAATACAAGAGCCGGACCGAAGCCGAAGCCCAACCGTTGCCGGTGGCGGACGTGCTGTCTTTCCTTCAGGCGCGTATTCGTCGCTGAAAACCAGATCAAGAGAAGTCATGTTCAAGCGAAACACCAGAGTCCTGGGGGGCGCCGCCTTGTGCGGCGCCCTGCTGGTCAGCGGCTGCGCCAATCAGATGTCGCAACGTAGCGAGCACGAGGAACGTGTCGAGCGCAAATTGCTCGACCATAGCCTGCAGATCGATGTCGGCGAACCTAAAGTACTTGAGCTGCCGCAACGTCGAGTGCGCATTCATGAGCAGCGGACCTTCGAGGTCACTGAATTTGAAGTCACGCGCCATTATGATCGCTATACGCCTTACCAGCCATGGCGGGAAATCTATGAGATCCCGCTCGGCGCGGTGGCGGTGGTGGCGGGGGCCGGCGCCAATGTGGCCAATATCTTCGCCCTCGGCCACCTGCCGGACAGCATGACCCACGACTGGATCAATTACGGCGTGGCCGGGCTCAACCCGTTCATGAACGTGCCATCCCACGGCCGCGCGCAACAGAACCTGGCGGCTATCGATGAAGTCCAGCGCGACAGGCGCCTGGAGTATTCCAGCTTGCCGTGGAGCGAGCGACCGGTCCAGGTAAAGGCCGGCAGGCAGACTCACGAGATGACCACTGACCGCAACGGCGTATTGCGCCTGAACCTGCTGGACAGCCCGTTCGCCGAACAAGACCTGAGTCAGGTCCGCACCTTGCAGATCAGTATCGAAGATGCCCAGGACGATGTTCATTCGGACTCATCCCTGGCCATCAGCAAGACACTGCGCGGCAAATTGCTGGAAGCCCACGACTTGATCTACGACGACCTCGAGGATGATGAAGTCAGCCAATGGGTGCACCGGGTCAAACGCTTGTCGGAATTGGGCCTGGAAGAAGAAGCCAGCGAACTGGAACAGAGCTTGATCGAACTGACCCGCAATGATCCCGAATTGCAGCAGGAATTCCTCAAGGCCTTGACCCGGGACGGTGGGCGGCTGGTAGCGGATCCAGGCGCCAGGTGACTGTGCTTTTGCGGCTATCGGGTGAACAGCTCCAGCTGTTCATTGCCACCGCTCAAGTCCAGCAAACGCACGCCAATTCCCAGTAACCTGACCGGTTTTGCGCCCCGATTGAATGCCTGGCTCAGCAACTGCTGATAACTCTCCAGGTCGCGCCCCGCCCCGGCCTGCTCCAGCGTGGTCTGGGTAAAGTCATGAAACTTCACTTTGACAAATGGCTTGCCCGGTCGATAGCTGCTGTCGATACGCAGCATGCGCCCGGCCAGGGTTTCCATGAGTTCGGGGAGTTTTTCCAGACAACTGGCGAGATCCGGCAGATCAATGTCGTAGGTATTTTCGACACTGATGGATTGTCGGCGACTGTCATTCTGTACGAGCCGCTCATCAATCCCACGCGCCAGACTCCACAACCGCTCACCGAAGCTGCCGAACTCTCGCACCAGCGCCAGCTTGGTCCATTCCCGCAACTGTAAACAGTCCTCAATCCCAAGCCGCGCCAGCTTGTCAGCTGTCACCTTGCCGACGCCATGCAACTTTTTCACCGGCAACGTGGAAACAAAGTCCTCCACTTGCTCCGGAGTGATCACGAACAGCCCGTTCGGCTTTTTCCAGTCACTGGCGATCTTGGCCAGGAACTTGTTCGGCGCGACCCCCGCGGAAACCGTGATGTGCAGTTGATTAGACACCCGCCGGCGAATGTCCTGGGCAATGCGCGTGGCGCTGCCGCCAAAATGCGCGCAATCGGAGACATCCAGATAGGCTTCGTCCAGGGACAGCGGCTCAATCAGGTCAGTGTAATCACGGAAGATTGCCTGGATTTCCTTCGAGGCTTCTTTATAGGCATCCATGCGCGGCTTGACGATGGTCAAGTCAGGACAGAGCTTCAAGGCGTGGCGGGAGGACATCGCCGAGCGCACACCGTAGGCCCGCGCTTCATAGTTACAGGTTGCGATCACGCCCCGCCGGTCCGCCGAACCACCCACCGCAAGGGGCTTTTGCGCCAGGGTCGGATCGTCACGCATCTCGATGGCGGCGTAGAAGCAATCACAGTCGACGTGGATGATTTTGCGCTGCGTCATAAAAAAGAAGGAGCTGGCCAGCCAACGGAAGAAACGGAATGCCAGTATCGCACTCACACCTGTATATAGCACCAGTACTTTGAATCTTCTGATAAAGCGGTAGGAAAATGCCGTACTGAATTTATTTCTTCAATCAAACCGCAGCCCCCAATAGAGCTGGAAGCCTTGTCCTGGCTGGGCCCGAATGCCTGAAGCAGGTACCGTTGACGAGCTAACCATTTGAACCACAAGCGCTTTTCTTCGAATCAACGGTTGACATGACAGCGATCCTCTGTAGAATGCCGACACACAGACGCGGGATGGAGCAGTCTGGTAGCTCGTCGGGCTCATAACCCGAAGGTCGTCGGTTCAAATCCGGCTCCCGCAACCAAATATCAAAAAAGGCTACTCGAAAGAGTGGCCTTTTTTGTGCGCGATTGTTTTTGCCCTCCCCAAGATCGTCTGACAAAAAACCTTCCCCACCGGGCACTTAGCGCTCGGTGATGACAAATACCGGTTTATTTACACTTATTTGACCTATTCCCCGTTTAACGGTTGACACCTTGGCGCTGGGCTGTAGAATGCCGCCCACAGACGCGGGATGGAGCAGTCTGGTAGCTCGTCGGGCTCATAACCCGAAGGTCGTCGGTTCAAATCCGGCTCCCGCAACCAAACATCAAAAAAGGCTGCTCGAAAGAGTGGCCTTTTTTGTATCCGGTGAAAAAGTTGTTGTTAAACAACGGCATGGCATTTTTCATGAAACCGCGATGGGTTTATGGAGTCCATTCCGTCACACGCTATCCTGCCTACCCAGGCACGCCCTTTCGCAGCCAACGGGTGCTGTCGCCGGCCCGGTGATTCGCGCTAAAATTTGTAATTATTTTTGTCCGTAGGGATTGGTAACTTGACCGGATGCCTCCATCCTGTCGCGCACAATCCTCGAGGTGATTGATGCGCGCCAACCCACCAGAACCACAAGATACGTCCACAGCCCCGCAACCGATCACGCCCTCGCGCTTGCGCTGGCTGAATCTGTTAAGCAAGTACCGGCAACCCATCGGGCTGGCGGTCACTTTATTGTTGTTTGCAATCGCCCTGATTGCCTGCCGGCACCTGCTGCTCGAGCTGGACCTGCATGCCCTTCATGATTCGATCCTCGAAGTGCCGATGCCTTCCCTGCTGGGCGCATTCGCTGCCGCCGTCGTGGGTTTCATCATTATGCTGGGCTACGAATTTTCCGGCGCACGCTATACCGGTGTGAAACTGCCCACCAAGACCTTGGCCTACGGTGGCTTTACCGCGTTTGCCATCGGCAATGCGATTGGCCTGTCGATGCTGTCGGGTGGTTCGGTGCGTTATCGCTTGTATGCCCGACAGGGTATCGGCGCCCCAGAAGTGGCCCGTATGACGGTGTTCGCCAGCCTGGCCCTGGGGTGCGCCCTGCCCCCACTGGCCGCACTGGCAACCCTGAGCAACTTGCCCGCCGCCGCCAGCGCACTGCATTTGCCCGCCAGCCTGCTGGGGAGTATTGCAGGCGTGGTGCTGCTGTTGACAGTCGCGCTGTGCCTCGGCATTTATCGACGCCGCCTGCCGGAGCAACCCTACCCGGACAACCTACTGGTCAGGGTCGGTCGCCGGACTTTGCGTCTGCCGGGCAGCCGCCTGACCTTAATCCAGTTGATCATTACCGCCCTGGACGTCGCCGCGGCCGCCACCGTGCTTTATATGCTGCTGCCCGAAGCGCCACCTTTTGGCACGTTTCTGCTGGTGTACCTGCTGGCGCTCGCCGCTGGCGTGCTCAGCCATGTGCCGGGTGGCGTCGGCGTGTTTGAAGCGATCCTGCTGGCCGCCTTTGCCAACAAACTCGGGGCTGCGCCGCTGGCGGCAGCCCTCTTGTTGTACCGAATGATCTATGTGGTACTGCCATTGTTGATCGCCTGTGTTTTCCTGTTGATCCACGAAGCCCAGCGCCTGTTCCAGGCCCAGCGAAGCCTGCGGGTTGCTTCTGGCCTGGCGGCCCCCGTGCTGGCGGTGCTGGTTTTTTTGTCCGGTGTGGTGCTGCTGTTTTCCGGCGCCACACCGGAAATCGACTCCCGCCTGGAAAACATCGGCTTCCTGATTCCTCACCGCCTGATTGACGCCTCGCACTTTGGCGCCAGCCTGATCGGCGTGCTCTGCCTGTTGCTCGCCCAAGGCCTGCGTCGTCGCTTGTCAGCCGCGTGGATGCTGACCATTGTCCTGCTGCTGGTGGGCGCACTGTTGTCGCTGCTCAAGGGTTTCGACTGGGAAGAAGCCAGCTTGATGACGTTGACCGCCACCTTGCTGGCGATCTTCCGTCGCTCGTTTTACCGCCCAAGTCGCTTGACCGAACTGCCCTTCTCGCCGCTGTATCTGGTTGCCAGCCTGTGTGTACTCGGCGCGTCGATCTGGCTGTTGCTGTTCGCCTATCAGGACGTGCCCTACAGTCATGAACTGTGGTGGCAGTTCACGCTCGACGCCAATGCTCCACGAGGCCTGCGTTCGCTGCTGGGAGCCGCCGTGGTGCTGGTGATTGTGTCTCTGACCTGGCTGTTGCGCACGGCTCGTCCGGTGATTCACTTGCCGACACCCGAAGAACTGGAGCGCGCCAGCAAAATCCTGATGGCTTCGGCACAACCCGATGGCGGCCTGGCGCTGACCGGCGACAAGGCGCTGCTGTTCCACCCCAACGATGACGCATTTTTGATGTACGCCCGTCGCGGGCGCAGCCTGGTGGCGCTGTACGATCCGATTGGTCCGATGCAGCAGCGCGCCGAAATGATCTGGCAGTTCCGTGACCTGTGCGACATCCATCACGCCCGCCCGGTGTTCTATCAGGTGCGCGCCGAAAACCTGCCCTTTTATATGGACATCGGCCTGACCGCGATCAAATTGGGTGAAGAAGCCAGGGTCGACCTCAAGCGCTTTGACCTGGAGGCCAAGGGCAAGGAAATGAAGGATTTGCGCTACACCTGGAATCGTGGGACCCGGGACGGTCTGTGCCTGGAAATCCACGAACCGGGCCAGGCGCCGATGGACGAACTCAAAGTCATTTCCGATGCCTGGCTGACCGGTAAAAACGTGCGGGAAAAAGGCTTCTCCCTCGGGCGTTTCAGCCACGACTACCTCAAGCACTTTCGTATCGCGGTGATTCGCTTTGAAGGGCGCCCGGTGGCCTTCGCCAACCTGCTCGAGACCTACAACCATGACCTTGCCAGTCTCGACCTGATGCGCGCACACCCTGAAGCGCCCAAGCTGACCATGGAATACCTGATGATCGGCCTGATTCAACACTATAAAAATCACGGCTACGCCCGCTTCAGCCTGGGCATGGTGCCGTTGTCGGGCCTGCAGCCACGACGCGGCGCCCCCTTGACTCAGCGCCTGGGTTCAATCGTGTTCCGCCGTGGCGAGCAACTGTATAACTTCCAGGGTTTGCGCCGCTTCAAAGACAAGTTCCAGCCCGACTGGGAACCTCGTTACATGGCTGTGCCCGCCGGACTTGATCCACTGGTGGCACTGGCCGATACCGCCGCCCTGATCGCGGGCGGCTTGACTGGATTGGTGAAACGCTGATGATTCGACGCGCCTGGCGGTATGTATTGGCATTGTTGGTGGTGCTGGCCCTGATTCTGGGTGGCGGCTACTGGTACTGGAATCGCCCCGCGCCACTGCCGGTCCTGGAGCAACTGCCCCAGGCCGATGGCTCGGCGCTGACCCGCGTCACCCCCGGCACCACGGTCAAGGCCCGGGTGGCCGTAGCGGTAATGCCTGACGCCGTGTTGAGCGACAATCAATTGATTGCCCTCAGCCAGAGCGCTGCCGCGCAAATCGTGCAGGTGACTCTACCCAAGGGCGATTGCAAACTGCAGGAGCAAGCCTTGCACACCGCCCTTGGCCAACTTCAAGGTCCGGCCACACTCGTCAGCGGTATCGGCCCTGGCGCCGCGCTGGCCTGGCGCTGGCTGGCGGGGCAAACCGACGACAACGCCAACGCGATCTCGGTCGGCTTCACCCTGGCGCAGGAAGGCTGCGCGGACCCGTTGCCAAAAACCGCAGCCCACGGCCATTGGCTGGTGGCGTGGAACGATAACCCTGACGATGAAAGTGCCAGCTTCGTACGCGATACGCCGGGCGCAACCACCAGCATCAGCGACTATGACATTCACTATCCGCAGGTGCTGAACAACGAGCTGCGCAAACAATTGGTCGGTTCGGACAACGGCGGCCTGGCGATCCCGGTGGTGGAAGTGCCGGCAGGCGAAACCAGGGACACCGTGACCCTGTTCCTTTCCGGCGACGGTGGCTGGCGTGACCTGGACCGCGACGTGGCCGGGGAAATGGCCAAGATCGGCTACCCGGTCGTCGGCATCGATACCCTGCGCTATTACTGGCAGCACAAGTCCCCGGAACAAAGCGCGAAAGACCTGACCGAACTGATGCAACACTACCGGCAGAAATGGGGCACCAAACGCTTCGTACTGACCGGTTATTCGTTCGGTGCCGACGTTCTGCCGGCCATCTACAATCGCCTGCCGGAAACCGAACAGCAGCGCGTCAATGCAATCATTCTGCTGGCCTTTGCCCGCACCGGCAGCTTTGAGATCGAAGTCGAAGGCTGGCTGGGCAACGCCGGCAAGGAAGCCGCCACCGGTCCGGAAATGGCCAAGCTGCCGGCGGCCAAAGTGGTGTGCATCTATGGCGCGGAAGAAGCCGACGAGAGCGGTTGCACCGACAAGACTGCGGTGGGCGAAGCCCTGAAGCTGCCCGGCGGCCATCACTTCGATGAAAACTACCCGGCGCTGGCCAAGCGGCTCGTGGACATTATCGAAAAAAGGCAGTGAAGCAGCGGCAAGCGGCAAGCAGAGAAGAACATCTCTCCACTTGCAGCTTGCAACTGCCCCCTACATTTCTACCTGCGTGCCCAACTCGATCACCCGGTTCACCGGCAACTTGAAGAAGCGCAGGTTGCCGTTGGCGTTCTTGAGCATGAACGCGAACAACCCTTCCCGCCAGCGCGCCATGCCTTCGAGCTTGGAAGCGATCACGGTCTCGCGGCTTAAGAAGTAAGTGGTACGCATCGGCGTAAAGTCCAGCGCGTCCAGATGACACAACTTGAGCGCTTGCGGCACATCCGGCTCATCGGTAAAACCAAAGTGCAGGATCACCCGGAAGAACCCTTCACCGTACGCGTCGACCTCGAAACGCCGCTCGACGGGGACGCGCGGAATGTCTTCGTAGACCACCGTCAGCAACACGACTTGCTCGTGCAGCACCTGGTTATGCAACAAGTTGTGCAACAAGGCATGGGGCACCGCATCCGGCCGTGCAGTGAGGAACACGGCGGTACCCTGCACACGGTGCGGCGGCTGTAGACGGATGCTGCCGATAAAGACCGGCAACGGCAGGCCACCTTCATCCAGACGCTCCACCAATAACTGTTTGCCGCGCTTCCAGGTGGTCATCAATACAAACAGTACAATCCCCGCCAGCACTGGAAAGGCGCCGCCCTGCACGACCTTTGGTACGTTGGCCGCGAAAAACAGCGCATCCACCAGCAGGAAACCCAGCAGCACCGGCACCGCCAGTACCGGAGGCCATTTCCACAACAGCAACATCACGGCCGAAACCAGAATTGTCGTCATCAGCATGGTCCCGGTTACCGCCACGCCGTAGGCCGACGCCAGCGCGCCCGAGGACTCGAAGCCCAGCACCAGCAGAATCACGCCGACCATCAGCGACCAGTTCACCGCGCCGATATAGATCTGTCCCTGCTCGGCACTGGAGGTGTGCTGAATGTGCATACGCGGGATGTAACCGAGCTGGATTGCCTGGCGTGTCAGCGAGAACGCACCGGAGATCACGGCCTGAGAGGCGATCACAGTCGCCAGCGTCGACAGCACCACCAATGGCAGCAGCGCCCAGCTCGGCGCCAGCAGGTAGAACGGGTTGCGCGCCGCCTGCGGGTCTCCCAGCAACAGGGCGCCCTGCCCGAAGTAGTTGAGCATCAATGCCGGTAACACCAGCAGGAACCAGGCCCGGGCGATCGGCTTGCGGCCGAAGTGCCCCATGTCCGCGTACAGCGCCTCGGCACCGGTCAGCGCCAGCACCACGGCACCGAGAATGGCCACGCCGATCCCTGGGTGCACCACGAAGAAACGCACCGCCCAAACCGGGTTAACCGCGCTCAACACTTCGGGATGCGTGAGGATACCGCGAACCCCGAGCCCAGCCAGCACCAGGAACCAGATCACCATCACGGGCCCGAACAACTTGCCGATATGGTCAGTGCCGTGCTTCTGGATCAAAAACAGCGCCACCAGCACCACCAGCGCCACGGGCACCACCCAACGCTCCAGGCCGTCGAACGCCAGCTCCAGGCCTTCAATCGCCGACAACACGGAAATCGCCGGGGTGATCATGCTGTCACCGTAAAACAGCGCCGCTCCGCACAAACCGCAGACCACCAGAAAACCCCGCAAACGCGGGTGGTTGCCCGCCGCTCTGCGGGCCAGCGCTGTCAGGGCCATGATGCCGCCTTCGCCCTGGTTGTCGGCACGCAGCACGAACAGCATGTATTTGATCGAGACCACCCAGATCAGTGACCAGAAGATCAGCGCCAGGATCCCCAGCACGCCGTCATGGTTGACCTGAACCCCGTAACCACCGGAAAACACCTCTTTGAGGGTGTAGAGCGGGCTGGTGCCGATATCGCCGTAGACCACCCCGACGGCTGCCACCAGCATGCCGATCGGCCTTGCACTGGAATGCTCGGCACTTGTTGCCTGACTGCTTGCCTGACCCATCTACCACTCCCGCCCTTTGCCCTGAGGCCCGATATAAACAACGCGTGCGCGAACGAGCGCCGGAGCGGTCCACAGCATGCACTGCTTTACTTCTAGTAACAGTTGAATTGTTGACCAACAGCATTCGCCTGGTACAGCGGCGCGAAGCATAACGCAGCACTCGTCGTTTTTCCCTGCATAAAGCTGGTCAAGTACGGCTGCCGTCGCTAGAATTGCGCACTTTTTGATCAGAGGCACGCCAAGTGCCCGTCCGCCGCCTGTTCGTGCACGACTGGCGGCGTCATTCAATACCGAGGTTAGACATGTCCACCACCATCGCAAAAGCCAACCCCAAGGTTGGCTTTGTATCCCTGGGTTGCCCGAAGGCTCTGGTCGACTCCGAACGCATCCTGACGCAACTGCGCATGGAAGGGTATGACGTCGTGTCCACTTACCAGGACGCCGACGTGGTGGTGGTCAACACCTGCGGTTTCATCGATTCGGCCAAGGCGGAGTCGTTGGAGGTGATCGGCGAAGCCATCAAGGAAAACGGCAAGGTCATTGTGACCGGCTGCATGGGTGTGGAAGAAGGCAATATCCGCAACGTACACCCAAGCGTGCTGGCCGTGACCGGCCCGCAACAGTACGAGCAGGTGGTTAATGCCGTGCACGATGTGGTGCCGCCACGCCAGGATCACAACCCGTTGATCGATCTGGTGCCGCCACAAGGCATCAAGCTGACGCCGCGCCATTATGCGTACCTGAAGATTTCCGAAGGCTGCAACCACAGCTGCAGCTTCTGCATCATTCCGTCGATGCGCGGCAAGCTGGTCAGTCGCCCGGTGGGCGACGTGCTGGACGAAGCCCAGCGCCTGGTCAAGTCCGGCGTCAAAGAGCTGTTGGTGATTTCCCAGGACACCAGCGCCTATGGCGTCGACGTCAAATACCGCACCGGCTTCTGGAACGGCGCGCCGGTGAAAACCCGCATGACCGAACTCTGCGAAGCCCTGAGCAGCCTCGGTGTGTGGGTACGTCTGCACTACGTTTACCCGTACCCGCACGTCGACGAGTTGATCCCGTTGATGGCCGCCGGCAAGATCCTGCCGTACCTGGACATCCCGTTCCAGCATGCCAGCCCGAAAGTGCTCAAGGCGATGAAACGCCCGGCCTTCGAAGACAAGACCCTGGCGCGGATCAAGAACTGGCGCCAGATCTGCCCGGAGCTGATCATCCGTTCGACCTTCATCGTCGGTTTCCCCGGCGAAACCGAAGAAGACTTCCAGTACCTGCTGGACTGGCTGACCGAAGCCCAACTGGACCGCGTCGGCTGCTTCCAGTACTCGCCGGTGGAAGGCGCCCCCGCCAACCTGCTGGACGCCGCGGTGGTCCCGGATGATGTCAAGCAGGACCGTTGGGAGCGTTTCATGGCCCATCAACAGGCCATCAGCTCGGCGCGCCTGCAACTGCGCATCGGCAAGGAAATCGAAGTACTGATCGATGAAGTCGATGAGCAAGGCGCGGTGGGCCGTTGCTTCTTTGATGCCCCGGAGATTGACGGTAACGTGTTTATCGACGACGCCAGCGGTCTCAAGCCCGGCGACAAGGTCTGGTGCACGGTGACGGACGCCGATGAATACGACCTCTGGGCGCAAAAACGCGACTAAGCAGTAAAAAACTGGAAAAGCCCTGCTTCTGGACAAGATGCGGGGCTTTTTTAGGTCTATTGTCTTGCCCAACAGCAGCAAGGAGCCGCGGACATGGAACAGCATTCGGTTATCCACACCCCCAACAGCAGCGACTATCCGGAATTGACTCGAATCTGGGAGGCCTCGGTCCGGGCCACCCATGATTTTTTGCCAGACAGTTACATCGAGCGGTTGAGAAACCTGGTGCTGACCCGTTATCTGGACTCGGTGATGCTGGTCTGCACCAAGGACTCACGCCAACGTATCACCGGGTTTGCCGGCGTCGCCGCAGGCAAGGTCGAAATGTTGTTCATCGACCCGCAACACCGAGGCCAGGGTCTGGGGCGGCAGTTGCTGCGCTATGCGGTTGACTGCATGAACGCCGACGAACTGGACGTCAACGAACAGAACCCGCAAGCCCTGGGTTTCTATCTCAAGGAAGGCTTTGAAGTGATCGGGCGTACGGAGCATGACGGCATGGGACAACCTTATCCGTTATTGCACATGCGTTTGCGCCAGGAGCGGGCGCAAACGCAACGCGGCTAAATGAAATGGAGCCGGGCTTAACCGACTCCACACAGGTACAATAGCCGCCCCCTTTTTGTTACGGCCCTTGTCATGACTGACCCCATACGCCTTTCCAAACGCCTCATCGAGCTGGTCGGCTGCTCCCGTCGGGAGGCCGAGCTGTTCATCGAAGGTGGCTGGGTCTCGGTGGATGGAGAAGTGATCGACGAGCCACAGTTCAAGGTCTCGACACAAAAAGTCGAACTTGATCCCGACGCCAAGGCCACGCCTCCCGAACCTGTGACTATCCTGCTGAATGCACCCGCAGGAATGGATATCGAGAGCGCGATGCAATCCTTGAGCGCCGAGACCTTGTCGCCGGAACATCGCTTCAGCAAGCGTCCGCTCAAAGGCCATTTCCTGCGATTGACCGCCAGCGCCGACCTGCAAGCCAAGGCCAGCGGGTTGTTGGTGTTTACCCAGGACTGGAAAATCCTGCGCAAGCTGACGGCCGACGCCGCCAAGATCGAGCAGGAATACATCGTCGAAGTGTCCGGCGATGTGGCGGAACACGGCCTCAACCGTCTCGCCCACGGCCTGATGTACAAAGGCCGCGAGCTGCCGGCGGTGAAAGCCAGCTGGCAAAACGAGAACCGCCTGCGCTTTGCCTTGAAAAACCCGCAGCCGGGAGTGATTGCCCTGTTCTGCGAAGCCATTGGCTTGAAGGTCGTTGCCATTCGCCGCATCCGCATTGGCGGCGTCTCCATCGGGAAGGTGCCGCTGGGCCAATGGCGTTATCTGTCCGGCAAAGAAAAGTTCTAACTCGCTCTATCTCTCGACATCGCCTCTCCGGGCGGTGTCCACAGCTGAATACCAGGATTGCCCAAATGATTCACAACGACGTACTGCGCAGTGTGCGCTACATGCTCGACATCAGTGACAACAAGATGGTCGAAATCATCAAGCTCGGCGGCATGGAAGTCACCAAGGACGACCTGCTGACCTACCTCAAGAAGGACGAGGAAGAGGGTTTTGTATTTTGCCCTGACGAAGTCATGGCGCATTTCCTCGATGGCCTGGTGATCTTCAAGCGCGGCAAGGATGAAAGCCGTCCACCGCAGCCGATTGAAACGCCAGTGACCAACAACATCATCCTCAAGAAACTGCGTGTGGCCTTCGAACTCAAGGAAGACGACATGCACGCCATCCTCAAGGCAGCCGAGTTCCCGGTGTCCAAGCCTGAACTGAGCGCATTGTTTCGAAAGTTCGGCCACACCAACTACCGCACCTGTGGCGACCAATTGCTGCGTAACTTCCTCAAGGGGCTGACGCTGCGCGTCAGAGCTTAAGAAGCGGCTGCAAGCTTCAAGCGGCAAGTTAAAAGCTTGTGGCGTGTAGCATGTGACTTCAAGCTGCAAGCTTGCCACTTGAGACTCCAGTAATGGCCTATAACGTTTCCCCCATCGGCTTCGTGCGCTCCTGCTTCAAGGAGAAGTTCGCCATCCCGCGCCAGCCACAACTGGCGCCCGCTGCCCGTGGCGTGCTGGAACTGGTGACACCGTTCGATCAAAGCGAGGCGGTCGAGGGCCTGGAGCAGGTCAGCCATGTGTGGCTGCTGTTTCTGTTCCATCAGGCCCTGGAAGACAAACCGCGATTGAAGGTGCGTCCGCCGCGCCTGGGCGGCAACAAGTCCATGGGCGTGTTTGCCACCCGCGCCACCCATCGCCCGAACGGCATTGGCCAGTCGGTGGTGAAGCTGGACAAGGTAGAAGCCGGCCGGCTGTGGGTTTCCGGGATAGATTTGCTCGATGGCACGCCGATTCTCGATATCAAGCCGTATGTGCCGTACGCCGATATCATCGATAGCGCGACCAATAGCATCGCCAGCGCCGCGCCGGCACTGATTCCCGTGCAGTGGCTGAAGACCGCCCTGAAACAGGCTCACACCCATGCTCAGCGTCTTGGCGAGCCGTTGGTGGAGCTGATTGAACAGTGCCTGGCACAGGATCCGCGGCCGGCGTACCAGACGCCCGGGCCTGAACGCGAATATGGCGCGCAGTTCTGGGATGTAGATGTGCGTTGGCATTATCCCGAGGCCGGGATGATTTGTGTGCTGGAAGTCATTCCAACTGAATAAAACCGCAAACCCAATGTGGGAGCGGGCTTGCTCGCGATGACGGAGTGTCAGTCAACGAATTTATCGACTGGTACACCGCTATCGCGAGCAAGCCCGCTCCCACATTTTTTGATCGGCGTTTATTTCTCGACGAACGCTCGTTCGATCAGGTAATCACCCGGTTCACGCATCCGCGGCGAAACCTTCAGGCCGAAGCTGTTCAACACTTCGCTGGTTTCATCGAGCATGCTCGGACTGCCGCACAGCATGGCGCGGTCATCCTCGGGATTGATCGGCGGCAGGCCGATATCGCTGAACAGCTTGCCGCTGCGCATCAGGTCGGTCAGCCGGCCTTCGTTCTCGAACGGCTCGCGGGTCACGGTCGGGTAGTAGATCAACTTGTCACGCAAGGCCTCGCCGAAGAACTCGTTCTGCGGCAGGTGCTCGGTGATGAACTCGCGGTAGGCGACTTCGTTGACGTAACGCACGCCGTGGCACAGGATCACCTTTTCGAAACGCTCGTAGGTTTCCGGATCCTGGATCACGCTCATAAACGGCGCCAGACCGGTACCGGTGCTGAGCAGGTACAGATGTTTGCCCGGCTTCAGGTCGTCCAGCACCAGGGTGCCGGTCGGTTTTTTGCTGATGATGATCTCGTCGCCTTCCTTCAAGTGCTGCAATTGGGAAGTCAGCGGGCCATCCGGCACCTTGATGCTGAAAAACTCCAGATGCTCTTCCCAGTTCGGGCTGGCAATGGAATAGGCGCGCATGAGCGGGCGGCCGTTGGGCTGCTGCAGGCCGATCATCACGAACTGACCGTTCTCGAAGCGCAGGCCCGGATCGCGGGTGCACTTGAAGCTGAACAGAGTGTCGTTCCAGTGATGAACACTGAGGACACGCTCGTGGTTCATGTTGCTCATGTACGTGGGACTCCTGGAGATGGGTCTGCGCCAAATGATAGGTACGCAATTGCACAGCATTCTAATGGCGGCGACAATATCTGTTAACTGAATTATTAAGATAAGGGTTATCGGTTATATCGATATGCGATTTACTCTCCGTCAACTGCAAGTCTTCGTCGCCGTCGCCCAGCAGGAAAGCGTCTCGCGCGCTGCTGGCCTTCTGGCCTTATCGCAATCCGCCGCCAGCACCTCGATTACCGAGCTGGAGCGTCAATCCAGCTGTCAATTGTTCGACCGTGCCGGCAAACGCCTGAGCCTCAACGCGCTCGGTCGCCAGCTGCTGCCTCAAGCGGTGGCACTGCTGGACCAGGCCAAGGAAATCGAAGACCTGCTCAACGGCAAGTCCGGCTTCGGCTCCCTGGCGGTCGGGGCGACCTTGACCATCGGCAATTATCTGGCCACGTTGCTGATCGGCAGCTTTATGCAGCAGCATCCAGAGAGCCAGGTGAAGCTGCACGTGCAGAACACTGCGCATATCGTGCATCAGGTGGCACATTACGAAATTGATCTGGGTCTAATCGAAGGCGACTGCAGCCACCCGGATATCGAGGTGCAAACCTGGGTCGAAGATGAGTTGGTGGTGTTTTGCGCGCCGCAGCACCCGCTGGCCCAGCGTGGCCAGGCAACCATGGAAGCATTGACCCATGAAGCCTGGATCCTGCGGGAACAAGGTTCCGGCACCCGCCTGACGTTCGATCAGGCCATGCGTCATCATCGCAGCGCACTGAATATCCGCCTGGAACTGGAACACACCGAAGCGATCAAGCGTGCGGTGGAGTCGGGATTGGGGATCGGCTGCATTTCCCGGCTGGCGCTACGGGATGCATTTCGGCGTGGCAGCCTGGTGCCCGTGGAAACGCCGGACCTGGACCTGGCCCGGCAGTTTTACTTCATCTGGCACAAACAGAAATACCAGACCTCGGCCATGCGCGAATTCCTCGAGCTGTGCCGCGCGTTCACCGCCGGGGTGCAGCGCAGCGACGAGATCGTGCTGCCGAACATTGCCTAGATCAGGATTACCGCCCACACCAGGGTAATCATGGTCAATGCCACAAACTGCGCGGCGCTGCCCATGTCCTTGGCGTTTTTCGACAGGGGATGGCGATCCAGGGAAATGCGGTCAATCGCCGCTTCCACTGCCGAGTTGAGCAACTCGACAATCAACGCCAACAGGCATACGGCAATCAACAAGGCGCGCTCTACGCGACTGACATTCAGGAAAAAGCTCAACGGAATCAGGATTGCGTTGAGCAACACCAACTGACGAAAAGCCGCCTCGCCAGTGAAAGCCGCACGCAGACCATCCAGAGAATAGCCCCCCGCGTTGAAAATACGTTTGATACCGGTTTGACCTTTGAAAGGCGACATAGAGTAGGCAACTGAGCAAAAAGGTGTGGGGAAACTAGAGTAATCACAGTCAAAAAAACGTGAACGAATACCGTCCTATTGCTGCGAAATTGACTCAAGCTGTTGCAGGAGCAGTGCAGCCTGGGTACGTGTACGCACCCCGAGCTTGCGGAAAATGGCTGTCACGTGAGCCTTGATAGTGGCTTCAGACACGCTCAGTTCATAGGCAATCTGCTTGTTCAACAAGCCTTCGCAGACCATGGTCAACACCCGGAACTGCTGGGGCGTCAGGCTGGCCAGACCGTCACGCGCAGCCTTGGCTTCATCGGAGACATTGATCTCTTCAAAGGCCTGGGGCGGCCAGGAAACATCCCCATCCAGCACCGTGCGCACGGCTTTCTGGATGTCTTCCATGGCACTCGATTTTGGAATGAAACCACTCGCGCCGAATTCCCTGGAGCGCACCACCACCGACGCTTCCTCTTGGGCTGAAACCATCACCACCGGAATCTGCGGGTATTGCCCTCTCAGCAGCACCAGGCCCGAGAAACCATAGGCGCCGGGCATATTCAGATCCAGCAAGACCAGGTCCCAATCAGGTTTTTCGGTCAGACGGGTTTCCAGTTCAGCGATGCTGGCGACTTCAACCAGTCGAACGTCCGCGCCCAGCCCCAACGTGACGGCCTGATGCAAAGCGCTGCGAAACAGGGGATGGTCATCGGCAATCAGGATTTCGTATGTGGCCATTTATTAAATGATCCTGTTTTTATGGGAGTACCGATGGGTTCAGTACTCACCAACGCACAAGGTGCCAGCCAGGAGGTTGTCACCCAAGAGCACGTTAACTAGCAAAAGCGCAAAAAAGACGTCTCAAATCTGCGACGGCGCCCTAATCGGCGCCAAGCATGCCCAGCACGGCCTGGGCGGTCAAGCGTTCCACCAGAGAGCATTTTAGCGGGCTGAAGGCCTACAGTGCCATCATGCAAACGTCGTCTGGTCATAAGCGCTATAGATAAGGCGCCAGCCGGGCATGGACAGCGTCGTCCGGGTCCAGAGGCAACAGGAACTTGGCCGCCAGGTAGTGAGTGCTGAACACATCCAGGTAGGCATCCAAGACTTCACTCGCCGGCTGATCACTGGCCAGCTCCAGACACAGGGCCGCCACTTCGGCGGTGCAGAAATGATCGTCCCGCTTCGAGCGACGCAGCTTATAACGAGACAATTGCTCGGGCGCCAGGCTCAGTACCGGCAAATGCTCCAGGTACGGACTCTTGCGAAACATCTTGCGTGCCTCGCTCCAGGTGCCATCCAGCAGAATAAACAGCGGACGTTTGCCCTGCTCAAGCTTGACCTCGCTGACCACTCGTTCAGGCGCGACAAATTCTCCGGGAAAGACGATATACGGCTGCCATTGCGGGTCGGCCAGCAAGGTCAGCAACTCGGGGTCGACTTCCGTCCGCGACCAGGCAAACGCCGTGGTATCCCCCACCACATCGGCAATCAGCCAGCCGGTATTGCTCGGTTTCATCGGTTCGACATCGTGCATCAGCAGGCACACAGCGGATTTGGCCTGGACCTTGGGACGCCAGGCGCACAGGCAGTATTCAGGAATGACCCGGCATCCCGCGCAGCGCTCGGCGCGGGATCCGCGGGCGACAAAGGGTCGGATGGCACGCGCCAGGCGCTGGGCGCGTAAACGGGAGACCGCATGGCTCATCGGATACGCCGTTGCAAAAAGCTGGAAATCGACACGGGCAGAACTCGGGAAGGGCAAAAGTTGCTGCAGTTTACCAGAGCGGCCGGCGAGCAATCGCACTGGCGGCCGATACGCCTGGCTGTACAGGCCTGGGGTCACCTATAATCTTGCGTCACTGAACGCACAGCGCAGTGACGGGTCTATGGACCAGTAACCGAATCAGGAGAGTTTCATGCTGCGTCTTATGTTGCGCCTTGCCGCCCCGACCGCCGCCTTGGCGCTGGTTTTGCCTCTGGGCGCCCAGGCAGCTTCCTTGCTGGAGCTGCAAATGAACAAGAAGCTGCAAAGCGTGGCGACGGAAAGTAACAAAGACCTGCCCCGGGAAATTGACGAGAAAACCCTGGAAGTGGCCTACACCGTCGAAGGCATGCAGTTGATTGATCACTTGAGCGTGATGCCCGACCGTGCCGAGCAAATGCGCGCCAACCCCAAGGCCGTGTATTTTCAGCTGGGCCAGAGCGTTTGCCTGAACAAGGGCTACCGCGAACTGATGGCCAAGGGCGCAGTGATGCGTTATGAAATCACTGAAAACAAGACCAATCGACCAGTGGCGTCGGTCAAGTTTCAGGAATCTGATTGCCCGGCACCGGCGAAGAAAAAGTAACCGTTGTTTACCGCACGCCGCTGACCAGCGGCGCTGCCGCCCTCCCCCCGCCTAGCCGTGCCAAGCCCAATAAGCGATTGCCAGGCATGAGTTTTTGGGCTCATGATCAAGTCATCCAGTAACAATTCCAGGGCAAAAGAGGCTTGCCCTCGCGTTACTTGCAGTGCAAAGGTTTTTAAACATAAGGAACATACAGAGCCGGTTTCGTCGCCCTCGACTGCCCGAGGGTCCGGCGAACTTTCATGCCCTGTCCGGCGACATGCCGAGGCAGGCAGCGACACATGAGTGTCGGGGTCTCGATGAATCTCTCGTCGTCACCCAGGGTTCTGTGAAGAAGGAGAAGTTGAATGCCTGACCTACCGAATGACCTCCTGCTCCGTCATTTTCAAGAAAACGGGACCGATCTCACTCAGCAGATCGACGCGCAACTCAACCTGATTGCCCCCGACAGCCCGAACATCCCTCTTTACCGTGACATGATCCTCACCGTGCTACGCATGGCCCGTGACGACCGTGACCGCTGGAACGCCAAAATCACCTTGAAGGCCATACACGAACTGGACCATGCGTTTCGCGTGCTGGAGCAGTTCAAGGGGCGCCGCAAGGTCACTGTGTTCGGCTCCGCACGCACACCGCTGGAAAGTCCGCTCTATGCCTTGGCCAGGGAAGTCGGCGCCGCGCTCGCGCGCTCGGACCTGATGGTCATTACCGGCGGCGGCGGCGGCATCATGGCCGCCGCTCACGAGGGCGCGGGTCTGAAGCACAGCCTGGGATTCAATATCACGCTGCCCTTCGAGCAACATGCCAACCCGACCATTGATGGCACGGACAACCTGCTCTCCTTTCACTTTTTCTTTACCCGCAAGCTGTTTTTCGTCAAGGAAGCCGACGGCCTGGTGCTATGCCCAGGAGGCTTCGGTACCCTGGACGAGGCGCTGGAAGTGCTGACCCTGATCCAGACCGGCAAGAGCCCGTTGGTGCCAGTGGTGCTGCTGGACGCGCCCGGTGGCAATTTCTGGCAAAGCGCCCTGGATTTTATTCGCAGCCAGTTGGAAGCCGACCGCTACATCCTGCCCACGGACCTCAAGTTGCTGCGTCTTGTGTATAGCGCCGAAGATGCGGTCAATGAAATCAATCAGTTCTATGCCAACTTCCACTCAACCCGCTGGTTGAAACGCCAGTTTGTGGTGCGCATGAATCACCCTCTCAGTGATCACGCCTTGGCGCATATTCAGACGGCCTTCGCAGACCTGCGCCTCAGTGATGACTTCCATCAACTGGCCTACGCGGGGGAAGAACACGATGAACCCCACTTCAGCCATCTGACGCGGCTGGTGTTCAACTTCAATGGCCGTAATCAGGGCCGCCTGCGTGAGCTGGTGGATTACATCAACCTGCCGGAAAACTGGGCTGAATCCCAGGAAAAAACTCGCTTACGCGCTACAGAAACGGCATGAGCCAAACGCAAAAAAGGCCCGCTATTTTCATAGCGGGCCTTTTGGCGGGTGATGGCTAACCATTTCAATCATCCATCTCTCGGCCGCTCAACAGGCGACTGATCATCTCCATCGAGAATCCTCGATAACTCAGAAAACGTCCTTGCTTGGCACGCTCTCGAGCGTCAACAGGCAGATGGCCGGCAAACTTGCGACGCCAGGTATCTTCCAACTGCGCTTGCCAACTGATACCGCACTCACGCAGCGCAAGATCGATGTCGGCGCGTTGTAATCCGCGCTGGCTCAACTCTTCACGAATTCGCGCCGGGCCGTAGCCAGAGCGCGCTCGATAGGACACAAAACTTTCGAGATAGCGGGATTCTGACAGCAGTCCCTCTTCCGTCAAGCGGTCGAGTGCCGTATCAATCATCTCGGGAGAAGCGCCGCGCTGACGCAGTTTGCGCGTCAGCTCGACTCGACCATGCTCGCGTCGTGCGAGCAGGTCCATTGCGGTGCGCCTTACGGCGACGAGCGTATCCAGTACCACCGTCATCGTTTGACTCAGATATCAGCGTCTGCTTCTGCCATATCGTCAACAGGTTCACGGTTGGCCGCAGCCTTGACGTCTGGCGCCGCAGTCAGCAGCTTGTCGCGAATCTGCTTCTCGAGAGCCGCCGCAATATCCGGGTTGTCTTGCAGGAACTTGGCCGAGTTGGCTTTGCCCTGACCGATCTTGCTGCCGTTATAGGCATACCAGGCACCGGACTTCTCGACAAAACCGTGCACCACGCCCAGGTCGATCATCTCGCCATTCAGGTAGATGCCCTTACCGTAGAGAATCTGGAATTCAGCCTGACGGAAAGGGGGAGCCACCTTGTTCTTCACAACCTTGACACGGGTCTCGCTACCCACGACCTCGTCGCCTTCCTTCACCGCGCCGGTACGACGGATGTCCAGACGGACCGAAGCGTAGAACTTCAGCGCGTTACCACCGGTGGTGGTTTCCGGGCTGCCGAACATCACGCCGATCTTCATCCGGATCTGGTTGATGAAGATCACCAGGCAGTTGGCGTTCTTGATGTTACCGGTAATTTTACGCAGCGCCTGGGACATCAGACGGGCTTGCAGGCCGACGTGCATGTCGCCCATTTCGCCTTCGATTTCAGCTTTTGGCACCAGCGCGGCCACGGAGTCGACAACGATCACGTCAATGGCGTTGGAGCGCACCAGCATGTCGGTGATTTCCAGCGCCTGTTCACCCGTGTCCGGTTGCGAAACCAGCAGGTCGTCAACGTTGACCCCCAGCTTGCCGGCGTATTCAGGGTCCAGGGCGTGCTCGGCATCGACGAACGCGCAGGTGGCGCCCAGCTTCTGTGCCTGGGCAATCACCGACAGGGTCAGGGTGGTCTTACCGGAAGATTCAGGTCCGTAGATTTCAACGATACGGCCTTTTGGCAGGCCGCCAATGCCGAGTGCGATATCCAGACCCAGAGAGCCAGTGGAAATAGCCGGGATCGCCTGACGGTCATGATCGCCCATACGCATTACGGCACCCTTGCCGAATTGACGTTCGATCTGACCCAGGGCCGCAGCCAAGGCTTTCTTCTTGTTGTCGTCCATTAAAGTCCTCACGTAATCAATAAGGCCTGACGGCCAACACCTGTATAAGTAGACAGTATTGTTCCACAAACATCCGGGATCGCCTACCCCTGATTTTCTATTTCTGCTGCAGCTCGTCGCAATAACCCCTCAAGCGCGGCTTTTACCGTCTGTCGGCGGACTTCATCGCGGTCGCCCGTAAAGTGCTCGAGTTCAGCACTGACGCCCTCGCCAACGCCCCAGGCCAGCCAAACCGTGCCCACCGGCTTATCCGGGGAACCACCGTCCGGGCCGGCGACGCCACTGACCGCCACCGAGAAGCGCGCCAGGCTTTTTTCCTGGGCGCCCCTGGCCATGGCTTCGACCACTTCACGGCTCACCGCCCCGACCCTGGCAAACAACGCTTGCGGCACGTCGAGCTGGAGCGTTTTCTGGCGGTTGGAATACGTGACGTAACCCGCCTCGAACCAGGCGGAACTTCCCGGAATCCGGGTAATCGCTTCGGCGATACCACCACCGGTACACGACTCGGCCGTGGTGACGTGGGCATTGAGCACCTGCAAGCGCCGACCTAGTTCAGCGGCGAGTTGGGTAATTTCCTTCACGGTCGTCTCCTGGAATGGGCGGGCGTTTGCCTACCCTACAGGAGGCAGTTGCAGGCGCAAGTGACAGACTGGATCAGGACGCTAGCGCGCAATGGCACGCACATAGGCCTGGCATGCCCGCAGCGCAATCAATCCACTATCGCCGCTGTCGGTGATGCCGATAATTCGTTGAGCATGCGTCGGGTCAAGTTCGGCTCTCTGGGTTCCATGAACCACGCTGCCGGAGGGGGCGGCGGCTCGCAGCGGGCAGCCACTGGCGGGAGCGGCGGCGTCGAGAAGGACTGACAAGCGCACATCAGCAGTGGCCAGGCGGTCGCGCAAGCGCCCTTGATCACGTTGTGCATCACTTAACTCCCGGGCATGTTGTTGGTCGCTGGCGCTGAGTCGCCGCTCAAGGGCCAAGCGTTTTTCCTGCTCGGCTTGCTGTTGTCGCAATGCCGCCTGACTGTGTTGATTGAGGGCATCCATCTGCACCGCTGCCTGATGTTCAAGCCGCGCCGTATAGCGCCAGGCCTGGAGATGCCAGGCAAGAGCGAACGCGGCGCCGAACACGATGGCCAGCAGCACCCGCCCAGCGATCAGTCGATAGGCGAGCGGGATCAACTCGAAGAAACGCACAGTACCGCCCTCGCCCGCGCCCACAATTGCAAACGGTGCTCCAGGCCGTTGACCCCGCCGTTGATACGGCGAGTGATCGTGGTGAACTGATCCTTGTCGGCCAGCTCATTCAAACCATTGCTTTTCCAGAACCAGGCGGCGGATTCGGCCGCCCATTGCGGCTGCTCCAGCAGCTCTGGGAAAAACAGCAGGCGATCATCGCCAAACAACGCCTGGCTGCACACCCGATAATTACGCCGGCCGGTGATCTGAATCAGCCCACGACCACGATATTTCTGGCCGTCACCGTCAGCTTCGGGGGTGTTGCCCAGACGCGCGGCCAAGGTCCCCGTGTCGTATTTGCTCAGGTAGCGATCACCGCCCAGTTCACGCACGTAGCGCAGCTCGCCGGATTCGTGACCGATCTGGGCGACGAACGCAGCCATGCGCGGGGGCGCGATGATCTGATAATGCAGCATTGCCGCGTTCAGCGCGGATATGAAAACGCCCGCTTGGGAGCGGGCGTTGGGCAGAATCTGTTGCAGTTGCGCGAGTGTCATCATCCTCAATCTCCGTTTACTCAGGAAGCCAATCCCCTGGCCATGATCGAACTGCGATAGCCGGCCGTCGGGTCGCCGGAGTGCGTCACCTTGTCAATCGACCACCGCCCCTGCATATACCCCGGCCAGGTTTCATCCAGCAGCAACAGCCCTTCCGCGGACAACAACGGATTGCCAGGGCAATCAATCGCTATCGTCAGCCCTTCACGCCCCACGCGACGCAGCTCACCCTCGGCGACGGCGCGTGCCTCGTCGGCATTCTGACAACGCTGGCGCAAGGTCTTGAACGGCGCGATACCGACCTCGACCACCCGCTGCCGGGAAGCTGCCGCATCCCACCAACTGACACGGCAGCCCTGGTATTTCGCGCGGGCTTGTTCATCGATTCTGGCGCTGATAAACGCCTGTTCGCCGGGGCGGTTATCGTTGGTTATCGACAGCCGCACATCCGGCAATTGCTGGCCAGAGAGCGACTTGACCTGACCACTTTCAGCCAGCACATACAGCTCATTGACCGGTTTGGTCACCGCGTTGTAGCGCCTGGCGAGCCGGGTGATAAAGCCCATGTCGGTTTCGTTGGACTGGTCGATGTGAGGTATCGAAATCCCGTCCAGCGCAGGCGCGACGCGGGGCGAAAACCCATGCCGCGTCGCCAGTTGGCGAAACAGCGCGCCCAGGGTCGTGGGCCCGTGGCTGGCGGAGCGGCGCTGCCGATAACCGCTTTGGTCAGCCACGCTGAACGGTGCTGCCGTCGCGACGATAGCGAGGCGCATGGGAAACAGGTAAGGGGTTCTTTGGGTAATGACGAATTCGCCTTTTTCCACCAGACCCGATTCCAGGTAACCCACGCGCAAGCCGATTTTGCCGCCCAGGCTGGGCAGGCCTTCGAGGCCCTCAATATTGATGGTCAATTCCAGCCGGTCGGACTCGATCCCGGCCGCGTCAGTGTGCTTCCACTGCATCAACCGTGGATTGATCAACGCCCCGTTGGCCCCGTAGATTTCCACGGTCGGGGTAAATCCCATTGCCATGACGCCTCCTTAATCCCAGGCCGAAACCGGACGCGCAGCGCCGGGCCGCGCCTCCATTTCGGGCACAATCACCCAGATCCCCGCCGGCAGCACCGGACCATGCTCAGCGAGGCCGGGATTCAGCCGCCAGAGGGTTTCCTCGGCAGCGTCATCACAACGCCCCAGCTCGCGGTAAAGCAGCAGGTTGACCGAATCACCGGCAATACTCCGAACTCTACGCATTGACGAACTCCTCCAGCACCAAAGTCCACTTGATCAGCATGGCGGTGCCGTCATCGATCACATTGGCTTGACTCTCTGTCAGCGCGACGATGCGCCACAGCCCCCAGTTACGCCCGATGCCATCCACCAGCGGCAACGGTGCCCGCGCGTCCTGCAGGGCCCGCAATTCATCCAGCCGCTGCATGCCCACCGCGGCCATGGCGCTGCCACCAAAGGTCAGCTTTTCCAGTTTCTGGCCGTTCTGTCGCGACTGGGGTTTGCTGGCGACAATCTCCAGATTGGCCCAGCCCCCATCACTGCTGCGCTGGAGCGTGGAATAGGCAAAACCTCGCGACAGCCCGAAAATGAAGCTGCCCAATACCATCTGCTGCCGCATTAATCACCTCCATCGGTCAGTGCTGCATTGCGCCGGACCGCCAGTGAATCGGTCAGCATCGGCATACATTGGTTCTGCAGGGTTTGAATCACCAGATTCGCCAGCTCCTGGGCGCTCGCCGGGGCCTGGCCGCTGATCTGGATAACCGGCGCGAAGTTGATCTGCCGGTTATCCGCTGGCGCGCTGGTCAGTTGTGTGCCGACCTCTTCGGGTGAGCGCAGACGATCCACCAGACCGCCGAGTTTGTCGCCCATCCATGCGCCGGCCTCACTGCCCAGCAGCCCGCCCAACGCGCCACCCACCGCGGTGCCGACGCCGGGAAAAATCAACGTGCCGAGCGCCGCGCCGGCGGACGCACCGCCCCAGGCGCCACCCGCTGTACCAAGGCCGCTACTGACAGCGCGCATGTCGCCGTCGCGCACGCCCTGCACGGCTTCCATCGTCGCCGTCGCGACGCGCAACGGGGTAAACCGCCGCGTCGCGACGGATTCCAAGCGGCTCATGGCACCCGACAATCCCGTTGCCAGTCCCTTCGCCCCTCGGCGGGACACCACGTTGCTCGCAGGTGGCGCCATGGAGGGGGCCAATGAACTGCCAGGCAAACCGCCCGGTGACCGAGCGACGGACGTCTGCAAAAACGGTTGCAACGGCTCGCCCTTGATAGTGAGCGCAGGTACACGCTCGACTCGCTCGGTGCGCTGATACAGGTTCAGGTCGGATCGTTTATCGGTGCGCGCCGGCTGCGCGGCCTGCGCAGACAGCCGCGACTGAACCGGCCTGTTCGGCTTGGGCAACCCGACGCGCCGGGGTTGCAGCTTGCCCGGGGAGCGCGCCTTGCCTTTCTTCCTGACGGTGTCGCCCACGCTCTCGGGCAACCGCGCAGTCGTGGCATCCAACGCGCTGCGCTTAGGGCTATCCGGGCAACAACACGAGGCGTCCTTGCCTTTCTCTTTGAGCAGAGCACCGAGCGGCCCGCCCAGCTTGCCGGCAGCCTTGTCGATGAGGTTGCCCGAGACCCGTGATTTGATCGTATCCCACAGCCCGGAGACGGCTTCAGAAGCGAGAAAAGTGACAGAGGGCGCCACCGCGCCAACGGTTTTAACCGCGTCAGCCGCTGCCGGCGAACGGCTTGCCAGGGTGTTGATACCGTCGACCACAGCGGTCTTCACGTTGAGCGAAGGCGCTTCCAGCCACACCGAAGCAGCCCCAAGGGTGTTGGAAAGGCGTGCCTTGCTCTCGCTGTATTCGTCTCGCTTGAGCTTGATCGACGACGCGGAAACATCGGAGTCGGCCTTGGCATAAGAAAGGTGGTTACCTGAAGACCGAAGCGCACCTGCCAGATCAAAAATCGGTCCATCACCCAGGGTCATGGCTTCGCGAGTCAGACGCAGGTCCACCGCGACGACCGGTGATTCTCCGGTTTTGTCCTGCTGCTCGTCTGAAGGCCTGCTGTCGGCACGCTCTTCGGCTTTCACAGGACGAGCATCGAATGCGTTGAGCACTGACAGCCGTGTGTTGAGCGCATCCAGATGACTGCGCAATAGCCCCAGAGACAGCGACAACCCACTCAGTTCGAGCCCCACATTCAGCAGGTTCAGCCCCGAAGGTGGCTGGACCTGGTCCAGGGCCGAGGCCCCCGTGAGCGGTTGTAACGAGCCAATGTGACTGATATCGGCATTCCCACCACTGCCGAGCCGGCCATCCCTGGCCGCGACGTAGATGAGCGAATAGTTTTCTTGCATCCCGCTCTACTCCTGTTTGACGCCAAGGCGAGTGATCGCAATGTCGTAGCGGCGCAATGCTTTACCGGCGTCCCAATCAAGGATCTCCGTTTCGTTGACTGAGTAAATCAGCGGCACGACATCGAGGATTACGTCGATGTCGCGCTCCGAAAGAAGGCCGCCGGCTGGTTTAAAAAATCGTCGATCCGCTCCTGCAGTTCGGTCCAGTCGGGCACGCTCAAGCCTGCAAGATCGGGAATCATCAGGCCGCTGCAGTGGGACGTGATGAACTCGGCGCGCTCCTTGGCCGTGGTGAGTTTTTTCATCACTTTGGTGGCGCGCAGGGCGGGCATTTCCAGGGACAGTTCGGTCAGCGTGCGGCCGGCGACGTCGAGCGGCAGCAGCAGTTGCACCTGTTCGCGGGTCAGGGACTCACGACCTTCAGCAGCGTCCTCCAGGAAGAACGATGCCGGACGCGTTGACATGTCATGTACGTACTGGGCAATGCTCACGTAGTCCGGACGCTTGAGTTGGTCGAGTTCCTTTTCCGACAGACCGGTCGCGAGTTTCGCCAGCTCGAAGAACTGCTCGTCTTCATCGTCACCGACACGGGCAAGGGCTTCTTTTTGCGGCGCGTAGAACAGTGGCTTGAGTTGAATCTGCTCGATCATGACGCCGCTGTCGGCGGTGATCGGGGACAGCAAGAGGTGAAGTGGAGGCATCCAGGCCATAAGGTCAATTCCTTGATAAACGGCAATCCAAAAACGTCAAAAAACCAGGGCGGGCAGCCACATTGGCGGTGCCCGCACCGGATCTTCGACCGCCTTACGGCATCAGCACCGCACGCCGGGCATCACCGAGGATGTCGACGCCGTTGAGCATGAATTTCTGCGTGCGCACGTCGATGTCGATCACCGGCACGCCATTGTCCAGGCGGTTGTAGGTGCGGCAGGAAAGCTCCAGGGTGGTGGTGGCCTTGTCGCCCATCTTCAGCTTGGCTTCGGTCAGGGATTTGAGCTTGCCGCCGACGGTGTGATAGGTGAAGAAGGTCTTGCCATCCTGGTCCTGGCCCGCTTCACGCACGTTCAGCAGGATGTCTTCACCCAAGCGAACGCCCAGGGCCAGCATGATTTCCGGACCGGCGCCTTGCAACACCAGGGTGGCCCCGAGCACCTTGCCGCTCTTGGCCATTTCCTCGGCGATGAAACGCCCGCCGGACATGGGTTCCATGTCGAACTCGATCTTCGGCGGAGTGAATTCTTCCACAGTCGCCGACAACGGCAGGCCTTGGAGGGTGGCCGCAATGGCCTGTCTGACTCGGTTGGTAAACATTAGAGAACGTCCTCCAGGAACTGCTCGATGATTTCATCGCGGGCGTTGAGTTGATAAACCATGTGTTCGTTCGGCGCATAGCGGCCGTAGTCGATGACGATGAACCAGGTGCCGTTCTTGTACTTCTCGACGCTGTTGAGTTCCGGATGCAGGTACACGCTGCCGCCAGGAATGGTTTCGTCGGCGACCAGGGTTTGCAGCCAGTCGTTGATGCGCTTGACCTCCTGATCCATGAACGACTTGGTCAGGTTATGCGCCATGGCCTTCTGGCCGGCCTTGACCAGCTTGCGGCTGATGGCGTCTTCCAGGCCGACATAGCTGATGAACTTGCCGGTGAGCGAGCGGTTGCCCAACAGCGAGAAGCCGCCCAGGATGGTGCGGGCGTAATAGCTCACGCCGTAGCGGTTGAGCAGGTCGCCTTCGGTGGAGGTGTCGAGGATGTTGTACTCGACGACGCGGGAAACATCCTCGGCGAAAGTCACCTGATTGCCCGGGCTTTCCCATTGCTTGACCTTGGCCAATGCGGCGATGGCCAGCGACGAGGGTGCCAGGAACACGTTTTTCTTGGCCGCCTTGGAATACACCGACGGCATGTTGTGCACCAGCAGGCAACGGTCGAAACCGAGGTCCGCGCCGCCCAACTCACCGCTGTAAGTCACTTGGTCGGCGACTGCGGCATCCTTGCCATCCAGTACCACACGAGCCTTGATACGCTTGCCGAAGGACGCGAACTCACCAGCCACCGCCTTGCTCCCGGTAAAGCCTGGAGCGCCGATGATGGTCAGGTCCTCGGGGACGCTGCTCAGGGCGGCGAGGCCCAGTTTGCGGCCGGTGACCGGCTCGTTGCCGCCGATCACATTATTGATTGTGTCGGCCGGGGTGGCGCCCTCTTCGACGATCACCACGTAAACCGGCACCTTGACCACTTTGAGGATCTGGTACACCGCCTGAAACAGTGTGCCCGCCTCGGCGCCGCTCGGGTCCAGCAGCGCCTGGGTGGTAAAGCTGTTGATGCGAAACGGCGCGTTTTTCGGGATCGACGCATGCGCATTGGGCGCGGTGCCGACCAGACCGATCACGTTGTCACCCAGGCCACCCATGGCCTCGGGGGATTCAGTGGCATTGACGGTGATGCCGTTATGCTCGAAGTTCAAAACCTCAGCCATGATTATTCAGCCTTCTCGGTGGTGGCCTGCGTGGCCGGGTGGGTGTCCTTGGCGGCATCCAGGATGCTGGTCAGCTCCAGACGACCGGCGGTGCGCAAGGCAGATGCTTCGACGTCCAGCAGATCAAGTTCCTGACCGACGGTGGACCAATGGCCACCTCCGATGGGGAACGGGATGAGGACGGTGTAGGTTTGGCGGTTGGCCATGATGGAAAATCTCCGGGTATAAAACGCCAAAGCCCCTGCGGGAGGGGCGTTGGGGAGGCGAAAAAAAACCGCTTTCGCGGTGTGGGGATTACTTCAGGAAGGCCGGTTTTTCAGGCCACACCACCGCGTCCGGGTCAGCACCTTGATCGGGGATGTCTCGCAGTCCTTGACGGTAAGCCATGAACACCGGCCGGTCCTTATCCGGCATTGGATAATCAGGCATCGCCGCATAATCGCTGGCAGCCAGGTCGGCGTCGCGGGAGGCGCGGACCAGTTTCCACTTGATTAGCGGATGCAACTCAGCGGGTACAAATTCAGGTTTCATCAATATTCTCCTTAACCCAAAGCCAACATAGTTCCCCAGTCGGCTGGATGAGTAACAACACCCGTGCAGGCACCAGCGAGCATCACCTCGACCACGCCTTCGTCCGATGAGCGCGAGGGATGGATATGCATGTAATGTGAAAAAATTCCAGTCGGTGGGATCACAACCGAACACCAGCGCCACTTGCCTTTCTCGCTTCCAGTAGCCCAGACCCCACTAACAGTCCCCTCTAACACTCGAACAAAAGCGCCAATGGTCGAGTGTGTGTTCAAAGTCAGAGGCGTACCCCCGCTGACCCTATCGCTATCGATAGCATAGGGAAATGCAAGCCAATGAGTTCCAGTGTTTACCGACCACTTCATTTGCCAGACGTTAATATCTTTTCGCCAATATTCAGAGGCGCCAATATTAAAGCCGGGAAACTGCTCACTCACATCAGTCTGGACTTGTCGCATAAAATCGATATCACTCTGAGGGCGACCGGCACTTTGAGAGAGCTGAGTGAGAGTACGCAACTTCTTAGCAGTAACGTGCTGATGCACAGCCCAACCATCAATCAACTCACCTGTGGCATCCGGCGCCAAAGTGAAGTTCTTCGTTAGGGCCAACCGGGGCAACCGGCGATCCAGACCCGCTAGCTGCTCTTCATATTTTCGACGGGCCTCCGCAATAGCTTTGTCGATCTCTCCAACCTTACCTGTCACCACACCTGTCAGGTTATTTGCCGCACTTACTACGGCGGCCAACTGCTGTTCTGTACTCAATGTTCTAACTCCTTGTATGTAATGAGCTCTTCCTTGAAGTGCTATCAGACAGGTGAAAAACCTGTCCCAACATCGGCAAATTGATTATGTAGCCTTTGCCTCCAACGCCATCACACGAAACATAACGCCTAGACCTCGGGTCATGTGGTCAATGCTGGCAGCCGAGAGCGCTGCCAACTCCTCCGTCAACAACACATTCAAATTCTCATTCCCCACCACAATCGTCACGCTATCCGCCGGCAACGGCGAAACATCCAGCGTGAACTTTTGCAGCACCCGAGCCGCCGCCGCTTTATACGTCAGCAACTTCCCTGCAACGGAATACACCGCCAACAAGGTCCCGCTGGCGAGATAGAAACCAAACTCGCCAATTTCATATTCCCCTTCGCCATCAAACAGCGCGGCCATCCTGAGTTGTCGGTTACCCAAGTCCTCGTAATCCACAATGGCTACCCGCTGGCGCTCGTTGCGCAGGGCGGTTTCGGTGCCGGAGGGGGTGTAGCGACCGGTGCCGGCGCCGATGTGGGTGATTTCGCCTTTCAAGCCTTGGTTCTTTGCCTGTAGCACTTCATCCAAACCCTTGGAGGTGAAGCGCACCAGGCGCGTGATGTCATCTGTCATGGCTGCGCCCTGAGGTCGTAGTCGTTAATGGTGTAGTACTGGGCCACGCCAGCACTGTTAAGCCGAGCACCCAGCACCCGTTCAGGCAGCGCGCCCCCCAGCGATAGTTCGCCCTCGCACAACGGGGCATGCACCGCACTGCTCAGGGAAAGACCCCCTGCCAACGGATAAACGATGGTGATGGTGGCCTGATCCCGCTCGCTCTTGGCGGCGTTGATGCGGCGGATCAAACGGTTGTGGTCACCGCTGGACCAACTGGCGCCGACGATTGCCTGCACGTCGAAGGTGTAAGGCTGGGCCTGCGGTCGTTGCTGATACCAGGCCAGGATGTTGGGGGTGAACCCCAGGGATTCGACGGCATGGCTCAACGCCTTGGGTGTGCCAGCCTGACGCTGGATCTGCCAGGACAATGCCACCGTGAGGCGCTTTTCGGCCTCGCTGGCGTCGGCGTTCCATTCGCTGACACCACGGTCGGCCGCCAGGTAAGGCAGGAACTCCAGCGGTGTCCGCAACGGATTCATCAACCCCGGAAAGGGTGGAGCGACCCGGTCGAGCAAGCGCCCCAGCCCCAGATCCAGTGCCTTTTCCAGCGGCGAACTGTTGGCCGGCAACAGGCTCGGTGCATAGCTACTCATAGCGTGCGCACCTCGACCTCGACGCCCGTGCAATACGGGGCCTGGAAGGCCGTGGTGATAATCGGCTCCAGCGGTTCAAGAATCTCCAGTTGCACGGCGCCAGCAGTATGGATGGTGTAGTCGATCCAGCTTGGATCCACGCGCCCTTCGAGACGATGACAAGACTCGGCATAGGTTTGCAGCAGTTGCTGGGCCGCCACCTGGGTCAACCCGGAATCCGGGCCGGCGTTGATCTTGGCCACCACGCGAATCTTGTAAGGCAGGATTTGCGCCCCCTGCACGCTCACTCGATCGGTTTCCGGTCGTACGTCCGGCCGTGCGAAATGTCGACGCACACCGTCAAGCAACGCCGTCGAGGGCTGCCCGTTGCCTTCCCGGGATAACACCGTGACCATCACTTCACCGGGCGCGGTGCGGCGGCCGTTGCCATCCTTGACCTGCGCCGCGTAACCATCCGGGTCGAAGGTATAGCTGACGGTCACGACACCTGGCGCCGCACTTTGCACCTTCACCACGGGTCGCTCGCCGAGGGTGAACACTTCCCGCCGATACTGCATCCGCGAACCCGCCGCCGGCGCGTGGGGCGCCAGGTAATAGCGCAAGCGTGCGTCATCGTCACTTTCCAGGATCGGTGGCACGGGCGGAAACGCTGCTGGATCTCCGGGATCCAGCACCTGGCGCTCCAGGCCCATGTCGGCCAGGCGCGCGTCGAGGTTACTGCCGGTGGCCCACCAGGCCAGCATCTGCTGGATGCGGGCGTTGTACTTGCGTTCATGGGTTTGCAGCCGAACGCAAAAAGCCTCCAGGGCCAGCGTCAGCAATTCGCTCTGGTTTTCCAGGCTGACCTTGAGTTTTGCTGCATTGTGCGGCGAACGCTCGGCGACGTAACCCACGACGAATGCCTTGAACTCAGCCAGTAACGGCTCGAATTCGTCGACGGCAACCATCGCCGGAGGAGCCAACTGATTCTGCCCCGGTATCAACATGCTCATGTCACCACCTCGAAGGATTGCTTGCGGTTTTTCCAGGTGCCGGCGAAACGCAACAGCAAACCGGCACCCTGGCGATTGGCGACAATGACCTCAGGAGCAAAATCAGCAATGCCATTGTGGGGGTTGTAGAACGCCTGGGCGGCGTGGCTTTGGGCGAGGATCAACAGATCATCTCCCAGGTTCTGTCCAAGCAATTGCGGGACCATCGAGCCGTAAAGCGGACGCTTTTGCCGGGTGCCCAATGGCGTGGTCAGCGCCCGGGTAGCGCGCTGGACGAATTGCAGCCAATCGTCCACCGCGACCCCGGTATTTCTGTCAATTCCGATCATGGCAAATCCTTATGCCGTGCTGATGACTCGGCCCTGGTGATCCACCACCGGGCCACTCAAATGAACCCCAGAAGCGTTCAGCAGCATGCCGACTGCGCCGACGTGCAGGCTGATGGTCTCGGGAGTCACGGTAAAACTGGCGGCGCCCAGGCTCAATACCACCTGTTCGCGCGAGCCGGTGAAAGCCGTGGGACCGTTAATCCAGTTAAGGACGTGGCCGGCGGCGTCGTAGTCGCTTTGTGTACCGTCCGAATGCCGTCGACGGGTCAGCGTCGCGACGCTGGACAGCGGCGGAAAACGATCACTGTTCAGGCCGAACAGCGCCACCGACTGCGCTCCACCCTCGCCGCCGCCATAGTTGAGCAACAGACATTGTTCACCGACCGTGGGGATGCGTGTTTCGGTTTGCGCCCCAGCGCTGGGATTGAAAAAACGAATGGCCGGGGTGAGCAGCTCGCCGTGGCTGACCTTGCAAGTATTGCTGGCCGCATCGACTTCCTGGCACACGCCGATCCGACAAAAACTCTCGGCGCGCCGGTACAGGTCTTCAAGCTGAGTTTCCATTTGCGCCAGACGCTCGATGATGGGCGTCAATTGCAGGCGTAATAACGCGTCAAACATGGGCTACCCCTGCAATGGCTGGTATTGATCGGGATCGTCGATATCCGAAACGTCCCACGTCCAGGCAAAAAGCGGCGTGCCTGTGGGGTCGTCGAGCAGCGGTGGGCCGAGATACAGGGTCTGGGTGAAAGAAACGGTCCAGGCGTCATAATCGGTTTCAGCTCCCGCCAACGTCGACGGCACGGCGACAATACCCATCGGCACGTCGCACTGGACCGATGGCAGGTTCCACCGGTTATCCAGTACCAGGTCCATCAGCCGGCTCGCCAGATCACAGGCTTCAAAGGGCGGCGCCCCGCGGGCCACCACGACCTTGAGCGAGACCGACAACTCATGGGCTTTGCGCCCTTCAAGGGAGCGCACAGCCGGGCCATTGCGCTCGAGCGTGATCAACACGCCGGTTTTATCTGTCGTCAGGAAGTCCTGCGGACTGCCCACCCGCAGATCGGGGAACGCGGCGCGCAGCGTTTCGCCGACGGCAATCGGCAGCTGTGAAGGTTTTTCAATCAGTGTCATGGTGTGGCTTCCTTGCAACTGTCACGGCTGGTCCGGGCGGGAACCTGGCGGCTCATTCACCCCGATCCGCTTCGCCGCCCAACGTTCATAAAGGCCAATGGCGACGTCGGCGCCGGCCATCGCGGTCAAGCAACCGAGGGCGCCGGCGGTCCAGATCGACATGCCGGCGGCGTACAGCAACATCAGTGCCGACACCCCGCACACCATGCACGCCCCGGAACGCAAGGCCAGCCGCCGCACCAGTGACCAACCGCGAGCGCCCTCCTTGTCGGCTCGCCACATTTCGCCTGAAACCCCGCCGATCAGGGCCAATATAATGACCAGCCAGATAGGCATTTCCGCTAACGCTTGCTGCTCGTCTGTCATGTCACGCCTCCTGGAATGAGTAAAACCGGCACGTCGCCGGTGTTTTGATGAATGGGTGGATGGTTTAGCGGTAAGCATTCCAAAAAGCCCGGTTGCCCAGGCTTTTCAGTAATGCAGTCCTCGATCTTTCGGCGCTACTGGCGCGGTACGGATCTTTCCTAGATGTTTTTCCGACCACGATCCCTGTCCGCCGGATAACTGCTTTTGGTGCTTTACGCTGCACACCCGGGTCAGTTGCCAACCCTCTGAACCGTCAAGGCCGGTTCATCGCTGCCTGTGGTAAAACCGTGAAACTAAAGAGCGTCGGCGTCCTGCCGGTGTTGCCTGGCATCCTTGCCACCGCTCGGTGGCGTCCATGCCGGTATTGCGTGACATCCTTGTCTTTCCTGGCGGCATCCTTGCCGCCTCCACCAGCGTTTCCGGCTGGCTTGAGACACAGAATATGCATGTATGCATATACAGTCAATGCATAAATGCATTTATTTTTAGCAGTGCAATGCACGAACGCATAAAGGCGGTGTCGGTCAGTCACTTATCGGGTTTCTTACAGGCGAAAAAAAGCCCGCGTAGCAGCGGGCTGGTTTCTTACAGACTGCGGTTACCGGGCGTACATGCCCCACCAGAAAACGTGACCGAGGATGCTGATCTGCTCTTCCTGGATTTCCTGGAAGCTGTAGTCCTCATCCGGGTGTTCATCGCGATTAAAACTGCGCAGACGAATGCCCGTAGGCAGGCGATAGAGCTGTTTGACCCGCAATTGACCGTTGTGATTGATGGCATACAGGTCACCATCGACAATGTCACCAATTCCGCTCTTGCCAGCATTGACGCCCACCGTCGCACCATCACGCAGCACTGGCAGCATGCTGTTGCCACGTACCGTTACGCATTTGGCCTGGTCGAATTGCACACCATTGTGACGCAGGCTGCGCTTGCCGAAACGCAAGCTGGCCTTCTCGCTTTCCTCGATGACGAATCTTCCTGATCCAGCAGCCAATTCAACCTCGCGCAGAAAGGGGATCGAGACCTCGTCATCATTGACGGGGGTATCGTCGTCCCACAGGCTTATGTCCTTGAGTTCCGAATGCATCGGATCACGCTCATCCTGCCACACTGCGGCCGCGCGCCCGCGCAATTGGTCGGTGCTGACGCGAAAGTAATCGGCAATGCGCGAGATATGCTTGTCCGACGGATCAACGATCTTGCCGCTGAGGATCCGGGACAGAGTGGATTGAGGCACACCGGTGCGGCGATGCAGCTCCGTGGGGGAGATTGCGTCGCGATCCAGCAGCTCTCTTAATACGATAGAAACGTTGCGTTTTTGCATAGCGCGGATATTGAGGCCAGTTTTAATCGATGGCAAATGCTATTTTGCATATTTCATGCATAAAAACCGTTTTTACGCTTGGCCGTCTACGCGCTGCGAAGCACTGACCTTGCGTGTTAACCTTGCGTCCATCGCAAAAAATGCTGGGCCAAGCGCCAAATGCCGGTCAGTTAAAGGAACGCCGACTACTGTAGGAGCGAGCTTGCTCGCGAAAAACATCAACGATAACGCGTGCATTCTGGGTAAACGCGATGCCTTGGCGTTCTTCGCGAGCGAGCTCGCTCCTACAGAAAAAGGCTTAACTGATCGGCATTAGGGCCAAGTGCCCCCTTTGCCCCATCACTTTCAACGAATCCGCTAAGTATCTGATGAGTAAAAACACTTCCGATCTGTCCTCCCACACCCCGATGATGCAACAGTACTGGCGCCTGAAAAACCAGCACCCGGACCAGTTGATGTTCTATCGCATGGGCGACTTCTACGAGATCTTCTATGAGGACGCGAAGAAGGCCGCCAAGTTGCTGGACATCACCCTGACCGCGCGTGGGCAGTCGGCCGGGCAGTCGATCCCGATGTGCGGGATTCCCTACCACTCGCTGGAAGGTTATCTGGTCAAGCTGGTGAAGCTGGGCGAGTCGGTGGTGATCTGCGAACAGGTCGGCGATCCGGCGACCAGCAAGGGACCGGTGGAACGCCAGGTGGTGCGCATCATTACGCCGGGCACGGTGAGTGACGAGGCGTTGCTGGATGAACGTCGTGACAACCTGATCGCCGCGGTGCTGGGGGATGAGCGCCTGTTTGGCCTGGCGGTGCTGGATATCACCAGCGGCAACTTCAGCGTGCAGGAAATCAAGGGCTGGGAAAACCTGCTGGCGGAATTGGAGCGCATCAATCCGGTGGAGCTGATGATCCCGGATGACTGGCCCAAGGACCTGCCGGCGGAAAAACGCCGTGGGACCAAGCGTCGTGCTCCGTGGGATTTCGAGCGCGATTCAGCGCTGAAAAGCCTGTGCCAGCAATTCTCGGTGCAAGACCTCAAGGGCTTCGGCTGTGAAACACTGACCCTGGCGATCGGCGCTGCCGGTTGCCTGCTCAGTTATGCCAAGGAAACCCAGCGCACCGCCCTGCCGCACTTGCGCAGCCTGCGCCATGAACGCCTGGACGACACCGTGGTGCTGGACGGCGCCAGCCGTCGCAACCTGGAGCTGGACACCAACCTCGCCGGCGGCCGCGATAACACCCTGCAATCGGTGGTCGATCGCTGCCAGACCGCGATGGGCAGCCGCTTGCTGACCCGCTGGTTGAACCGCCCGCTGCGGGATCTGACGGTGCTGCAAGCGCGTCAGTCGTCCATTACCTGCCTGCTGGATGGTTATCGCTTTGAAAAGCTGCAGCCGCAGCTCAAGGAAATCGGTGACATCGAGCGCATCCTGGCGCGGATCGGCCTGCGTAACGCGCGCCCCCGTGACTTGGCGCGGCTGCGTGATGCCCTCGGAGCCCTGCCGCAATTGCAAATAGCGATGAGCGAACTGGACACGCCGCACCTGCAGCAGCTGGCCGTCACCACCGGCACCTACCCGGACCTCGCGGCCCTGCTGGAAAAAGCCATCATCGACAACCCGCCGGCGATCATCCGTGATGGCGGCGTATTGAAGACCGGCTACGACAGCGAACTGGATGAGCTGCAATCGCTGAGCGAAAACGCCGGGCAGTTCCTGATTGACCTGGAAGCTCGCGAGAAAGCCCGCACCGGCCTGGCCAACCTGAAGGTCGGTTATAACCGCGTCCACGGCTACTTTATTGAGTTGCCAAGCAAACAGGCCGAGCAGGCGCCGATCGATTACCAGCGACGTCAGACGCTTAAAGGTGCCGAGCGTTTTATTACGCCGGAGTTGAAAGAATTCGAAGACAAGGCGCTGTCGGCCAAAAGTCGCGCCCTCGCGCGCGAAAAGATGCTCTATGAAGCCTTGCTCGAAGACTTGATCAGCCGCCTCGCGCCGCTGCAAGACACCGCCGCCGCCTTGGCCGAACTGGATGTGTTGAGCAACCTCGCCGAACGTGCGCTGAACCTGGACCTGAACTGCCCGCGTTTTGTCAGCGAGCCGTGCATGCGTATCGTCCAGGGCCGCCATCCGGTGGTGGAGCAGGTGCTGACCACGCCATTCGTGGCCAACGACCTGTCGCTGGACGACGATACCCGCATGCTGGTAATTACCGGTCCAAACATGGGCGGTAAATCCACCTACATGCGCCAGACCGCCTTGATCGTGCTGCTGGCGCACATCGGCAGCTTCGTGCCGGCAGCCAGTTGCGAACTGTCGCTGGTGGACCGCATCTTCACCCGTATCGGTTCCAGCGATGACCTGGCCGGTGGCCGTTCGACCTTTATGGTGGAAATGAGCGAAACCGCCAATATCCTGCACAACGCCACCGAACGCAGCCTGGTACTGATGGATGAAGTCGGCCGCGGCACCAGCACCTTCGACGGCCTGTCCCTGGCCTGGGCGGCGGCCGAGCGCCTGGCTCAACTGCGGGCCTATACATTGTTCGCCACCCACTACTTCGAACTGACGGTGTTGCCGGAAAACGAACCGCTGGTGGCCAACGTGCATCTCAATGCCACCGAGCACAACGAGCGCATCGTGTTCCTGCACCACGTGCTACCGGGCCCGGCCAGCCAGAGCTATGGCTTGGCCGTGGCCCAACTGGCCGGAGTCCCGACACCTGTCATCAGCCGCGCGCGCGAACACCTGAGCCGCCTGGAAACCACCGCGCTGCCTCACGAGTCGGTGGTCGCCAGCCCAGCCAAAGCCACCAGCAAACCGGGCGTGCCGCAGCAAAGCGATATGTTCGCCAGCCTGCCGCATCCGGTGCTGGATGAGTTGGCAAAGCTTGACCTGGACGACTTGACTCCGCGAAAAGCGTTGGAATTGCTATATGCACTGAAGACACGGGTCTAACGCAGACGCTTGCAAGCTGATATTATCTCGCGCGGTTTGGGATGCTGCGGGCTTTTAGCCTGGTTCGCAGACTATCGCTCCCGAACCTCGCGAGCCCTGCCATAAGGGGTTTCGCTGCCGCCGCCTGAGGAGAGAATTAGAAATGACCTTCGTCGTCACCGACAACTGCATCAAGTGCAAGTACACCGACTGCGTAGAAGTGTGTCCGGTGGACTGCTTTTACGAAGGCCCGAATTTCCTGGTCATCCACCCGGACGAGTGCATTGACTGCGCCCTGTGTGAGCCAGAATGCCCGGCCGTTGCGATTTTCTCCGAAGATGAAGTACCGGAGGATATGCAGGAGTTTATTCAGTTGAACGTCGAACTGGCGGAAATCTGGCCGAATATCACCGAGAAGAAAGAATCGCTGCCTGACGCAGAAGAGTGGGATGGCGTGAAAGGCAAGATCAAAGACCTCGAACGCTGATTGCGTCGCTGTTCTTCAAAGGCCCCTTGCGGGCCTTTTTGCGTTTAGGGCTTTCTACTTTTCTACAGGCAAAAAAAAGGGGCGGTTTGACCCGCCCACATTTTTTCCCTAGTCCCTGTGTTCCTTTTCATCATCCTGATGAATCGCATCCTGCGAGGTTCCCTGAATCATCGTTCCTTGATGACTGTGTCAATCCGTGGACACAGGACTGATGTTAGAGACTTCCCGATTAAGTTCAAACGGAACCCATCGCAATCACTGACTGCTGACCCACTTGAAACAGAATAAATAGATGTTGTTTTTCAATGAGATAGAAACTTCAGCTGACCCATCGAGACGTGCCGGGAGGGCAAATAGACCGAACGCTTACGAAAAAGTAAGCGAATGCTTACACCAGCAACCGGGTAAAAGCGTAATCGGCACCGTCCAGGAACTGCGCCACACAAGAAAAAGCCCCGACAAGGTCGAGGCTTGTTTACTTTCAGTCCGATCAGTCGTCGCTGACAGTAATGGTCGGCATTGCCTGTGAACCCGCTTCCTGCAGGACAATTCGCGCGCCCACATGACGGGCCAGTTCCTGATAGACCATGGCGATCTGGCCGTCGGGCTCGGCAATCACGGTTGGCTTGCCGCCGTCGGCCTGTTCACGAATGCCCATCGACAGCGGCAACGACGCCAGCAGTTCGACGCCATATTGCGTGGCCAACTTCTCACCGCCGCCCTCACCGAACAAATGCTCGGCATGACCACAGTTGGAACAGATGTGCACCGCCATGTTTTCCACGACACCCAGCACGGGGATGCTGACTTTACGGAACATTTCCACACCTTTGCGGGCATCCAGCAGCGCCAGGTCCTGCGGCGTGGTCACGATGACCGAACCCGCGACCGGGACCTTTTGCGCCAGGGTCAGTTGGATATCGCCAGTGCCCGGCGGCATGTCGATCACCAGGTAGTCCAGATTGCCCCAGTCGGTCTGCGTGACCAGTTGCAGCAAGGCGCCGGAGACCATCGGCCCGCGCCAGACCATCGGCGTGTTCTCGTCGGTCAGAAACGCCATGGACATCACTTCCACACCATGAGCCTCGATCGGCACGAACCATTTCTGGTCCTTGATTTTGGGGCGGGTGCCTTCGGCAATGCCGAACATCACGCCTTGGCTGGGACCATAGATGTCGGCGTCGAGAATCCCGACCCGCGCGCCTTCGCGGGCGAGGGCCAGCGCCAGGTTGGCTGCTGTCGTGGACTTGCCCACGCCGCCCTTGCCCGACGCCACGGCTACCACGTTCTTGACGTTGGCCATGCCCGGAATCTGCGCCTGCGCCTTGTGTGGCGCAATCACACACTGGATATCGACCTGCGCGGCGCTGACACCGTCCAGGCCTTCAATCGCCATTTGCAGCATCTGCGCCCAGCCACTTTTGAACAGTCCCGCGGCGTAACCCAACTCAAGCTGGACCGTGACCTGATCGCCCCGTACGTCAATGGCCCGGACACAGCCGGCGCTGACCGGGTCCTGGTTCAGATAGGGGTCGGTGTACTGGCGAAGGACGGCTTCCACCGCTGCACGATTAACGGCGCTCATGGGCTACTCCCGAAAAGACAGACTAAAACAGGCGGCTATCCTAACCGTTCCGGCGGCGAAGGGCATGTTTCGCGACGTTGGAAAACGCTGAAACAGCCGCACGGGGTGAAATATATTTCCCGGCGCTTTATAGTGGCCGACCTCCGTTTCATCAAGTAGCCGAGCCCCATGTCCGAGCCACGCAAGATCCTCGTCACCAGCGCCCTGCCCTATGCCAATGGTTCGATCCACCTTGGCCATATGCTTGAGTACATCCAGACTGATATGTGGGTGCGCTTCCAGAAGCATCGCGGCAATCAATGCATTTATGTCTGCGCGGACGACGCCCACGGTTCGGCCATCATGTTGCGCGCCGAAAAGGAAGGCATCACCCCGGAACAACTGATCGCCAACGTGCAGGCTGAACACAGCGCCGACTTTACCGAGTTCCTGGTCGACTTCGACAACTTCCACTCGACCCACTCCGAAGAAAACCGCGAGCTGTCGAGCCAGATCTACCTGAAGCTGCGTGACGCCGGGCACATAGCCACGCGCTCGATCACCCAGTATTTCGACCCGGAAAAGAAAATGTTCCTGGCCGACCGCTTCATCAAGGGCACCTGCCCGAAATGCGGTACGGCAGACCAGTACGGCGATAACTGCGAAAAATGCGGCGCGACGTATGCGCCTACCGATCTGAAGGACCCGAAGTCGGCCATCTCTGGCGCCACTCCGGTGCTCAAGGATTCCCAGCACTTCTTCTTCAAGCTCCCGGATTTCCAGCAGATGCTGCAGACCTGGACCCGCAGCGGCACCCTGCAAGACGCCGTGGCGAACAAGCTCGCCGAGTGGCTGGACGCCGGCCTGCAACAGTGGGACATCTCCCGGGATGCGCCGTACTTCGGCTTCGAAATCCCCGATGAGCCGGGCAAGTATTTCTACGTATGGCTGGACGCGCCGATTGGCTACATGGCGAGCTTCAAGAACCTCTGCGCCCGCACGCCTGAGCTGGATTTCGACGCGTTCTGGGGCAAGGACTCCACGGCCGAGCTGTACCACTTCATAGGCAAGGACATCGTCAACTTCCACGCGCTGTTCTGGCCTGCGATGCTCGAAGGTTCGGGCTACCGCAAGCCGACCGGCATCAATGTGCACGGTTATCTGACGGTCAACGGCCAGAAGATGTCCAAATCCCGTGGCACCTTTATCAAGGCGCGCACCTACCTGGATCACCTGTCACCGGAATACCTGCGTTATTACTACGCCTCCAAGCTGGGCCGTGGGGTCGACGACCTGGACCTGAACCTGGAAGACTTCGTACAGAAGGTCAACTCCGACCTGGTCGGCAAAGTCGTCAATATCGCCAGCCGCTGCGCCGGTTTTATCCACAAGGGCAACGCCGGCATCATGGTCCCGGTGAATGCCGCGCCAGAGCTGACCGAGGCCTTCCTGGCTGCCGCGCCAAGCATCGCCGACGCGTATGAAGCCCGCGATTTCGCCCGCGCCATGCGCGAGATCATGGGCCTGGCCGACCGCGCCAATGCCTGGATCGCCGACAAGGCGCCGTGGTCGCTGAACAAACTCGAAGGCAAGCAGGATGAAGTCCAGGCGATCTGCGCCACCGGCATCAACCTGTTCCGCCAACTGGTGATTTTCCTCAAGCCGGTCCTGCCGTTGCTGGCGGCCGATGCCGAGGCGTTTCTGAATGTCGCGCCGTTGACCTGGAACGACCACGCCCGCCTGCTGAGCAACCATCAGCTCAACGCCTTCAAACCGCTGATGACCCGCATTGATCCAGTAAAAGTCCAGGCCATGACCGACGCGTCGAAAGAAGACCTCGCCGCCAGCCAGACCGACACCGGTGAAACAGCACCCGCGGGCAATGGCGAACTGACCAAGGATCCGCTGTCCCCGGAAATCGAGTTTGACGCGTTCGCCGCCGTCGACTTGCGCGTCGCGCTGATCCTCAAGGCCGAAGCGGTTGAAGGGGCTGACAAGCTGTTGCGCCTGACCCTGGACATCGGTGACGAGCAACGCAACGTGTTCTCCGGAATCAAGAGCGCCTACCCGGACCCGGCCAAGCTGGAAGGCCGTCTGACCATGATGATTGCCAACCTCAAGCCACGGAAGATGCGCTTCGGCATCTCCGAAGGCATGGTGATGGCCGCGGGCCCCGGCGGTGAGGAAATCTACCTGCTGAGCCCCGACAGCGGCGCCAAGCCTGGCCAGCGCATCAAGTAACACTGAAACCGCCCGATAGTCACGACAATGGCTCGCTATCGGGCGGTTTCAGGTAGTGCCCTCCCCGTGCTTGCCGGATAATCAGGCCCTGTTCGCTTAACCGGCCCGACCATGACCGATATGCTTGTCCCTCTTGCCAGCGCCGCCCTGATCAGCCACTTCGTGTTGCGCATGCCGCTGCCCGACGATCAGTTTCCGGAGCGTCGACGGGTGCATGCCCTGGGACTCGCAACCCTGTTGCTGATGGTACTCAGTGGCGTATCGGGCTACCTGCTGCATCACTATTTGCTGCTACCGTCGGCGCTGGTTTCGCTGCGACTGTTTATGTGGCTGGCGATGACCGCGTGGCTGATTCAACCGTTGCTGCGCGTCCTGTCGAGGTGGGCACCACGGCTACCGTTCGACGGACTATGGCCGCTGCTACTGGGCAACGCCGGTGTACTCGGGGTAGTGCTGGCGGATGCCCGGAACGATCAGGGCCTGGTCGACATGGCACTCCTGAGCCTGGGAACCGGCCTCGGTTTCTGGCTGGCGCTCGGTCTGTTCAGCGATCTGTGCCAACGTGTCGCCGGTAACGCTATTCCCCAGCCCTTCAAAGGCCTGCCGCTGGAACTGATCGGTGCCGGGTTGATGAGCGTGGCTTTCCTGGGTTTCAACGCAATGATCAAACCATGAGCCTGATTCAACGTATCGACGCTTTGCTGCCACAAACCCAATGCGGCAAATGTGGGCATCCTGGCTGCAAGCCCTATGCTGAAGGGATCGCCCAAGGCGAAGCCATCAACAAGTGTCCACCGGGCGGTCAAGAGACCCTCGCCGGCCTGGCACAGCTGTTGAACGTGGCGCCAGTGGAGCTGGATACCTCACGGGGCGAAGCGCCGGCGCAAGTGGCGTTTATCCGTGAAGCCGAATGCATCGGTTGCACCAAGTGCATCCAGGCCTGCCCGGTGGATGCGATCCTCGGCGCGGCCAAGCTGATGCACACGGTGATCGTTGATGAATGCACCGGTTGCGACCTGTGTGTCGCGCCTTGCCCGGTGGACTGCATTGAGATGCACCCCCTGTCACCGGGCAAGACGCTGCCAATTGTCGGTGGCCTGGCCACCAGCGCCCAGGAGCACCAAGCCCGCGCGACCAAGCGCGAGCGTGCCCGACGTCGTTTCGAACAGCGCAATGCGCGCCTGCAGCGTGAGGAAGCGCTCCGGCTTGCCGAACGCCTGGCTCGCACCCAGCGCGCCACGCCCAGTGAGGAAATGCAGAGCAATCCGCTGCAGGCAGCGATTGAACGCGTCCGCGCACAAAAAACCGCAGACATGGACGCTGCGCTGAAAAAGGCCAAGATCACCCTCGCGATGAGCCGGGCCCAACTCAATAAATCCCTGAAAGCCTTTGGCCATCCGCCGACCTTTGAACAGCAGTCGCAGTTGATTCTTCTGCAGCAGCAGTTTGAAGCGGCCGAGCAGGCGCTGGCTTTGCTCGAAGCGAACAACCCTGTCGTAGCGCCCCCCACGCCGGATCAGGATCCCGATCTCAAGCGTGCAAAAATCCAGCTGGCGATGCACCGCGCCGCACTGAGCAAACTGCAGCGTCAGCCGGGCACCAGCGAAACCGAGTTGACCGCCGCCCGACACCGGCTCGATGACGCTCAACGTCTGGTGGATAAGCATGTCAACACTTGAGACCGTCGACCATCAGCAACAGGCAATGAAACGCGTGCTGCTGGCGACAGTTCCCGGGGTGGTGGTGCTGTTCTGGTTTTACGGTTGGGGCGTGTTGATCAATCTGATCCTGGCAGGCGCTTGCGCATGGATCGTGGAAGCCAGCATTTGTCATCTACGCAGGCACCAGCTGGGTTTGCCGCCCGGTGATATCAGCGGCTTGGTCAGCGCAACCTTGCTGGCCTTGGCCCTGCCACCTTACTGCCCGTGGTGGATAGGTGTGGCCGCCGTCGCCAGTGCATTGCTGCTGGGGAAACACCTGTATGGCGGCAACCGGAATCCGTTTAACCCGGCCATGCTCGGCTATGCACTGATGCTGGTGCTCTTCCCGCAACCGATGACGCACTGGCCTGCTCCCCATGGCATGGACCTGTTGGCGGGTCTGCAACAGGTGTTGGGCATACCGGGCAACGCACCTGATGCCTGGTCCCAGGCCACGGCCCTCGATACGTTGCGAATCAATAAGAGCCTGACCATCGACGAACTGTTTGCCAATAGCCCGGCTTTCGGCCACATCGCCGGCAAAGGCAGCGAATGGGTCAATCTGGCGTTTCTCGCCGGCGGTGTCTTTTTGCTTCAACAACGGGTTTTCAGTTGGCACGCGCCGGTGGGCATGCTCGCCAGCCTGTTCGTCATCAGCCTGGTGTGCTGGAACGGCTCCGGATCGGATTCCCATGGCGCCCCGCTGTTTCATCTGCTGACCGGCGCAACCATGCTCGGGGCATTTTTTATTGTGACCGAGCCGGTATCCGGAGCTAAAAGCCCACGTGCGCGTTTGTTGTTTGGTATCGGCGTGGGGTTGCTCACCTACCTGATCCGCACATGCGGCAGTTACGCCGATGGCGTGGCGTTTGCGGTATTGATGATGAACCTGGCGGTGCCCGCGCTTGAACGCCTGGCAGCACCCAAGCCACAGGCGGTGGATGGATGAAGCCCACACGAGAAATAGTCATCGTGATGCTGGTGGCTATCGCCGGCGCTGGCCTGACCGTGACCCTGCAGCAACTGACCACCCAGCCCATTGCCGCCCAACAGCGCGATCTGCAACACCGCAGGTTGCTGGATGTCTTGCCGCTGGCTGGCTACGACAATCAGCCGTTGGCGCATCCGCTGCTCGCGAGTCCGGTAGCGCTGAACAACAGTCGACTGCTCAATGGCTATCTCGCGACGCTGTCAGGGCAGCCAAGCGCCGTGGTCCTGCACTCACAAACCATCGGTTACAACGACAGTATTGAATTGTTGATCGCAATCGCCAGCAATGGAAAATTACTGGGGGTAAAAACCCTCAAGCAATCGGAAACACCTGGTCTGGGCGGGCACATTGCCGAACCCGGTCATCCCTGGCTTGCCGCCTTCAAGGGATTGGCGCCAAACACTCCGCAAGAGCGGGCCTGGGCCCTGAGAAAAGACGGAGGACAATTCGATCAAATGGCCGGCGCCACTGTCACTTCGCGCGCCGTGCTCAACGCAATCCATGACGCCCTGCGCTATTTTGACGAGCACCGTCAGCACTTGCTGGAGCGGCCCGCCGATGAGTAAGTCCGTCTGGCCGGTAGGTGCGTTGATACTGCCAGCGGTGCTTGGCGTCAGTGACACCTGGGTGAAAGCCTTGGTTTTCTGGATGGTCTCGACAGTGATTGTGACGATCTACAGTGTGAGCATGCAGCTGATTCGTCATCACCTCAGTGGCCACCGTTTGCGTATGGCGAGCGTGTTGCTGGCGGCGACCTGGATCAGTTGCGGCGACTTGGCGGTACAGGTCGTGGCGCTGGAGGTGTCCGCGGACCTGAGCGCTTATCTGTTGCTGCTGGGTGTTCAATGTGTGTTGCTCGAACAGGCTGGGTTCTTCCAACCCGGCCAGGGTAAGCTGCGGTTTCGCCTGTTTGTCGTATTCAGCCTGCTGCTGTGGGCAATGACGCTGTCACGCGTCCTGATCGATAGTCACTTCGCCACATTCGCCCCGTGCGGGCTTATTCTGCTCGGCCTGCTGCTCGCCGGATGGCAGGCCTGGGCCCACCGTTCAAAACCACACTGACCGCTTGCAAGGAACCGTTCGCGCCATGAATGCCGCAAAACGCCTGGAAATTTTCCGTCGGCTGCACGAAGACAACCCGGAACCGAAAACCGAATTGGCTTACTCCTCAGCGTTCGAGCTACTGATCGCGGTGATTTTGTCCGCACAGTCGACAGACGTTGGCGTCAACAAGGCCACCGCCAAATTGTTCCCCGTGGCCAATACACCGGCAGCGATCCATGCGCTTGGGGTTGAAGGGTTGTCGCATTACATCAAGACCATTGGCCTGTACAACAGCAAGGCAAAAAACGTCATCGAGACGTGTCGCTTGCTGGTGGAGCGTCACAACGGCGAAGTACCGCAAACCCGTGAGGCACTCGAGGCCCTGCCAGGAGTCGGTCGCAAGACCGCCAATGTGGTGCTCAATACTGCGTTTCGCCAATTGACCATGGCGGTGGACACGCACATTTTCCGCGTCAGTAACCGCACCGGGCTCGCACCAGGAAAAAATGTGGTGGAGGTGGAAAAACAGCTGATGAAGTTTGTACCCAAACCTTACCTGCTCGACTCCCACCACTGGTTGATCCTGCATGGACGCTACGTATGCCAGGCTCGAAAGCCCCGCTGCGGCAGCTGCCGGATCGAAGATTTGTGCGAATACAAGGAAAAGACGTCCGACGATTGAGCAACCATGGGTTTTATGGATCAGTCGATTGAAAAAATCTTTTTTACCCGGCCGACGTTTGTCGATATAAGGAGCGCCAATGGCAGTCTTAGCCTGGAGTTAACCTTATGAGCACTGGCAAAGAACAACTGGATGTGGATGTAGAGGATGACTTTGTTGCCACGGACTCGGATGAGGCGACTGAAGCGCCTGTAGAAGTGGCCAAGACCAATTTGAGCAAACGCCGCACAATCGACAACCTTCTGGAAGAGCGACGCTTGCAAAAACAGTTGGCCGATTACGACTTCGACCTTTAATCCAGCGGGTCACATCCACAAGCCTCCGCCGGGAGGCTTTTTGTGTGCGGACGTCGACGGCGCCCGACACTGCACCTGACGTTTATACCAGACCGTTACGTTGCGCGAGTTCTATTAAATCCACCAGCGATCGAGCATTGAGCTTGAGCAGCAAGCGAGTCTTGTAGGTACTCACGGTTTTGTTGCTAAGGAACATGCCATCGGCAATCTCCTTGTTGGTTTTCCCGCGCGCCAGTTGCTGCAATACCATCATCTCCCGGCCCGAGAGCCGCTCGACCATGTCCGCTTCACTGGCATTCCCTTGCGTGGACCGCACCGAATTGAGCGCCTGGTTGGGGAAGTAGCTGTAGCCAGACAGCACTGCCTTTATCGCACTGAGCAACTCGGTAAGGTCCTGTTGCTTGCACACGTAGCCCGCCGCCCCCGCCTGCATGCAGCGCATGGAAAAGTGGCCAGGAGCCTGGGACGTCAGCACCAGCACTTTGAAGGGTTGCGCCTGTTTGGTTGACGATAGCCGGCAAATAACTTCCAGGCCATCGAGCTTAGGAATTCCAATATCCAGAATGACAATGTCCGGCATGTGCTCCCGAGCGAGTTGCAATGCATCGACACCGTTATCGGTCTCCGCAACAACCTCGTATCCATGACGCTCCATTAGCATCCGTACAGCAAGGCGAATGACGGGATGATCATCCACGATCAGCACTTTATTCATGGGCAAGTCCAATTTCGCTGTTCGAATTATTCAGAGCCCGCACAATAGCCTAGTCGTTTCCTTCTTGGCATAGCACTCCCCCCCAAGTAACAGCAAGCAGAGACCGTCCCCACAAAGCTATGGGAATTAACCTACAAAAAAACGCCTGTAAGGACGTGTCATATTCCATTCGAGCTTTCAGAACTTTCCGCAGGCAAACATATTTCGAATGAAAATAGCCATACTCCGTGGCCAATATAAACGCGCCGCACACGGGTTTCAGGAAATGTCCCTTGCAAACGTTAAACCTGACGCTATCCACGTGCAGAAAGGTCCTTGGAGAAAAGTTCCCAGGCACATCTTGCAGTCAGGCGCCGACTTGGCTGACAAACACGTTATAACCTACAGGTTTTTTTGAATTTTATAGCCACTCAAATAGAAAGCACTTGCCAAACTAAAAAATAGCACAGCAAAAATAGATATATCGTACACGGCCAACTTCTGCCGAATATTCGGCAGCATCTTAAACAGTTATAAACATATGCTTACAGCTTTTCCGGACATAAAAAAATGGCCCCTCGTTAGAGGAGCCATTTTTTATGATCGTTCTAACAGTTTAGAACAACTTGCGACCCTTGTTGGCCGCGATGCGCATGCGCAGCGCATTGAGCTTGATGAAGCCTGCGGCGTCTTCCTGATTGTAAGCGCCGCCATCTTCTTCAAAGGTGGCAATATTGGCGTCGAACAGCGACTCATCGGACTTGCGCCCGGTGACGATCACATTGCCCTTGTACAGCTTCAGGCGCACCACGCCGTTCACGTGGGCCTGGGAGGCGTCGATCATCTGCTGCAACATCAGACGCTCCGGGCTCCACCAGTAGCCGGTGTAGATCAGGCTGGCGTACTTGGGCATCAGTTCGTCTTTGAGGTGAGCGACTTCACGGTCCAGGGTGATGGACTCGATAGCGCGGTGGGCGCGCAGCATGATGGTACCGCCCGGAGTCTCGTAGCAGCCACGGGACTTCATGCCCACGTAACGGTTCTCGACGATATCCAGACGACCGATGCCGTGCTCGCCGCCGATACGGTTCAGCGTCGCCAGTACGGTGGCCGGGGTCATTTCGACGCCGTCCAACGCGACGATATCGCCGTTACGGTAGGTCAGTTCCAGATATTGCGGCTTGTCCGGCGCGTTCTCTGGAGAGACGGTCCAGCGCCACATGTCTTCTTCGTGTTCGGTCCAGGTGTCTTCCAGCACGCCGCCTTCATAGGAGATGTGCAGCAAGTTGGCATCCATCGAGTACGGGGACTTTTTCTTGCCGTGGCGCTCGATCGGGATGGCATGCTTTTCAGCGTAATCCATCAGCTTCTCACGGGACAGCAGATCCCATTCACGCCAAGGGGCAATCACTTTCACGCCTGGCTTCAGGGCATAGGCGCCCAATTCGAAACGGACCTGGTCGTTGCCCTTGCCGGTGGCACCGTGGGAAATGGCGTCGGCGCCGGTTTCGTTGGCGATTTCGATCAGGCGCTTGGCGATCAAGGGACGTGCGATGGAGGTACCCAGCAGGTACTCGCCTTCGTAGACAGTGTTGGCGCGAAACATCGGGAAAACGAAATCGCGGACGAACTCTTCGCGCAGGTCGTCAATGTAGATCTCCTTCACGCCCATGGCTTGCGCCTTGGCACGTGCAGGTTCGACCTCTTCGCCCTGACCCAGGTCAGCGGTGAAGGTCACCACTTCACAGTTATAAGTATCCTGCAGCCACTTGAGGATCACCGAAGTGTCCAGGCCGCCGGAATACGCGAGAACGACCTTGTTTACGTCGGCCATGCCATCACTCCACGGGGTTTTACGGAAAGCCGATGATTCTACCGTTCAAAACCGTGAAATTACAGGGGCGCGACAGCAAATGAAGATAAAGCGACAGATTATGTCGGGCTCGCGACGAATGGCCGCACCTCAGGAGGTGGCGGCCGCGTTCGCCGGGGCGGTGGCCTGGGGCGCCGGTTTCTCGGGGACAGGCACCCGGTCCAGGTGAATATTCACACGCCGGTTCTTCGCCCGGTTGGCGGGGCTGGTATTTGGCACCAGCGGATAACGTTCGCCATGGAAACGCAGGACAATCTGCGACTCGGGAACACCGTTGGCCTTGAGGAAATCCATCACGGCCAGGCCACGGCGACGGGAAAGGTCGCGGTTGGCCAGGCGATTGCCGCTGTTGTCCGAGTGGCCGTCCAGTTCGATATGGTTGACGGTGGGGTCGGCCTTGATGAACTCCAGCATGACCATCAGCTTGGCCTTGGCGGCCGGGTCCAGATCGATGCCGCCACCCGGAAAGCCCACTTGGGTCTGCTTGATCTGCTCGAAGTTCATCGGCAGCAGTTTTGCCGTACACAGTTGATAGTCGTTGTAGGCCTTGTTGAACTTCACCGGCAACAGGCGGATTTCGGAATAGCCGCCATCCCGTGAATAGTGGCGCACTGTTGGGCTACGCCCCTCCAACAGACCATTGAACAAACGCCCGGCCTGGGCCTGGGAACTGTTGAACAGCACATCACCGCTGCCGGCGCGCACTGCGCCGAGATTGATATCACCGCGTCCCGGCTGCCACGGCGCCGCGGCCGCGAGTAATGTCGCGGAACCAGCGCCCAGCGAACCGTTGTAGGCTTTCAGGCGAAATGTCGCCTGCTCGCCGGCGCGGCGCAAGAACTCGCCAGAACCAAAATCGGCAATCGGCTGGCTCAAGCGGCATTCGAACTTGTCGCCTTCCACCTTCCACTCGACATTCTCCAGGCGCGTCTGGAACGTCAGGGCCATCGCGGGCAAGCTGGCGAATACGCTGAGCAGGGCTAGATAATGCTGGCGCACGGGCGGCTCCACTGGTTTCTACAACACATCAAGGCGTCATACGTCGTTAAGGCATACCCAGGGATATCGGTAGCATTCAGCAAAACTTGATAGCGGGTGCCTGCGAGTGTCTTTTCCGGTAGCATTCCCACCAGATTGACCCGCCTGGAATCCCCAATGTCCGACCGCCTGACCCTGCTGCGTCCCGACGACTGGCATATTCATCTTCGCGATGGTGCTGCGTTGCCCCACACCGTGGCCGATGTAGCGCGCACGTTTGGCCGTGCCATCATTATGCCTAACCTGGTACCTCCGGTACGCAATGCCGCCGAAGCCGACGCCTATCGCCAGCGCATCCTGGCTGCGCGCCCCGCCGGCAGCCGCTTTGAACCGTTGATGGTGCTGTACCTGACCGACCGTACCCAGCCCGAAGAAATTCGCCAGGCCCGCGCCAGCGGTTTTGTGCACGCCGCCAAGCTGTACCCGGCCGGCGCGACCACCAACTCCGACTCCGGCGTGACCAGCATCGACAAGATCCTGCCGGCGATCGAAGCCATGGCCGAAGTCGGCATGCCACTGCTGATCCACGGTGAGGTGACCCGTGGCGATGTCGATGTATTCGATCGCGAAAAGATCTTCATCGACGAACACATGCGTCGCGTGGTCGAACTGTTCCCGAGCTTGAAAGTGGTGTTTGAACACATCACCACCGCCGACGCCGTGCAATTCGTCACCGAAGCCTCGGCCAACGTCGCCGCGACCATTACCGCGCACCACCTGCTGTACAACCGCAACCACATGCTGGTGGGCGGGATTCGACCGCACTTCTATTGCCTGCCGATCCTCAAGCGCAATACCCACCAGGTTGCACTGCTCGATGCCGCCACCAGCGGCAACGAAAAGTTCTTCCTCGGCACCGACTCGGCGCCCCACGCCCAGCACGCCAAGGAAGCCGCATGCGGCTGTGCCGGTTGCTACACCGCCTACGCGGCGATCGAGTTGTATGTCGAAGCGTTCGAGCAACGTAACGCGCTGGACAAGCTTGAAGGCTTCGCCAGCCTGAACGGCCCGCGTTTCTATGGCCTGCCGGCGAATACCGACCGCATCACCCTGGTCCGTGAAGACTGGACCGCCCCTGCCAGCCTGCCATTTGGCGAGCTGACCGTTATCCCGCTGCGCGCCGGTGAAACACTGCGCTGGCGCCTGCTGGAGGAACACGCGTGAGTGAAGATCATTTCGACGACGAACACGAAGGTCATGGCGGCGGTTCACGCCACCCGATGGCTGAACGCTTTCGTGGCTACCTGCCGGTGGTCATTGACGTAGAAACCGGCGGATTCAACTGCGCCACTGATGCGTTGCTGGAAATCGCCGCCACCACCATCGGCATGGATGAACAGGGTTTCGTGTATCCGGAACACACCCATTTCTTCCGCGTCGAACCCTTCGAGGGCGCCAACATCGAAGCGGCGGCCCTGGAGTTTACCGGGATCAAACTCGACCATCCGTTGCGCATGGCGGTCAGTGAAGAAGCGGCCCTCACCGATATCTTCCGCGGCGTGCGCAAGGCCTTGAAGGCCAACGGCTGCAAGCGCGCGATCCTGGTCGGTCACAACAGCAGCTTCGATCTCGGCTTCCTGAATGCCGCCGTGGCGCGCCTGGACATGAAACGCAACCCGTTTCACCCGTTCTCCAGCTTCGACACCGCGACCCTGGCCGGCCTCGCCTATGGCCAGACCGTATTGGCAAAAGCCTGCCAGGCTGCCGGTATCGACTTCGACGGACGCGAAGCCCACTCGGCGCGCTACGACACCGAGAAGACCGCCGACCTGTTCTGTGGCATCGTCAACCGCTGGAAACAGATGGGTGGCTGGGAAGACTTCAACGATTGAAGGCAAATCCCGCGCATAAAAAAACCGGCCTTCTCAGGCCGGTTTTTTTGTACCTCGACGCGGCTTACAGCTTGCCAGCGTTCTCGGTCAGGTAAGCCGCAACGCCTTCTGGCGAAGCGTTCATGCCTTTGTCGCCTTTTTTCCAGTTGGCAGGGCAGACTTCGCCGTGCTCTTCGTGGAATTGCAGGGCGTCAACCAGGCGGATCAGCTCTTCCATGTTACGGCCCAGCGGCAGGTCGTTGATGATCTGCGAGCGGACAACGCCCTTGTCGTCGATCAGGAACGCGCCACGGAAAGCCACGCCGCCTTCGGACTCTACGTCGTAGGCCTTGGCGATGTCGTGCTTCATGTCGGCAGCCATGGTGTATTTGACTTTGCCGATACCGCCATCATTGATGGCGGTGTTGCGCCAGGCGTTGTGGGTGAAGTGGGAGTCAATGGAAACAGCTACCACTTCAACGTTACGCGCCTTGAAATCGTCCATGCGGTGATCCAGGGCGATCAGCTCCGACGGGCAGACGAAAGTGAAGTCCAGCGGGTAGAAGAACACCAGGCCATATTTGCCTTTGATGGCTTCAGACAGTTTGAAGCTGTCTACGATTTCGCCATTGCCGAGGACGGCAGGTACGTCGAAATCCGGGGCTTGTTTGCCGACGAGTACGCTCATTGGATATCTCCTGATGTAGGGGTGACGATGAAGTAAAAGGACCGACCTCAAGTCTGCCGCGTATAAACGACAGGCCTGTGACGCGGTCACGCTTCGTGAAGACCGATCATCATACACTGAAAAAACCGTTCGTCAGTGCACAGGCGTCCAGGCGCAAAGGCTTGAGAAACTACTTTGACAATCATTCTCGTTAACATTAAGATCCATCGCACTTAAGCCTAAACCGCGACGGTTCTCCCTTATGTATGTCTGCCTCTGCACTGGCGTCACCGACGGACAAATCCGCGAAGCAATCTACGAAGGTTGCTGCAGCTACAAGGAAGTGCGTGAAACCACCGGCGTCGCCAGCCAATGCGGCAAATGCGCCTGCCTGGCCAAGCAAGTGGTACGGGAAACCCTGACGCAACTGCAAACGGCTCAGGCGGCGATCCCCTACTCGGCAGAATTTACACACGCTTAAATCAACGTATTTTAAACAACCGGACTTAGGGTCCGGTTTTTTTATGTCCGTAATTCAAACAGTTAGCGCCAAGACGCGGAACACAAACATTCTTATTCCGATTAATTTTCATTTATTATTCAACAACTTAGGTTTGACAGTAATCAGCGTGCAGCTCAAACTCCGCCTTATATACAGCGAATACAGGGCAGGACCCCAGTCATGAAAGGCGACATCTCAGTCATCCAGCAACTCAACAAAATCCTTGCCAATGAACTGGTCGCGATCAATCAGTATTTCCTGCATGCGCGCATGTATGAAGATTGGGGCCTGGAAAAGCTGGGCAAGCATGAATACAAGGAATCGATCCAGGCCATGAAGGATGCGGACAAGCTGATCAAGCGCATCCTGTTTCTCGAAGGCCTGCCGAACGTGCAGGACCTGGGCAAGCTGAACATCGGCGAGCACACCGAGGAAATGCTCAACTGCGACCTCAACTTCGAGCGCAAAAGCCTGGCCGACCTCAAGGCCGCCATCGCTCACTGTGAAAAGGCGAGTGACTTCGGCAGTCGTGAATTGCTGGAAGACATCCTCGAAGACCAGGAAGAGCATATCGACTGGCTGGAAACCCAAGTCGGCCTGATCGGCAAAGTGACACTGGAAAACTACCTGCAATCGCAGATGGGTGAATAACCCTTAGTTCGCGACCACTAAAAAGCCCCGCTCTCTTTCAGAGACGCGGGGCTTTTTATTGACCGGCTTTCTGTAGGAGCCGGCTTGCCCGCGAAAAACGCTAACGATAACGCCGCGCTCCTGGTGGAACGCGGCGCTTTCAAGTCCTTCGCGGGCAAGCCAGCGCCTGCAAGATCAGGCTTCGGTCTTCGCAGCAGCTTTGTCCGCAGCATCTTTGATCAGTGCTTGCAACGAACCATCAGCCGCCATCTCGGTGATGATGTCGCTACCGCCGACCAGTTCGCCGGCCACCCACAATTGCGGGAAGGTCGGCCAGTTGGCGTACTTCGGCAGGTTGGCGCGGATTTCCGGGTTTTGCAGGATATCCACGTAAGCGAATTTCTCGCCACACGCCATGATGGCCTGGGACGCCTTCGCGGAAAAGCCGCACTGAGGCGCGTTAGGTGCGCCCTTCATGTAAAGCAGAATAGTGTTGTTGGCAATCTGCTCTTTAATCGTTTCGATGATATCCATGGAACACCTCGGCTGGAACTTTCCGACTCATGGGCCGGCACGGTGGCGCATTGTAACGCAAAGCCCGGCACGACGCTCGGACTCCCCGACAGACTCTCTGCGTCACGCCGCCGCTACCTTGACCGGCACCCCATTGAGCGCCGCGTTCCCCGACAGTTCGTCCAACTGCCGCTCATCCGTCAGGTCATTGGCACTCGCCCCGGGCTGCGCGCTGGCAATGCTCATTTGCACCCCAGGGCGACCATGGCCCCAGCCATGGGGCAAGCTGACCACGCCAGGCATCATCTCCAGGCTGGCCAGCACTTCGACTTCAATCACGCCGATCCGCGAACTGACCCGCACACGCTGGCCGTCGCTCAACTGGCGGCTGGCAAGGTCATCGGGGTGCATCAGCAGTTGATGCCGGGGCTTGCCCTTCACCAGGCGATGATAGTTATGCATCCACGAGTTATTGCTGCGCACGTGACGGCGGCCAATCAACAGCAATTCGTCCACCCGCGCCAGCGGCTGGGCGGCAAAACGTGCCAAGTCCGCCAGGATGACCGCAGGCGCGGCCTGCACACGCGCATTCGCGGTTTTCAAGCGCCCCGCCAGATTGGCCTTGAGCGGGCCAAGGTCCAGCCCGTGGGGATAATCAGCCAAGGCCGCTACCGACAGCTTGTGACTGGATGCATCGCCATACGCCCCGGCTCGCAGGCCCAAGTCAATCATCTGCGCAGGCGGCAGTGTCGGCTTCAGCACCGCGCCGGTCTGCGCCGCAAACGCCCGCGCCAGCCCGACAAAGATCTCCCAGTCATGCAACGCACCTTCGGGCTTGGGCAGAATTGCCCGGTTGAAGCGCGTGACGTTACGCACTGCGAACATATTGAAGGTGGTGTCGTAGTGATCGTTTTCCAGGGCCGAGGTCGACGGCAGGATCAGATCGGCGTAGCGCGTGGTTTCGTTGATATAGAGATCGATACTGAGCATGAACTCCAGACCGTCCAGCGCCTGCTCCAGTTGCCGTCCATTGGGCGTAGACAACACGGGATTACCCGCCACCGTCACCAAGGCACGGATTTGTCCCTCACCTTCGGTGAGCATTTCCTCAGCCAGAGCCGATACCGGCAACTCTCCACTGTACTCGGGGCGCCCGGAAACCCGACTCTGCCAACGATTGAAATGCCCGCCGGAGGTCGCCGCCACCAGATCCACCGCTGGTTCCGTGCATAACGCACCACCGACTCGGTCGAGATTACCCGTCACCAGATTGATCAACTGCACCAACCAGTGACACAGCGTGCCGAACGCCTGGGTCGATACGCCCATCCGCCCGTAACACACCGCCTTGTCCGCCGCCGCGAAATCCCGCGCAAGCTGACGTATCTGCTCGGCCGGAACCGCGCATTGGCGACTCATGGCCTCCGCGGTGAACCCGGCGACGGCCTGTCGCACCTCGTCCAGTCCGTCCACTGGCAAGTGACTGGCGCGGGTCAGGTTCTCACTGAATAAGGTGTTGAGCAGTCCGAACAGCAATGCCGCATCGCCGCCAGGGCGCACGAACAAATGCTGATCGGCCATGGCCGCCGTTTCGCTGCGCCGTGGATCGACCACCACCACTTTGCCGCCTCGGGCCTGAATGGCTTTCAGGCGTTTCTCCACATCCGGCACGGTCATGATGCTGCCGTTGGAGGCCAACGGGTTACCGCCGAGGATCAGCATGAAATCAGTGCAATCAATATCCGGGATCGGCAACAACAGGCCGTGGCCGTACATCAAGTGGCTGGTGAGGTGATGGGGCAGTTGATCCACGGAGGTGGCGGAAAAGCGATTGCGCGTTTTCAACTGCCCGAGAAAGTAGTTGCTGTGAGTCATCAAGCCATAGTTGTGCACGCTGGGATTGCCCTGGTACACGGCCACCGCATTTTGGCCGTGACGCGCCTGGATACCCGCCAGCCGCTCGGCCGCCAGTGCAAAGGCCGCGTCCCAGGAGATCGGCTGCCACTCGCGGCCCACCCGCAACATGGGCTGGTGCAGCCGATCCGGATCGTTCTGGATATCCTGCAGGGCTACCGCCTTGGGGCAGATATGACCACGGCTGAACGTGTCGAGGGGATCGCCCTTGATCGACGTAATCGTCATTGCGCCCTCGTCCGAGGTCGTGGTTTCCAGGGTCAGGCCGCAGATGGCTTCGCACAGATGGCAGGCACGGTGATGGAGAGTCTTGGTCATGGCCAGTCTCTTTTATGGGATACAGCGTCATCGGAATAAGCACGTGCATAAAACTATGGCCTGCCACCGCACACGGCGCCAGCAATGTTCGTCGCATGAATCGGCAGGCATCAGGAGGAGCCATGGGCAAACATTAGAAAATGTTTCAGCACTCCCCGCAGCCCCCCAAAACACCTGCCGAAACCGACACAGACCGGCCTGCATCCGCCCTCGCGCATTGCAAAGGGACTCGACGCCAGTGTACAAATGACCCGCTGCAGTCAGGAAACAGGCTTCAAAAGTGCTTTTCCCGCCCCTTTGAACACCCCAAAAAAACCGTAGCCTATTGGTAAGACGCGACATTTAATGTCAATATCGCGCCTTCCCCTATTTCGTCGCCCCGTGCGGCTTTCGCCGCAGGTCTCGCCCGTTGTCACAATAAACAAGGCTTTGAGTATCTGCGGCCTGTTGCAAAAAGGTAGTTAATGATGAGCGCAAGGCACTTTCTCTCCCTGATGGATTGCACGCCCGAAGAGCTGGTCAGCGTGATCCGTCGAGGCATTGAGCTTAAAGACCTGCGTAATCGCGGCGTACTGTTCGAGCCTCTGAAAAACCGCGTGCTCGGAATGATTTTCGAGAAATCGTCGACCCGCACCCGCTTGTCTTTCGAAGCCGGCATGATCCAGCTCGGTGGCCAGGCCATCTTTCTCTCGCCCCGGGATACCCAACTGGGCCGTGGCGAACCGATCAGCGATTGCGCCATTGTCATGTCGCGCATGCTCGATGCGGTGATGATCCGCACCTTCGCCCATAGCACCCTCACCGAATTCGCCGCCAACTCCCGCGTACCGGTAATCAACGGCCTGTCCGATGACTTGCATCCCTGCCAGTTGCTCGCCGATATGCAGACATTCCTCGAACATCGCGGCTCGATCCAAGGCAAGACCGTGGCCTGGATCGGCGATGGCAACAACATGTGCAACAGCTATATAGAAGCGTCGATCCAGTTCGACTTCCACCTGCGCATTGCCTGCCCCGAGGGCTACGAGCCCAGCGCCGAATTCCTCGCCAAAGCCGGCGGTCGCGTGCAGCTGTTCCGCGCCCCCCGGGACGCCGTGGTCGGTGCCCACCTGGTGAGTACCGACGTCTGGACCTCCATGGGCCAGGAAGACGAAAGCGCCAAGCGCCTGGCCACGTTCGCACCGTTCCAGGTCACCCGCGCCTTGCTCGATCTGGCCGCGCCGGACGTGCTGTTCATGCATTGCCTGCCCGCGCATCGCGGCGAAGAAATCAGCCTCGACCTGCTGGACGATCAACGCTCGGTGGCCTGGGATCAGGCGGAAAACCGTCTGCACGCGCAAAAAGCGCTGTTGGAATTCCTGGTCCCGCCGGCGTACCACCACGCATGAGTCAGCCACTTCTGCTGAATCTGCGCAACCTGGCCTGCGGTTATCAGGATCAACGGGTGGTGCAGAACCTCAATCTGCACCTCAATGCCGGCGACATCGGCTGCCTGCTGGGCTCCTCGGGATGTGGCAAGACCACCACGCTGCGGGCGATTGCCGGGTTTGAGCCGATACACGAAGGGGAAATCACCCTCGCCGGTGAAACCCTCTCCAGCGCAGGTTTTACCCTGGCTCCCGAGAAACGCCGGATTGGCATGGTGTTCCAGGACTACGCACTGTTCCCGCACCTCAGCGTGGCCGAAAACATTGCCTTCGGCATTCGCAAGCATCCGCAAAAAGAGCATGTCGTGGGTGAATTGCTGGAACTGGTCAATCTGAAAAGCCTGGGCAAGCGCTTCCCCCATGAGCTATCCGGCGGCCAGCAACAACGGGTGGCCTTGGCCCGTGCGTTGGCACCCGAACCACAATTGCTATTGTTGGACGAGCCCTTCTCGAACCTCGACGGCGAACTGCGGCGCAAGCTGAGTCATGAGGTGCGCGACATTCTCAAGGCGCGAGGCACCAGTGCGATTCTGGTGACTCACGACCAGGAAGAAGCCTTCGCGGTAAGTGACCATGTCGGCGTCTTCAAGGAGGGTCGCCTGGAACAATGGGATACGCCCTACAACCTCTACCACGAACCGCTGACACCTTACGTCGCCAGTTTTATTGGCCAGGGTTACTTCATCCGTGGCCAGTTGAATACCCCGGAGTCGGTCAGTACCGAGCTGGGTGAACTGCGCGGCAACCGCGCCTATACCTGGCCGATCGGCGGTGCGGTAGATGTGTTGCTGCGTCCGGATGATATTGTCTATGCCCCGGACAGCCCCTTGAAAGCCCGGATCGTCGGCAAGACGTTCCTGGGCGCTTCGACCTTGTACCGTTTGTTGTTGCCCACCGGCGCTCAGTTGGAATCCATCTTCCCCAGCCATGCCGATCATCAGATCGATAGCGAGGTTGGCATTCGCGTGGCGGCAGAACATCTGGTGCTGTTCCAGGCCTCGGGAAGTACGGCGGCACACCTTCCGCAGGTTGACTCAGGCGTGCGGCGCTACAGCACGCACTGACCTACCTGCCCTCTGTAGGAGCCAGGTTTCTGCCTGCTCCTACCGGTTCTTTCACGCCCGCCCAATCGGCGCAAAGCTGGCTTGGGTATGCTCGGCCAATACTGACGCCGCCAACTCCACTTCCAGCCCTCTTCTCCCCGCGCTGACAAAAATTGTCGCAAAAGGCTGCGCCGTGACATCGATAAAGGTGCGCAGACGCTTTTTCTGTCCCAGCGGGCTGATCCCACCCAGCAAATAACCGGTAGCCCGTTGCGCCGCTGCCGGGTCGGCCATCTCGACTTTCTTGACCTCGGCGGCGTGCGCCAGCGCCTTCAAGTCCAGACTTCCGACGACCGGTACCACAGCCACCAATAACTCGCCCTTCTCGCTGCTGGCCAGCAAGGTCTTGAACACCTGCGCTGGATCAAGACTCAACTTTTCCGCGGCCTCCAGGCCATAGGACGGTGCTTTTGGGTCATGTTCATAACTGTGAATGCGATGTTCGGCGCGAACTTTTTTCAACAGGTCCAATGCGGGCGTCATGAAGGCTCCAGGCTTGGGATACATGTGGAAATACCAAACCACGATTCTAGGCCAAGCCGCAGCAAAACGCTCTATTACAGGCGCCTGCGCGGCAAATACGCGCAGCCGCTTATCACGTGCCAGCCAAGGTTCCGTACGGATCCGCCGCGATCATTCACGAGACCAATAGTTGTAAAATGACCAACAGTTCACTTTCGACCTTTGACAGCGGTGTTTCTTGTCTATATTTTTTCGTTTCCGAATACCGTAAGCATTATCCTTCGGTGTCCGAGCAGTAAGCCGCAAACAGGATGGGGATCCTGGAGCGGTGAAAATCGCGCATTTGCCCCTTTCGGCAAAGCGCCAAACAAAAAAAAGAACTGAGGTTTTCAATGACAACTGCTTTTCAACAGCCGTCGCTTTCAAGCCAATGCATGGCCGAGTTCCTCGGCACAGCGTTGCTGATTTTCTTCGGCACCGGCTGTGTTGCCGCGCTCAAGGTCGCGGGTGCCAGCTTCGGTCTGTGGGAAATCAGCATTATCTGGGGGATCGGCGTCAGCATGGCGATCTACCTGAGCGCCGGCATTTCCGGTGCTCACCTCAACCCGGCGGTCAGCATCGCCTTGTGCATTTTTGCCGATTTCGACAAGCGCAAATTGCCGTTCTACATCATTGCCCAGATCGCTGGCGCATTCTGCTCGGCCGCATTGGTGTACACGCTGTACAGCAATCTGTTTTTCGATTACGAACAAACCCACCATATGATCCGTGGTTCAGAGGCCAGCCTGGAACTGGCGTCGGTGTTTTCCACCTATCCTCATGCATTGCTGAACACCGCCCAGGCATTCCTGGTCGAGATGGTCATCACGGCAATCCTGATGGGGGTCATCATGGCCCTGACCGACGACAACAACGGCCTGCCCCGTGGCCCGTTGGCGCCACTGCTGATCGGCCTGTTGATTGCCGTGATCGGCAGCGCCATGGGGCCGCTGACCGGCTTTGCGATGAACCCGGCCCGCGATTTCGGCCCCAAGCTGATGACCTTTTTTGCCGGTTGGGGTGAAATGGCGTTCACCGGCGGGCGTGACATTCCTTATTTCCTGATTCCGATCTTTGCACCGATTGTCGGTGCCTGCCTCGGCGCCGCAGCGTACCGCGGGCTGATTGCCCGTCACCTGCCCAACGCCGCACCTGCTACAACTGATGCAATTGAACCTGTCGCCAGCGGCAACAGCCGAATTTCTTGAACGCGCCAGCCTGGGTCCTGCGGTTTTTTACCTCCCAGGCTACGTACCCACTCCTTCTTTCCGTCCAAGGCAATCGACATGACCGACACACAGAATAAGAACTACATCATTGCCCTCGATCAGGGCACGACCAGTTCCCGAGCGATCATCTTCGATCGCGACGCCAACGTGGTCTGTACAGCCCAGCGCGAATTCGTCCAGCATTACCCGCAAGCCGGCTGGGTCGAACACGACCCGATGGAAATCTTCGCGACCCAGAGCGCCGTGATGGTCGAGGCCCTGGCACAAGCCGGCCTGCACCATGACCAGGTCGCCGCCATCGGCATCACCAACCAGCGTGAAACCACGGTGGTCTGGGACAAAGTCAGCGGCCGCCCAATCTACAACGCGATTGTCTGGCAGTGCCGACGCAGCACCGAAATCTGCCAGCAGCTCAAGCGCGACGGTCATGAGCAATACATCAGTGAAACCACCGGCCTGGTGACCGACCCGTACTTCTCGGGGACCAAGCTCAAGTGGATCCTCGATAACGTCGAAGGCAGTCGCGAACGTGCACGCAACGGCGAACTGCTGTTCGGCACCGTAGACAGCTGGCTGATCTGGAAATTTACCGGCGGCAAGACCCACGTTACCGACTACACCAACGCCTCGCGCACCATGCTCTTCAACATCCACACCCTGGAGTGGGACGCGAAAATGCTGGATATCCTGGATATCCCGCGGGAAATGCTCCCGGAAGTGAAGTCGTCCTCGGAAATCTACGGTCGCACCAAAAGCGGCATCGCCATCGGCGGCATTGCCGGTGACCAGCAGGCAGCGCTGTTCGGCCAGATGTGCGTGGAGCCGGGCCAGGCGAAAAACACCTACGGCACGGGCTGCTTCCTGCTGATGAACACCGGGGACAAGGCGGTCAAATCCCGGCACGGTATGCTCACCACCATCGCCTGCGGCCCCCGTGGTGAAGTGGCCTACGCCCTGGAAGGCGCAGTCTTCAACGGCGGCTCCACCGTGCAATGGCTGCGCGATGAACTGAAGATCATCAATGACGCCCACGACACCGAGTACTTTGCCAGCAAGGTCAAGGACAGCAACGGCGTGTACCTGGTGCCAGCCTTCACCGGCCTCGGCGCCCCGTACTGGGACCCGTACGCCCGTGGCGCACTGTTTGGCCTGACCCGCGGCGTACGCGTGGATCACATCATTCGTGCAGCGCTCGAGTCGATTGCCTACCAGACGCGCGACGTACTCGACGCCATGCAGCAGGATTCCGGCGAACGCCTGAAATCCCTGCGGGTGGATGGCGGCGCCGTGGCCAACAACTTCCTGATGCAGTTCCAGGCCGACATCCTCGGCACCCAGGTGGAGCGCCCGCAAATGCGCGAAACCACGGCGTTGGGTGCGGCGTATCTGGCAGGCCTGGCGTGCGGCTTCTGGAGCAGCCTGGACGAGTTGCGCGGCAAGGCGGTGATCGAGCGCGAGTTCGAACCGCAACTGGACGAACCGGCCAAGGAAAAGCTCTACGCCGGCTGGAAAAAAGCGGTCAGCCGCACCCGCGACTGGGAACCCCACGAAGGCGCGGAATAAGCCCCGCGCAGGATCCACATCGGGTTGTAACTGGCAGGGAGCAGATTCCTGCGTCATCATGGGCCACTTTTTGTACGGCAGCCCAAAGGACGCCCCATGAACCTGCCTCCCCGTCAGCAACAAATCCTCGAACTGGTCCGCGAACGCGGCTATGTCAGCATCGAGGAAATGGCGCAGTTGTTCGTTGTGACCCCGCAAACCATCCGCCGTGATATCAATCAACTGGCGGAAGCCAACCTGCTGCGCCGCTACCACGGCGGCGCCGCGTATGACTCCAGCGTCGAAAACACTGAGTACGCCATGCGTGCCGACCAGATGCGCGACGAAAAACAGCGCATCGGGGAAGCCATTGCCGCACAGATCCCTGATCATGCCTCGCTGTTCATCAATATCGGCACCACCACCGAATCGATCGCACGCGCCCTGCTCAATCACAGCCACCTGAAGATCATCACCAACAACCTCAACGTCGCGATGATGCTCAGCGCCAAGGACGACTTCGACGTGCTGCTGACCGGCGGCAACGTGCGCCGCGACGGCGGCGTGGTAGGCCAGGCGAGCGTGGACTTCATCAACCAGTTCAAGGTCGACTTTGCCTTGGTGGGCATCAGCGGGATTGACGAGGACGGCAGCCTGCTCGACTTCGATTACCAGGAAGTGCGGGTTTCCCAAGCGATCATTGCCAATGCGCGCAAGGTCATTCTGGCGGCAGACTCAAGCAAATTCGGGCGCAACGCCATGATTCGCCTGGGACCGATCAGTTTGATCGATTGTTTGGTCACCGACCAGCAGCCGGTCCCGGCGCTGGTGCAATTGCTCAGTCAGCACAAAATCCGCCTGGAAGTCGTGTAACCCTGTGGCGAGCGGGCTTGCCCCGCGCTGGGCTGCGTAGCAGCCCCATCACAGACCACCGAGATTCTCCAGTCAGGCCGGGACACTAGGTTTTAGGGCGGCTTCGCCACCCAACGCGGGGCAAGCCCGCTCGCCACCTAGATAGATCTATCCGCCCGAAGATGTTCACAAATTTTCCTTTCTCGCCCCTTCGATCAGTATTTTCAATCGAAGTCGACTGGCTGTACCCGCGTTTATGCGCTACCATTTTCGCAAATGAACATTAATGTTCGATTTCCAATACGAAAAGAAAATCGCGAGGCCAGCCGATGCCCCTTTCTACCTTGCCTGCTCCACCCCTTGCCGAAGTCTATGACGTCGCCGTTATCGGTGGCGGGATCAATGGCGTGGGCATCGCAGCAGATGCGGCCGGACGCGGTCTGTCGGTATTTCTTTGCGAAAAAGACGACCTGGCCAGCCATACCTCGTCCGCCAGCAGCAAACTGATTCATGGTGGCCTGCGCTACCTTGAACATTACGAATTCCGCCTGGTGCGCGAAGCCCTGGCAGAACGCGAAGTGCTGTTGGCCAAGGCGCCGCACATCGTCAAGCAGATGCGCTTTGTCCTGCCTCACCGTCCACACCTGCGTCCAGCCTGGATGATTCGCGCCGGATTGTTCCTCTATGACCACCTCGGCAAGCGGGAGAAGCTGCAGGGCTCCAAAAGCCTCAAGTTCGGTCCGGACAGCCCGTTGAAAAGCGAAATCACCAAAGGCTTCGAATACTCCGATTGCTGGGTCGATGACGCACGCCTGGTCGTGCTCAACGCCATGGCCGCACGGGAAAACGGTGCTCACGTTCACACCCAGACCCGTTGCGTCAGCGCCCGACGCAGCAAAGGCCTGTGGCATATGCACCTGGAACGTGCCGATGGCAGCCTGTTCTCGATCCGCGCCAAGGCGCTGGTGAACGCCGCCGGACCGTGGGTCGCCAAATTCATCAAGGACGACCTGAAGCTGGAGTCGCCCTACGGCATCCGCCTGATCCAGGGCAGCCATCTGATCGTGCCGAAACTGTATGAAGGCGCCCACGCGCATATCCTGCAGAACGAAGACCAACGCATCGTCTTCACCATTCCGTACCTGAATCACCTGACCATCATCGGCACCACCGACCGCGAATACACTGGCGATCCGGCGAACGTCGCGATTACCGAAGGTGAAACCGACTACATGCTCAATGTGGTCAATGCTCACTTCAAGAAACAGTTGAGCCGCGACGATATCGTCCACACTTATTCCGGTGTGCGCCCACTGTGCAACGACGAGTCCGACAACCCGTCAGCCGTGACCCGCGACTACACCCTCGCCCTGTCCGGTGCGGCGAATGAAGCGCCATTGCTCTCGGTATTCGGCGGCAAGCTGACCACGTATCGTAAACTCGCGGAATCGGCGCTGGCGCAACTCGCGCCGTACTTCAAGGACATCAAGCCAAGCTGGACCGCCAACGCGACCCTGCCCGGCGGCGAGGACATGAGCACGCCGGAAGCGTTGGCCCAGGCCATTCGCAACACGTTCGACTGGATCCCCAGCGAAATTGCCCGGCGCTGGTCCACCACCTACGGCAGCCGCACCTGGCGCCTGCTTGAAGGCGTGCAATCGCTGGCCGACTTGGGTGACCATTTGGGTGGCGGCCTGTACACCCGCGAAGTCGACTACCTGTGCACCGAAGAATGGGCCCTGCACCCGCAAGATATTCTCTGGCGTCGCAGCAAGCTGGGCCTGTTCACCACGCCCGCCGAACAGGACAACCTGCAACGCTACCTGACCCAACTGGAGCAGGCCCGCAGCAAGATAGAAGCGGCCTGATCGACCCAAGCCCCTGCCCCACAGGCATCTACACAACTTTGCTTCAACGCTTAAATCCAAGCAGATAGGGCTGTTGTGGCGAGCGGGCTTGGCGGAACGCCGCATCGCCCGCGTTGGGCTGCGAAGCAGCCCAGTAACCCAAGTGCGGTGTATCAGATACTCCTTAGCCGCTGGTTTTGGGGCTGCTTCGCAGCCCAACGCGGGCGATGCGGCGTTCCGACAAGCCCGCTCGCCACAGGGAAAGTCGTCAGCTTCTGAAAATTGTGTAAATACCTATGCCCTGCACCGAAAGGTCCAGGGGCTTTTTTTCGAATGCCGCGCCGCCGCTTCGAAGCCCGCATACAGAACAGTCGGTTTTCCGAACGTTGCGCAGCAGACGATTCGGTTTGCCGGATCCCGCCCTCACAAAAAACCCGTCACATAAACTTAATACTCTTATAAATCATATAGTTAGTCTTTTGTTTCTGGTTTGGCACGACTCATGCTCTACACTTTGTAGCGATTGCCTGGGACGCTTTGAGCGGTTTCACAGAGATCGCGGTATCAAGGGCCGTCCAGGCTTCATAAAAAAAACAAATGTCGAGGAAGTATTGATGCGCATCGTTCCCCATATTTTGGGCGCAGCTATCGCTGCAGCTCTGATTAGCACTCCAGTTTTCGCTGCCGAACTCACCGGCACACTGAAGAAAATCAAAGAGTCCGGCACCATCACCCTGGGCCACCGCGACGGTTCGATCCCGTTCTCCTACATCGCGGATGCTTCCGGCAAGCCAGTGGGTTACTCCCACGACATCCAAATGCAAGTGGTCGAGGCCCTCAAGAAGGACCTGGACATGCCAGACCTGAAGGTCCGGTACAACCTGGTGACTTCGCAGACCCGTATCCCGCTGGTGCAGAACGGCACCGTGGATCTGGAGTGCGGCTCCACCACCAACAACGCCGAGCGCGGGCAACAGGTCGACTTCTCGGTCGGCATCTTTGAAGTCGGCACACGTCTGCTGGCCAAAAAGGACTCGCCCTACAAGGATTTCGCGGACCTGAAAGGCAAGAACGTGGTGACCACCGCTGGCACCACGTCCGAGCGCATCCTCAAGTCGATGAACGCCGACAAGCAAATGGGCATGAACATCATCTCCGCCAAGGACCACGGCGAGTCCTACAACATGCTCGAGAGCGGTCGCGCCGTGGCGTTCATGATGGACGACGCACTGCTCGCCGGTGAAATGGCCAAGGCCAAGAAGCCAGGCGACTGGGCCGTGACCGGTACGCCGCAATCCTTCGAGATCTACGGTTGCATGGTGCGCAAAGGCGACGCGCCGTTCAAGAAGGCCGTGGATGACGCCATCGTCGCCACCTACAAGTCCGGCGAAATCACCAAGATCTACGACAAGTGGTTCACCCAGCCAATTCCACCAAAAGGCCTGAACCTGCAGTTCCCGATGAGCGAAGAGCTCAAGGCGCTGATCGCCAATCCGACCGACAAGCCGGCCGAAGATAAAAAATCCTGATTCCTGACTAACCTTATCGCTTGAGGGAGCCAACCTCCCTCAAGCGTCTGTTACTACCTGCTGGCTTTATCTGGAACACTCGACCGGGCGGTTTTCGAGCCGATCGCGTGTGCCTGGCGATCAACGTCAGGCGGGAATGGACTTTCCCCAAGCGGGTGCTTGTACATCGATCGATTTCGGGGGAGACCCTAATGAATTACAACTGGGACTGGGGCGTGTTCTTCAAGTCCACCGGCGTGGGCAGCGAGACCTATCTCGACTGGTTCATCTCCGGTTTGGGCTGGACCATCGCCATCGCCATCGTGGCGTGGATCATCGCCTTGCTGCTGGGTTCGATACTGGGCGTGATGCGCACCGTGCCGAACCGCATCGTATCGGGCATCGCCACCTGCTATGTGGAGTTGTTTCGCAACGTACCGCTGCTGGTTCAGCTGTTCATCTGGTACTTCCTGATACCCGACCTGCTGCCGCAAAACCTGCAGGACTGGTACAAACAAGACCTCGACCCGACCACCTCGGCCTACTTGAGCGTTGTCGTGTGCCTGGGCCTGTTCACTGCCGCGCGTGTGTGTGAACAAGTGCGTACCGGCATCCAGGCCTTGCCGCGTGGCCAGGAAGCTGCCGCGCGCGCCATGGGCTTCAAGCTGCCGCAGATCTACTGGAACGTGCTGCTGCCCCAGGCCTACCGGATCATCATTCCGCCCCTTACCTCGGAATTTCTCAACGTCTTCAAGAACTCCTCGGTGGCGTCGCTGATCGGCCTGATGGAACTGCTGGCACAAACCAAGCAGACCGCAGAGTTCTCGGCGAACCTGTTCGAGGCCTTCACCCTGGCGACGCTGATCTACTTCACCCTCAACATGAGCCTCATGCTGCTGATGCGCCTGGTCGAGAAGAAAGTCGCGGTGCCCGGCCTGATCTCCGTGGGGGGTAAATAATGGAACTCGATTTCAGCGGTATCATCCCGGCCATTCCAGGCTTGTGGAACGGCATGGTCATGACCTTGAAGCTGATGGTCATGGGCGTGATCGGCGGCATCATTCTCGGTACGATCCTGGCACTGATGCGCCTGTCCTCCAGCAAGCTGCTGTCCAGTGTGGCCGGCGCCTATGTGAACTACTTCCGCTCGATCCCGCTGCTGCTGGTGATCACCTGGTTCTACCTGGCGGTGCCGTTCGTATTGCGCTGGATCACCGGGGAAGACACGCCGATCGGTGCCTTCACCTCCTGCGTCGTGGCCTTCATGATGTTCGAAGCCGCGTACTTCTGCGAAATCGTCCGCGCCGGCGTGCAGTCGATTCCCAAGGGCCAGATGGCTGCGGCGCAAGCCATGGGCATGACCTACGGCCAGACCATGCGCCTGATCATCCTGCCCCAGGCATTTCGCAAGATGACCCCGCTGCTGCTGCAACAGAGCATCATTCTGTTCCAGGACACCTCGCTGGTGTACACCGTGGGTCTGGTGGACTTCCTCAACTCCGCCCGTGCCAACGGCGACATCATCGGACGCTCCCACGAGTTCCTGATCTTTGCCGGTGTCGTCTACTTCATCATCAGCTTCGCCGCCTCGGTGCTGGTCAAGCGTCTGCAAAAAAGGTTTGCCGTATGATCTCTATCAAGAATATCAACAAGTGGTATGGCGACTTCCAAGTGCTGACTGACTGCAGCACCGAAGTTAAAAAAGGCGAAGTGATCGTGGTGTGCGGGCCGTCCGGCTCCGGCAAGTCCACGCTGATCAAGTGTGTCAACGCGCTGGAACCGTTCCAGAAAGGTGACGTCGTGGTCGACGGCACCTCCATCGCCGATCCGAAGACCAACCTGCCGAAACTGCGCTCGCGCGTGGGCATGGTATTCCAGCACTTCGAGCTGTTCCCGCACCTGACCATCACCGAGAACCTGACCATCGCGCAGATCAAGGTGTTGGGGCGCAGCAAGGAAGAAGCCACCAAGAAAGGCCTGCAATTGCTCGACCGCGTAGGCCTGTCGGAACATGCCCACAAACATCCGGGGCAGCTTTCCGGCGGCCAACAGCAGCGTGTGGCGATTGCCCGTGCGCTGGCCATGGACCCGATCGTCATGCTGTTCGACGAACCGACCTCGGCCCTCGACCCGGAAATGGTCAACGAAGTACTGGACGTCATGGTGCAACTGGCCCACGAAGGCATGACCATGATGTGCGTGACCCACGAAATGGGCTTTGCGCGCAAAGTGGCGGACCGCGTGATCTTCATGGACAAAGGCCAGATCATCGAAGACTGCGAGAAAGAAGAGTTCTTCGGCGACGTCAGCGCCCGCTCCGAACGTGCTCAGCACTTCCTCGAGAAAATCCTGCAGCACTAAGCCCTACACAGCTTCCACTGTAAAAGCCGGACCAATGTGGGAGCGGGCTTGCTCGCGAAGGCGGTGAATCAGTCACCAGAGATATTGACTGACCCACCGCCTTCGCGAGCAAGCCCGCTCCCACATTAGACCCTGCAGGCAGGCAAGCTCTGGTTGACCCAAGGCATCTGTGATGAAATGCGACCCCACTCTCTATCGCGCCGCACCGCCATCACTTGCCGTGAAGCCTCGTCTGATTCGCCAATTGTTCCTGCCGCCACTGATCATTCTGCTGATGGTCGGCCTGGGCTTTATCGGCTTCTGGACCAGCGAGTACTACGGGATACGCACCCTGAGCGAAAACGGCGAGCGTCAGTTGGAACTGCATGCGCGTACCGTCGAGAGTGAGATCAGCAAATACACCTACCTGCCGAGTCTGCTGGAGCTGGAATCCAGCGTCTCCAAACTGCTCGCCGCGCCCAACGCGGAACACCGGCAGACGGTCAATGATTACCTCGAAGGCCTGAACCGGCGCAGCCGCAGTCGGGCTATTTACGTGATGGACACCACCGGCCGCGTCCTGGCCACCAGTAACTGGCGCGACGTCGACAGCTACCTGGGTGAAGACCTGTCTTTTCGCGCCTACTTCCAGAACGCCGTGCGCGGCCAGCCCGGGCGTTTCTATGGCATCGGCAGCACCAACGGCGAACCCGGTTATTACCTCGCCCATGGCCTGGAAGAGCACGGCAAGATCATCGGCGTCGCAGTGGTCAAGGTGCGCCTGGAGGCCTTGGAAGAACGCTGGCAACGGGCGCGCCTGGAAGCCTTCGTCAGCGACGAGAATGGCATCATCATTCTCTCCAGCGACCCCGCCCGCAGGCTCAAGGCGGTGCTGCCCCTGAACGACGAGACCAAGGAACGCCTGGCCCGCAGCCTGCAATATTACTGGGCAACCCTGAATGAGCTGGAACCCCTGGCTCGTGAACGGCTGAATGAGGGCACGGAAAAACTCACGTTCCCGGCCAACAGCGAGGTGGTGGCTGACGACAAGGAAGTCAGCTACCTGGCCCAGACGCGCCCGCTGAACGATACGCCGTGGAATTTCACCCTGCTCACCCCACTCAATGACCTGCGCCAGGCCGCCATCAATCAGGGCATCCTGGTAGCCGTGGCCTTTGCTCTGGTGGCGTTCCTGCTGATCGCCTGGAACGAGCGGCGCAAAGTCATCGCCACGCGCCTGGCCGCTCGGGAAGCCTTGCAGGAAGCCAACAACCAGTTGGAGCGACGGATTACCGAACGCACCACCGATCTGCGGGCCAGTAACGAACGGCTCAAGGCGCAGATCCGGGAACGCCGCCAGGCCGAAGAAACCCTGCGTCGGGCCCAGGACGAGTTGGTCCAGGCCGGCAAGCTGGCCGCCATTGGCCAAATGTCCACCAGCATCGCCCACGAATTGAACCAGCCGTTGGCCGCCCTGCGGACCTTGTCCGGCAACACCGTACGCTTCCTGGAACGTGGCGCCCTGGATACCGCGAGCGCCAACCTCAAGACCATCAATGAACTGATCGACCGCATGGGCCGTATCACCGCCAGCCTGCGCTCCTTCGCCCGGCGCGGCGATGATCAGGGCCAGGCCAGCCTGGACAAGGCGGTGGACGCAGCGTTCCAGATCCTGGCAGGACGCCTCGACAGCCTGCCACTGACCGTGCATCGCAGCTTCCCGCCTGCTCACCTGCAGATCGACCAGACCCGCCTGGAGCAGATCCTGGTCAACCTGATCGGCAATGCCCTGGATGCGATGCAGGAGCAACCGGCTCCCGAGCTGTGGCTGGAAGGCGACAGCGTCGATGGCAAATATCGCCTGCGGGTGCGTGACAATGGTCATGGGATCGATCCCGAGGCCCGCAAGCACTTGTTCGAACCCTTTTTCACCACCAAGCCCGGCGAGCAAGGGCTGGGCCTGGGGCTGACCCTTTCGGCCAGCCTCGCGGCAGCCACCGGCGGCAACCTCGCCGTCGAGCACCCGGCCGATGGTGGTACAGCCTTTGTCTTGAGCCTGCCGCTGACAGGCCCCTCACCCGGCGAGTCGACATGAACACCGAACCCAAAACCGACCTGACCGTCCTGATCGTAGAAGATGACCCGCATGTATTGCTCGGCTGTCAGCAGGCCCTGGCTCTGGAAGATATCCCCAGCGTTGGCGTGGGCAGCGCCGAAGAAGCCCTGAAGCAGGTCGGCGAGAATTTCGCCGGCATCGTCATCAGCGACATTCGCCTGCCCGGCATGGACGGCCTGGAGCTGCTGACCCACCTCAAGGCCCTGGATAAAAGCCTGCCCGTGGTACTGATCACCGGTCACGGTGACATTTCCATGGCGGTGGGCGCCATGCGCAACGGCGCTTATGACTTCATGGAAAAACCCTTTTCTCCCGAGCGCCTGGTGGACGTTGCCCGGCGTGCCCTGGAGCAACGCGCACTGGCCCGGGAAGTCTGGTCGCTACGCCGGCAACTGGCCGAACGCGACTCTCTGGAAGGCCGGATTATCGGGCGTTCCCCGGCCATGCAGAACCTGCGTGAACTGATCGCCAACGTTGCCGATACCTCGGCCAACGTGCTGATCGAAGGCGAAACCGGCACCGGCAAGGAACTGGTCGCGCGCTGCCTGCATGACTTCAGCCGCCGCCACACCCACCAGTTTGTCGCCTTGAACTGCGGCGGCCTACCGGAAAACCTCTTCGAAAGCGAAATTTTCGGCCACGAGGCCAACGCGTTCACTGGCGCCGGTAAACGGCGTATCGGCAAGATCGAGCATGCCCACGAAGGCACGCTGTTCCTCGATGAAGTGGAAAGCATGCCGATGAACCTGCAGATCAAACTGCTGCGGGTCTTGCAGGAGCGCACCCTGGAGCGCCTCGGTTCCAACCAGAGCGTGGCCGTGGATTGCCGGGTGATCGCCGCCACCAAATCCGACCTCGACGAATTGAGCCGCGCCAACCAGTTCCGCAGCGACTTGTACTACCGCTTGAACGTCGTGACCCTGGAACTGCCGCCCCTGCGCGAGCGTCGGGAAGATATCCTGCAACTCTTCGAACACTTCCTGCAGCAGTCATCCCTGCGCTTCGACCGCACCGCACCGGACCTGGACCACCAGACCCTGTCCAACCTGATGAGCCACGACTGGCCGGGCAACGTGCGCGAGCTGCGCAACGTCGCCGAACGCTTTGCCCTGGGACTGCCGGCCTTCAAGAAAAGCGGCGCCAGCAGCGGCAGCCACGGCCTGGCCTTTACCGAGGCGGTGGAAGCCTTCGAGCGCAACCTGCTCAGCGACGCCCTGCAACGCAGCGGCGGCAACCTGACCCAGGCCAGCCAGGAACTGGGCATGGCCAAGACCACCTTGTTCGACAAGGTCAAGAAATACGGCCTGAGCCACTAAGGAGCGCAGCGTGGATTTAGTCTTCAAGGCCGCTCTCGGCGCGGCGGTGGTGCTGCTTCTGGCGATGCTGGCCAAGACCAGAAACTATTACATCGCGGGCCTGGTGCCGCTGTTTCCGACGTTTGCGCTGATCGCCCATTACATCGTGGGCAAGGGCCGCTCGGTGGAGGATCTGAAGACCACCATCGTGTTCGGAATGTGGTCGATCATTCCCTACTTTGTGTACCTGGCGACGTTGTATGTGATGGTCGACCGGATGCGCCTGGAGGCGTCGCTGGCCGTGGCGGCGGTGGCATGGTTGATGGCGGCGACGCTGCTGGTGAGTGTTTGGGTGCGGGTACAGGCGTGAGACAGGGCGTGGCTTCAGGGTCGCCCCTCAACGCACAATCTTATCCACCTGAATTCCCAACTTCTTCAACCGATACCAGAAACTGCGCTCCGAAATCCCGATCCTTTGCGCCGCGGCCGCCTGCACGCCGTTGCTCTCCTGCAGCGCCGCCATGATGTAGGCTTTTTCCACCTCCGCCAGCGCCGCATCCAAGTCATGGGGCACACCCGGACCCTCGCCGAGAATCGCCGTCACATCGCGATCCGCAGGCGTTGAGGCAAACAGATACGCCGGTAAATCAATGTCCTCGATCACCGGGCTGGCCGCAACAATCGTCGCCCGTTCCACGCAATTCTGCAGCTCGCGAATATTCCCCGGCCAGGCATAAGCAGCCATGGCTTGCAGGGCTTCGGGGCTGAAGCCGGTGATGCGCTTGCCAGCATTTGCGCTCAAGGTCCGGGCGAAGTGCCGGGCCAGGGGCGCAATGTCTTCCACTCGCTCACGCAACGCCGGCAGCGGGATCGGGAATACGTTGAGCCGGTAATACAGGTCTTCGCGAAACTCTTTGTTGGCCACCGCCTCCAGCAGATTCTTGTTGGTGGCGGCGATGACCCGCACGTCCACCTTGCGCTCCCTGGGATCGCCCACCGGCTCGATCACGCGCTCCTGCAAGGCGCGCAGGATCTTGGCCTGCAATGCCAGGGGCATGTCGCCCACTTCATCGAGAAACAGCGTGCCCTTGTCGGCCTGCATGAAGCGCCCTACCCGGTCGGCCACGGCGCCGGTGAACGCGCCTTTGCGATGGCCGAACATTTCGCTTTCCAGCAAGCCTTCCGGGATCGCCGCGCAATTGACCGCGACGAAAGGCTTGTCGGCGCGATTGCCGTGTTTGTGGATGGCACGGGCGACCATTTCCTTGCCCGTCCCGCTTTCGCCGGTCAGCAGAATGGTCGCATTACTTTCGCGCACCGAATCGACTGCCTGCAGGACCCGCCGAAAAGCCGGGCTGTCGCCCACCAGGCTGTCGATCTGTGCCTGTTCATCCAACTCGGCGCGCAATCGCGCGTTGTCCCGCACGATGTCGCGAAACTGCAAGGCCTTGGCCACGGTGATGTCGAGTTCATCGATGTCGAACGGCTTGGCGATGTAGTCGTAAGCGCCATTGCGCATCGACTGCACGGCATTTTTCACCGTGCTGTAGGCCGTCATCACGATCACCGGCACCTGCGGGTAGCGCAGCTTGATTTCCGCCAGCAGTTGCGGACCGTCCATGCCGGGCATGCGCCAGTCGCTGATCACCAGGTCGATGTCTTCCTGCTCCAGCACCTTGAGTGCGTGCAAACCATTGCCGGCGGTGAATACCTGAATGCCGCTCTGGCTCAAGGCCGACGACAGCAGGTCACAGAGCTTCGGCTCGTCGTCCACCACTAATACGTTATGCGTCATGACTGTCCTCATCTTCACCATTCGCCGGAATGTACAGGCTGAAGGTAGCGCCGGCATCTTTCTCGCTCAGGCACTCGATACTGCCACCATGACTTTCCATGATCGAAAAGACTTTCGCCAACCCCAGCCCCGTCCCCGAGGCCTTGGTGGTGACGAATGGGGTGAAAATGCGCTCGAGCATATCCGCGCTGATGCCCTGGCCGGTGTCAGTGATGCTGATCACGGTATTGCCGTCCTGGCGACTGATGCCGACTGTCAGGCGCCCACCGTCGGGCATCGCGTCGATAGCATTGAGTATCAGGTTCAGGCAGGCCTGTTTGATCTGCTTGGCATCGGCATACAGGGTCGCGCCGGGCGCCAGGTCCTCGATCTGCGCATCGATGCTGTGGCTGGACAATTCAGGCGCGCAAAAACCCAGGATTTCCTCCACCAGCGGCCGCGCCGGCTGCACACTGCGCAGCGGCGTGCCGGGTTTGGCGAAGTCGAGAAAATCGGTGATCAGGTCGTTGATCCGGCTGACTTCGCTGATCACGTATTGCAGATGGCGCCTGTCAGTCTCGGGCAAGTCCGCGCGCCGGTGCAGCAATTGAGTGGCGGTCTTGATAATCCCCAGGGGATTGCGGATTTCGTGGGCCAGCCCCATCGCCACTTCGCCCAGTGCATGCAGACGGTCGCGACGGCGCAACTGGGCTTCCAGAAGATGCAGTTCGCCCAGGCGTTCGGTCATGTGGTTGAAGGTGCTGCTCAGTTGCGCCAGTTCGTCATCACCGCTGACCGCCACACGGTGCTGATAGTTACCGCTGATCAGCGCACTGACGCCTTGGGACAAATCCCGCAGGGGCCGGGTCAGGCGCCTGGATACCAGCACGCCAGCGCCCAGCGACAAGGCTGAACTGACAAGAAAGATCAGTACGAACAGGTTGCTCTGGTTCACCAGCCCCACCAGGCCGGTGTGACGCAACAGGCCGCTGAAAATCACCCCTTGCAGCTCGCCGATATCGTTAAAAATCGGCCAGTACAGGCCGCTGTAATTATCGGTGAACTGCTCGCTGGGCTGCTTGGTGTTGCGCAACAACACCTCGATGTTCTTCGGGATGCGCGTGGGGTGGTCCTCGAAGCGCTGGGTGGAGAATATCTCCGAGAAACCTTCGCTGTTGGCCAGGTACAGCCGCAGGTCGAGGGAATGGACTTCGGCCACACTGGTCAGGAAGCTGCTGTCCAGATAGGTGCCCACCAACAGTTCGTAATCAACCCCGTCCTGAGCGCTTTCAAAACTCGAGATCACCACGCCGGTGGCGACGCCGCCGACCTCGACGGTTTGCAGCACGGCATTGGGCGCCAGGCTGATCTGCCGCACCACGTCGTCACCGACCGTGCTGAACATCACTTTGCGGTCGCTGCTACGAATCAGCGTGACCACATCAATGTCGGTGGCATTGGCAATGTCCGCGATCAAACGGTCATGCCTGACCGCCTGCGGGTTTGCCGGCGGGCCCACATAACGCAGGATGATCTGCGCGACACGGGCGTTGTCGTGCAGGATATCGCTGACTTCGTCCTTGACGATGCGGGTCGACTCTTGCAACCAGATGCGCACGTTGCCGTCGAAAAGCTGCGACAGAGTGGTCGCCGCCAGCTCCGCGGCGATCATCGTCGGAATCACCGTCACCAGCCAGAACGCCAACACCAGCTTGCGCTGCAGGCTCCAACGCGAGATGGCAAACGGATGGGCTTTGGGGCGGGTCTTGGTGATCATCAGGTTTCGCTTATCGCAGCAGCCATGGCAGGGTCGGATCGGTCCGGACGAATAAACACTTTTACCACCTTGAGCACGAGGTTGAGCAAGCGGTTGCGATGCCGGAAAAACAGGGTATTGCCCTGAAACTCGCAGCCCAGTCGCAGCTTACTGGCATAACCGGCCTGACCGCACTCATACAACGCAATATTGTGCTCAATACAGTAGTCGACGTTGGTCACCCAACTGCGAAAGTACAGGTTGTGTTCGCGGCTATGGGCCGGGTCATGGGCAAAAAACTTGTCGATCAGCCGGTGTGGGTCTCGCAACATCAGGTTGAACGCCACCAGTTGCTCGTCCACCCAGTAAAGAACACACACCGCCCGCTCTTCAAGTTGCGCCAGAACCTCGGTGAAATAATCGGCCGGCAGCCGCTCGAATTGCAGATCGGCACGGGCCAGGCTTGCGTCGTACAGGCGCATGATGTCGGGCAATACGTCATCAATATTGCGCCGCCATTCGACACGCGGCCCAGGCGCTCGAAGCTTGCGACGCAGGTCCTTGCGGGTGGATTTTCCCAGAGAACCGAGGTAGGCATCGACCGAGCCGTAGGGTACCGGCAATACCCCGCTGGGCAAGCTTGGCATGCTGTGCAGCCCGGCAGCCTTGCAGCTGTCGGCCCAGTCTTGATCCCGCGTCGGTGCGTCCTTGACCGCCAGCAGGCCAATGCCGAAATCATCGGCGTCACGGCGCGCGGCGTCGAGCAACTGTGCCAACAAAGCTGCGCGCCGGGACGCCGGAACATGGCTGGCGATGCCGGCGTGGCACTGTTCCGCTACCGGCGAACCCAGGGCATACAGCCCCAATCGCAACGCGCCCGGCCACAGCCGTTGCAGACGTTGGGTAAAGCGCTTGCCGATCCCCGAAACAGTCGTGTCGAGGCGGTATTGAGTCATGAACGCTGGGGCCACGGCGAGCAGTTGGCCGTCTTCGAACACCGCCAGATAACGCCACTGGAAATCATCGATGGCGGCGTTTTCCACGGCCACGTAGTAATCCCAATTTTCCAGGACCGAGGGAAAACAGTCGTTCCAGGCACTGCGCTCGATGGCTTGGATCGTTGAAAAAGCTTGGGTAGTCGTCACGGCATTTCCTCAGGCTCGATATCACCCTCTGTAGGCGCTGGCGTGCCAGCGAAAAACGCAAGGACACCGCGTTCATCCAGGACGAACGCGTTATCGTTGGCGATTTTCGCGGGCAAGCACCGCTCCTGCAGGAGGCTGCATCAGGCCAGGCAGTACACAGGTTCATCGAGGTTTTTTGCACGACGTGTGTGGTGTTCGATGAAGTCGGCGCTCAGCTCGATCACCCGTCGGTATTGCAGGTCGACGGTGATCATGTGATAGCAGTTGTCCAGCAGCACCTTGGTCACCGGGCCGCCCAGGTGGCGCTCCACGTAATCCGCGTTCCAGCGGCTGGTAATGTCGTCTTCGAGGGCGTGCAGGACCAGCGCTGGGGTGTTGATCGACGGCATGCGCTTCTTGACCACCGCGTTCATCCAGTGCAACTCGCGTAGCGTGACGCCTTCCATGGTCAGCAGGCCGGCCTCGCTGCTCTCGCCCGCTTTCATCTGCCGCTCGACAATCGCCCGCAAGCGTTCGTTCTTGATGCCGTACGGCGGCTTCTCGGTGAAACGGAACAAACGCACACCAAACGGAATCCGGATCAGCAACGGCGTGATGAACGCCATTTTGTTGATACTCCAGCCGTCGTACTTCAAGGTGGTGGAATACAACAGCAATCCGCTCACCTGGCCCGGAAACTCGGAAGCCAGGTACATCGACATCACCGCCCCCATCGACAAGCCGCCAACGAACACCTGTGCGTGCCGCTGCTGCATGCCGACAAAGGTCTTGCGCACGCTCTCGTACCAGTCACGCCAACCGGTGGCCTGCAGGTCGCTGTTGTTCCCGCAATGCCCGGCCAGGGTCGGCACGTACACCGTGCAATTGCCGACCTTGGCCAGGCCCTGGGCTACCCGACGCAATTCCGTCGGGGTGCCAGTCAGGCCGTGGATCAAGAGGATCCCGAGCGGACCGTTGCCGAGAACGAAGCCCGCGTCACCTTCGCCAAGCTCGATATCGGCGCGACTCACCGCTTCATCGCCCGGATCAGCAACTGCTCGAGCAGCTTCAGGCCCAGCTCGATTTCCGGGTAGCTGATTTCCAGGGACGGCGCCAGGGTGATCACGTTCTTGTAGTAACCGCCCACATCGAGGATCAGGCCCAACTTCTGACCGTCCACCTGCATGTCGCCCTTCATGCCTTCCTCAACCATATAGTCCAAGGTCGCCTTGTCCGGCGTGAAGCCGTCCGGCCCGCAGATTTCGCAACGCAGCGCCAGGCCCAGGCCGTCGACGTCGCCGATGATCGGGAAGCGTTTCTGCAATTCCTGCAAACCTTCGAGGAAATATTTGCCCTTGGCCATGACGCGCGCGCCGTAGTCGACTTCGCTGGTCATCTTCAACATTTCCAGGCCCACCGCCGTGCCCAGCGGGTTGGAGGCAAAGGTCGAGTGAGTGGAGCCGGGCGGAAAGAGCTTCGGGTTGATCAATTCTTCCTTGGCCCAGAGGCCGCCCAATGGGTTGAGGCCATTGGTCAGGGCCTTGCCGAACACGATCACATCCGGCTGGACATCGAAGTGCTCGATGGACCACAGCTTGCCGGTGCGCCAGAAACCCATCTGGATTTCATCGACCACCATCAGGATCCCGTGCTGGTCGAGCACCTGCTTCAACTCACTGTAGAAGTTCATCGGCGGAATCACGTAGCCGCCGGTGCCCTGGATCGGTTCGACATAAAAGGCCGCGTATTCGCTCTGGCCGACTTTCGGGTCCCACACCCCGTTGTATTCGGTCTCGAACAGCCGGGCGAATTGCTGCACGCAATGGCTGCCGTACTCTTCCTTGGTCATGCCTTTGGGGCCACGGAAGTGGTACGGAAACGGAATGAAGTTGGCGCGTTCGCCGAAATGGCCATAGCGGCGACGGTAGCGGTAGCTGGACGTGATCGAGGAGGCACCAAGGGTACGTCCGTGGTAGCCGCCTTCAAACGCAAACATCAGACTCTTGCCGTTACAGGCGTTGCGCACCACTTTCAACGAGTCCTCGATGGATTGCGAACCACCGACGTTGAAGTGCACCCGGCCGTCGAGGCCGAATTTTTTCTTGGCGTCCACAGCGATCATTTCCGACAGCTCGATCTTGCCCTTGTGCAGGTATTGGCTGGCGATCTGCGGCAAGGTGTCGATCTGCTGTTTCAAGGCGTTGTTCAAGCGCGGGTTGGCGTAGCCGAAGTTGACCGCCGAGTACCACATTTGCAGGTCGAGGTAGGCCTGGTCTTCGGTGTCCCATACGTAGGAACCTTCGCAACGGCTGAAAATACGCGGCGGGTCGATGTAGTGGACAGTGTCGCCGTAGGAGCAGTACTTGGCTTCTTTATCGAGAAGCACTTGGTCTTCGGCGGTGGCGATGCGGATATCAGACATGATGAAAGCGTTCCTGAGTGTCGGAAGAGGGGTTGAAGTGAGTGGCATTGGCGGCTTCGCCTTGAGGCAGGCTGGCCAGCAGCACCGGCAGTTCTGCAAAGCTGTCGAAACGTGCGTAAGGGATCTGGTTGCGTTCGCAGTACTCGGCCAGGCGCCCCTTGGCGAAGACGAAATCAGCGGTGGCGGCCACGCACATGTCGGACTGGCCATCGCCGATCACCAGCACACGCTGGTGGCGTGAGGTGGATTTGCACTTGCAGTTGCCGGACGCGGCGCGGCAAGCATCGCTGGCATGCGGGAAATCGATACGCCAGCTGTTCTGGTCAACCTGACGCAGGCGGTTGGCGAGAATCGGCAGCAAGGTCACGTAGTTGCGCGACAGAATCCGCGCGATGCCTTGTTCGATACCATCGCTGACCACTTCGATCGAAGCACCCAGGCCGATGACGTGGTCGACGAAATCAGGGAAGTCCGGATCGATCTCGACACTGTCGAAACACGCCAGCAGCTCGGCCGGCGTCGCCTTGACCAAGGCCAGTTGGCGACTGAGGCATTCACGGGAACCGATCTGACCGTCCAGCCATTGCTGTTCGATGGTTTCCCACTCGGGGCCGGCGAAGCGTTGCAGGATGTTGTCGATGACATCGGTGGGCGTGATGGTCCCGTCGAAGTCACACACGATATGCCAGTCATTCATCTGCGTTTACCTTGGAGATGAGCGCGCCATTGCGCGATTACCAGAGGTAGAGCAGGGACTGTGCCAACCTGCTGGAACCCAGCGGGGCTGGGCTCTGGTGGCATGCCCAAGGAAAAACACAGCGACGACGCTACAATTTTTGTAGGTCGCTACAAACAACATGAGTGCTTGCATGAGGTCCCGCGCATGCGCGTTGATGCGTGCATGTTCAGAGAGAGAAAAGCACCATGTGCAGGATGACGACGAGCGTCTTCGCCGGATTACTTGGCTTGTGGGCCGGTGCGGCGCCGGCAGCGGGAATGAGCGCAGATATCGGCCTTGGCATCAGCTATCAGCCCCGCGAGCCCAGTGGCAGCCGCTATCAAACCGTACCCGTGCCCTACTTCGATCTGGACTGGGGCAATGTCAGCCTGGACACCGACGACGGCCTGACCTGGAGCGCGCTCGAGCACAATGGTCTGACCGCCGGCCCGTACCTCAATTACCTGCCGGGACGCACGGCCAACGGCTCGCTGCAAGGCTTGCCGGATGTGCCGGACAGGGCCGAGGCTGGCGCTTTTATCCAATACGCCCCGGCCGATTTCTGGCGGATCTACGCACAACTGGGTCGGGCCGTGGGCGGCCCTCGCGAGCAAAGTGGCGTGCTCGGCAAGGTCGGTGGCGAGCTGGGTTATCCACTGGGCGCCGGGGTGATTGGCAGCAGCGGCCTGGTGGCACGCTTTGCCGATGCACGCCAGACCCAGGCATTTTTCGGGGTGGATGAGCCTGCGGCAGCCGCCTCTGGAATTCGCCCCTACAAAGCCGGCGCAGGCTTCCAGAACGTGACGCTGACGCAGAGCTTGCACATTCCCCTGGCGCCAAACTGGTCATTGCTGACCAGTGCCAGTTGGGTGCATCTGGTGGGCTCGGCGGCGAACAGCAGCATCGTCAGACAGGCCGGCGAAGTGAACCAGGCACAGGTTCAGGCGGCAATCAGCTACAGCTTCGACTGAGCCTCGCCGCGACAGCGAAGCGGTTTCAGTTCTCTTCGCCCTCGGCCAACAGCGCAATGCCGCCAATGATCACCCCCACCCCGACCCAATGCAGAACGCTGATGTGTTCGCCCAGGCCGAGCCAGGACCCCAGCAACACCACCACAAACACCAGCGAACTCAGCGGAAATGCCAGGGACAGGCTGCTGCGCCGCAGGATCAGCATCCACACGAAGAACGCGCCGATGTAACAGGCAATGGCCGCCAGCACTCCCGGGTTAACCGCCACGGCCGTCAACCATTGCCAGTTGAAATCCATCTGCCCCAGCTGATCGCCAGCCACCTTGGTAAAGAGCTGGCCGGCGCTTTCGGTGCAGATCAACAGCGCCCACAACACGAGGGTTCCCAGGCGCCCATGCAACCAGCCCACAGGGCGGACGGCGGTATTTTCCGAATTCATGCCTGAGTCCCCGCAACAGCCACCAACATCACGCCCGCCGTGATCACCAGCGTGCCCAGCCAGCGACGCCGGCTGACGGTTTCTCCAAGCACCAGCTTGCCGGCCAGCACCACCCCGCAATACGCCAGCGCGGCGGCTGGAAACAACAGGCTCAACGGCGCGCGGGACAAGGCTTCGAGCCAGACAAAAAATTCGACGACGTAGGCGCCGATGCCCGCCCAGAGCAAGGGCGCGTTGAACACCTGGCCCCAGAACGCATTCAGGCGAAACCCGCCTTCCAACTCCGGCAAACGGTCCAGGCCCAGTTTGAAACACAGCTGGCCAAGCACATCGAGCACGATGGAGACGGCCACCAGCAACACCACAGTCAAGGTCACGGAAACAGCTCCTCGAACAGGTGGATCAAGGCTTCATTGGTCGTCGCGTTGCGCAGCAAATCCTCGGCGTTCCAGCGCTCGGCCGGTGGTTGGTCGGACTTGGCTTCCCAACGCTTGAAGACATTGCTGAACGCCGGCTGGGCGAACTCGCCGCAGACGTCGATGCCGATGATTCGTTTGCTCGCGGCCAAGGCGCGCAAGGCTTGCAACAGGTGACTCAGGCGCATGCCGCCCTGATCCCAGTTGGTGGCGGCGTCTTCACTGGCCAGCACGTCTTTGTCGAGGGTGATCCAGATCGCCTCGGTCGGCAGGCTGGCGATCATCTGCGCAAGAAACTCGGCCCACTCCATCTCCGCCAGGTTGCGCCAGTGCAAGTGGTTTTCCTGCTGTTCATGCCCCGCGCCGCTGCCGATCCGCCCCCAGACTTTCGACGGTGCATGCTGCCAGGGAAACAGCTGCAATTGCCCGCGCTTGAGGGCGCCGAGATTACCGCCGCGCAGTTGCGGGTTATGCAGATCGTCACTGCACGGACCGAGGGTGACGATGCGTTTTATCGCCGGCATCTTCAACGCCTGATTGACCCAGGAACCACAGTGCCGACGCGGCGCCAGGCGCACCCAGTCGGGGTGGTTGTCAAAGTGGATCAGGCTGACGGGCTCTTGCAGGTCGGCGAGGAAGGCCGGGGTCAGGTGATGGTAATCGCCAGAACCGACAAAGAAGATTTCCGGCCGTGCAGGGGTTGGCCGTGGCCGTTGGGCCAGGCGTTGGGTGAAGCGCTTCCAGGTTTTTTCGGTGGACCACAGGCGCAGTTTCGGGCCCAGGTCGAGCAGGTCCATGCGGGTTGCATGTCCACTGGCCAGGCGCCGGGCAATCGGTGCCTGGGCCGTGAGGCTGTGGTCGAGATCGAGAATGTTCAAGGCAGTGTTTCCCCCCTGATGGTTGCGCCCATCCGCATACCGGACGGGCTTTAGGGGGACAATGCAAGGGGCGGGCCAGGGAGTTCTGGTGGCGTGTCCGGCTTTAGTTTTTGGCTTCGTTGATGATCTGGCGAATCGCACCCACAAAGGCTTCGGCCGGCTGGCCGCCGCTGACCGCATACTGATCGTTAAATACGATAGTCGGCACCGAACTCACCCCACGCGAGACCCACAACTGCTCTTGCTCGCGCACCTCGGCGGCATATTCATCAGAAGCCAGGATCTCGGCCGCGCGCTTGAGGTCCAGGCCGACACTTTCAGCGATGAGCGCCAGAGTCGCGTGATCGGACGGGTCTTGGCCGTCGCTGAAATACGCCTTGAACAACGCCTCCTTGAGGTTGTATTGCAACCCCTCGAGACCGGCCCAGTGCAACAGCCGATGAGCATCGAAGGTGTTGTAGATACGGCTCTGCCCGTCGGTGCGAAAAGCAAAGCCCAGCTCGGCGCCCATGTCGCGGATGCGCGCGCGGGTGGCTTGGGATTCCTGCGCGCTGGCACCGTATTTTTCACTGATGTGTTCGGTGATGTTCTGCCCTTCGGAAGGCATGTCCGGGTTCAGCTCGAAAGGCTGGAAGTGGATCTCGGCCTGCACCTCGGCACCCAACTGGTCCAGGGCTTCGGTCAGGCCGCGCAGGCCGATGATGCACCAGGGGCAGGACACATCACTGACGAAATCGATTTTCAGGGGAGTACTCATTTAGCCAACCTCGCAGGCATCACACGCCGGAAAGTTCGCACCATACACCCCTGCCCGGCCTTCACAAAAGCTTCGAGGGCAGCACTGGATCAATCCGCGCCCAATGCGCCACATCTTCCCGGTGGGATTTCAGGTAGGGCAACACTGCTGCCAGCAACGGCGCCTTGAACGCCTCCTGAAAACGATGCGCCAGACCGGGAATCAGGCGCAACTGGCTGCCCTGGATATGCGCCGCCAGGTGCACGCCGTGCATCACCGGCAGCAACGGATCGGCCGTGCCGTGGACGACCAGGGTCGGTACGCGCAATTGATTGAGCAGCGGCACCCGGCTCGGTTCAGCGAGGATTGCCATGATCTGGCGCTTCACGCCTTCGGGGTTGAAGGCGCGGTCGTAGGACAACGCCGCCTGCTGCAGCAACGCCTGGCGATCATCCTTGATCTGCGGACTGCCTAGCGCAGCCAGCAGGTCGGCCTGCTGCTCCAGCGCGACTTCACGGTTGGGCGCGCTGCGCCGCGACAACAATTGCACCAGCGCGGCATTCGGCGCCGGCAGGCCTTCGGCCCCCGAACTGGTCATGATCAGGGTCAGGCTTTCCACGCGCTGCGGCGCCATGGCCGCCATGTGCTGGGCGATCATCCCGCCCATGCTCGCGCCCAATACGTGAAATTGCCGGACCTGCAAAGCGTCCATCAGGCCGAGGCCATCGTCGGCCATATCGGTCAAGGTATAAGGCGCCGCCACCGGCAGGCCGAGCTTGTAGCGCAACACCTCGAACGTCAGGTTGGCGCTGGCGGGCGCCTGGCGCCACGTGGACAGGCCGACATCGCGATTGTCGTAGCGAATCACCCGAAACCCCTGTTCGCACAGGGCGACCACCACTTCGTCCGGCCAGTGGATCAATTGTCCACCCAGGCCCATCACCAGCAGCAACGCCGGATCGGAGGCACGCCCAATACTCTGGTACGCCAGGCTCACCTGGTCCAGGTCGACCCGCTCGGTCGGGACATTGACATCACATCGAGAAGCCGCAAAAGACGGCAGGCCGAACAATAAAGCGGCCAGTAAAAGCAACACGCGCATGAAAACACCGAAACGCAGAACCCCAGTAGAGCGCGAGTCTGATGAAGTTTGTTCAAGCGCGCTGCCACAGTTGCATGACAGTTTAATGAATGGCGCCCAGCGGTCATTTGCAGCCGGACATGTCGACAGCCGGAACAACATGAGACAAACTCACCCTATTCTTGTTTTCAACAAATTATCTTCATGGAGTCGCCGTGCTCGAAATCCGTCATCTCAAGACCTTGCACGCCCTGCGCGAAGCCGACAGCCTGGTGGAAGCCGCCGAGCGCCTGCACCTGACCCAGTCCGCGCTGTCCCATCAGTTCAAGGAACTGGAAGAACGCATGGGCATGCCGCTGTTCGTGCGCAAGACCAAACCGGTGCGCTTCACCAGCGCCGGCCTGCGTCTATTGCAACTGGCGGACGCGACGCTGCCCTTGTTGCGCGGCGCCGAACGCGACATCGCGCGCCTGGCCGGCGGCACCGCCGGGCGCTTGCACATGGCAATCGAATGCCACAGTTGTTTCCAATGGCTGATGCCGACCATCGACCAGTTCCGCGATGCGTGGCCGGAGGTTGAACTGGACCTGGCCTCGGGGTTTGCCTTCGCCCCGCTGCCGGCCCTGGCCCGTGGCGACCTGGACCTGGTGGTAACCTCCGATCCGCTGGAGCTGGCGGGCATCACTTATGTGCCGCTGTTCACCTACGAAGCCATGCTCGCCGTGGCCAACCAGCATGCGCTGGCGGGCAAGCCCTACATCGTGCCCGCGGACCTGCTCAACGAAACCCTGATCACCTACCCGGTAGAGCGCGATCGCCTGGACATTTTCACGCGTTTCCTGGAACCGGCTGACGTTGAACCGGCCCAGGTCCGCACCTCTGAACTGACGGTGATGATGATGCAACTGGTGGCCAGCGGCCGCGGCGTGTGCGGCATGCCCCATTGGGCGCTGCACGAGTACAGTTCACGGGGTTATGTGAAAGCCAAGCGGCTGGGGGAGAAAGGTCTGTTCGCCACGCTGTATGCCGGGATCCGCGCGGACATGCTGGATGCGCCCTATATGCGCGATTTCCTGCTGACCGCCAAGGACACTTCGTTCTCGACCCTGGATGGGGTCAGCGCGGTACGTTAGGCGTTCACTGACAGGCCGGACTTCCCTTGAGTTCGCGCCACATGTGGATTTTATCGAAATACTCCAGGCCCACACGTACCGCCAGCGGTTCCAGGCCGTACTGCACAAACCCGCACCGCCGGTAAAGCGCAAGCGCTGCATCATTACCGGCGGTGACCGTGAGTTGGATCAGCTTCACGCCGGGTTGCCTGCGCGCCTCATCCAGCGCCGCGTGTACCAGCTGGCGCCCCAAACCACGCTGCTGACATGCCTCGGCGACATACATGCCGAACAACGTCACCTTGTGCCGGGCCTTTTCCCGAGGTTCGTACGCCAGGCCGACAATACCTGTCAGTTGCTCCCCGGAAAACCCGCCGAGCACCCGATCCAGCGGGCTGTCCAGGCGTTTCTCCCACCAGCTCAAGGGCAGCGCGGCCCGCTCCGCGACGCTCGTGGTGAAGGCCTGGGGATAAGTGTCATAGGCTTGCAGCATCAACGCTCGATAGGCCGCCGCGTCGCTGCTGGCCAACGCCCGGATCATCATGCGCGGCGTTGCTCGAGCATCAGGCGTACCGCCAGGGCCGCGAGCACAAAACCCATGAAATAGCGCTGTACCGACAGCCACGCGGGGTTGTTGATAAACCACCCGGCGATGCTCGCGGCGAACAGTGAGATCAACAGATTGACCATGAAACTGACACTGATCTGGGTAAAGCCAAGCATCAGGCTCTGGGTGAACACCAAACCGTGTTCCGGGGTGATGAACTGCGGAAAGACCGAAAGATAGAACACCGCAATTTTCGGGTTCAAGGCGCTGGTGAGAAAGCCCATCGTCACCAGCTTGCGCGTCGAATCGGCGGGCAGTCGCTGGGCCTCGAACGGCGAGCGGGCGCCAGGTCTCACCGCCTGCCAGGCGAGCCACAGCAAGTACAGCGCCCCCGCCCATTTCAGCGCCTCGTACGCCATGGGCACGGCGAGGAATACCGCCGTCAAACCGGCCGCCGCCGCAAACAGGTGGACAAAGAAACCCGCGACCACCCCCAGCAATGAGGTGATGCCAGCCCTGCGCCCCTGACAAATCGAACGTGAGATCAGGTAGATCATGTTCGGGCCTGGCGTCAGCACCAGCAACAATGAGGCGGCGGCGAAGATCAACAATTCATGCAGGGGGATCATGCTCAGTCCTTTGAGCCCGACGGGTCAGGCGGTGGCCAGCGATGAGCGATAAAACGGCAGGATCAGGTCACGTGTCAAGGGTGCCAACTGCAGGCCGCCGTCGCCGGCGGGATCGATCCAGCGCACCTCTTCAATCTCGGCAGCGGGCGTCACGGCCACGTCGATGTGGACCAGAAACAACTCGGCGTGCACGCTAAACCCCGGTTCATTGGCTGCCGGCGCCGAGAAGTGCCCAAGGTAGCGAGCGTGCGCCGGATCAATCCGCAGGCCAAGCTCTTCATGCAGTTCACGGGCCAGCGCCTGCACCGGTTGCTCACCGGCATCGATCTTGCCGCCCGGTTGCATGAACGCCTGGGTGCCGCGCTTGCGCACCAGCAAGGTTCGGCCGTCGCCGCCGATCAGCAACGCCGCGGCAATCCGAATAGTCGTGGACATGAAATAAGCGCCTTGGATTAAAAGGCCTCAGGATCCCACGCAGGTAAAACGGAGGCAACCGAATCACGCGGTCAGGACGGCAGCATTACCTCGTCAGGTTCTTTGACGAATACGCTGTATTTGGCGCCCTCCATGGACTCGAACGCGATCAACTTGTCCACCAGCGGCAGGGTCAAGACCTTGCCGGCGTTGAGCAGCAACATGCCGTTGTCGGCGTTGAGGTTGCGCGCCAGGACCATGCCGTCGGCCAGCTCGCGGGTGGTGAGGACCTTGACGCTCGGATCGCCCAGGGTCACGTCGCTGAGGAACGCCGCGCAAGCCTGGACGAAGTCCTCCACCATGTCCGGATCGTAAAGACGGCCGGCGTACTTGCGGATGTACAGCAGCGCTTCATCGCTGTTCATGTGCCGCTCAAGGACCAAGCCGCGCTGCAGCTCGATAAAGTCCACCGCCAGCTTCAACAAACGTGAGCCAAAGGGGATTGCCTCGCCCTTGAGGTGGTCGGGGTAACCGCTGCCATCCCAGCGTTCCTGATGATGACGGATGATCCGGGCGGCATCCTTCATCGGCTCCAGGGTCATCAACAGCGATTCGCTTTGCGTGGGGTAGGCCCGATACAACTCACGCTCGGTACTGTGCAACAGATCCGAGGGAGCCATCATCATTGCGTCGGTCCAACTCAGCTTGCCGACGTTATACAAGGCAGCGGCCATGCTCAGGTCACGCACACTGGTTTCGTCAATCGCCTGATCCCGGCAGTAGACACGGATCAGCTCGATCAACGCTCGGTTGGTCTGCTTTTCCTTGGGCAGGCGCAGGTTGGCCAGCAGCGAAAACACCTCGGTGCTGGTCACGTAGCTGCGCTTGAGTTCATCGTAGGCCAGGTCGAGCATGTCGGCGGTCTGTTGCAGCTCACCGGTTCGCGATTCCACGCGCTTTTCCAGTGTGGCATTGAGTGCCTTTAATTGATCATTCTGCTCACGGGTCAATTGCTCCAGGCGCAAGCGTTCGCGCTCGGAATATTGGTGCTCCAGGGACTGACGCACCGTCAGGAGCATCTCTTCGTCGTTCCAGGGCTTGCTGATGTAACGGTGGATCTGCCCTTCGTTGATCGCCTTGATGATCAGCGTCAGGTCGGCGTAGCCGGTCAACAGAATGCGCGAGGTGCCTGGATACAGCCGATGGGCCTCGGCCAGCAGGGTGGCGCCATCCATGACGGGCATGCGCGCATCGCTGATGATCAGGTCGATGGGCTGGGCAGCCATGATATCCAGGGCCTGGGCGCCGCTGCCGGCCAGTACCACGTCATAGGGTTGAGCACGCAGCAGCCGACGCAGGCTGTTAAGGATCGACTCTTCATCGTCGACCAGCAAGACCGTAGGTCTGTAGGGGGAAGTCGTAGCGAGTTGCTCATCCATGGCGACACCTGCTGAAAGCCAAAAAACCCTTGCCCGCCGGGGCCGATCAGACACTGTAGGGGCCTCGACGGTTGGCGCGACATAACCAAGGGGGAACTGACACTGATTTGACGTCAAGTGGCCGACTATTTCAAGGGAGACGGCTATGCTTAAGCGTAGTCGGCGACTGCCCCACCACTCAAGCCAAACAACCGAGGAAAGGAAGCCCTATGTGCTCATCCATGCCGCCGCCTCTGAGGCACCTATCATGACGCCTCAGTCAGGGCAGGCCAACCGCCGGATCCTGATCGTCGACGATACAGCGTCCATCCATGCAGACTTTCGCAAAATTCTCTGCGCGGAAGCGATGGCCGATCAGACGCTGGAAGGCATCGAGCAAGCCCTGTTCGGCACGACGCCTGTCGCGCGTCAAACCTATACCCTGGACTCGGCCTATCAGGGCCAGGAAGCCCTGGAACTGGTGAGCCAGGCCCAGGCCGATAACGCACCGTACGCGCTGGCGTTCATCGACATGCGCATGCCGCCGGGATGGGATGGCCTGGAGACCATCGAACACCTGTGGGAGGTTGACCCCGACCTGCAGATCGCGCTGTGCACGGCGTACTCCGATTACTCCTTCGAGGCGATTGAAGCGCGCCTGAAGTACAACGATCAGTTGCTGATCCTGAAAAAACCCTTCGATCACCTGGAAATCCGGCAGATGGCCAGCGCGCTGACCTGGAAGTGGCAGTTGGCGCAGGATGCGGCCCTCAAGGTGATCAACCTTGAACGCACGGTAGAGGAACGGGTCCAGGAGTTGCTGAAGGTTTCGCACCTGCTGCAATACGACGCCCTCACCCAGTTGCCCAACAGCACGCTGCTCGGTGACCGGCTGACACAAGCCATCGCCCTCGGCAGACGCCACGACACCCAATTGGCGGTAATGTTTATCGGCCTGGATCGCTTCAAGCGCATCAATAACGCGCTGGGGCATCCGGTGGGCGATCAAGTGCTGCAACAGGTCAGCCAGGATCTGGTGGCGGCGGTACGCGAATCCGACTCGTTGTTTCGTTATGGCGCCGATGAGTTCGTGATCATCCTCAATGACATTCACCACCCCCAGCAAACCCAGAGCATTGCCGACAAGGTCCTCAAGACTGTCGGTCGGATCCGGCCTGTCGCCGGCCATGATCTGCGCGTCACCGCCAGCCTTGGCATCAGCATTTATCCCGACGACAGTTTCGACGCGGTGGACCTCATCAAAAAGGCCGAAACCGCCATGCGCAGCGTCAAGGAGCGCGGGCCCGACAATTTCGCTTTCTTCACCGAAGACATGAACCTGATCGCACGCCAGCAACAAAGCCTGGAGGCCGCGATACGCCTGGCCCTGGAGCGCGACGAGTTTGTCCTGCATTACCAACCGAAACTGGACTTGAAAACCGGGCGAATCGTGGGCGCGGAAGCGTTGATTCGCTGGTATCGGCCAGGTCTTGGCTGGGTCTATCCGTCCACCTTCATCCCGGTGGCCGAAGACAGTGGCCTGATCGTGCCCTTGAGCCAATGGGTGTTGCGCCAGGTCTGTGAACAAGCCAGACAGTGGAAATCCCAGGAATTGCAGCCGCCGTGTATTTCGGTGAACATCTCGGCGATCGATTTCCGCCAACGGGATTTTGTCGCCAATCTCACCGCCATCCTCGAACAAACCGGCCTGGACCCGACCTTGCTGGAACTGGAAATCACCGAAAGCATCTTGATGCAAAACGTCGAGAACACGCTTACCACCCTGCAGGCAATCAAGCATCTGGGCGTGCGATTGGCCATCGATGACTTCGGTACCGGCTATTCCAGTCTCAGCTATTTGAGACGCTTTCCGATCGATGTGTTGAAAATCGATCAATCGTTTATTCACGGCATGAGCGAGAACAGCCAGGACATGCAACTGATCAGCGCCATCATCAGCCTGGGCAAGAGCCTGCACCTGAATATCATCGCCGAGGGCGTGGAGACCGTTGAGCAACTGCAGTTCCTGCAAGCCAACCTCTGCGAGGAAGGCCAGGGCTACCTGTTCAGCAAAGCGGTGGCGCCCGAGGAGTTCGCCTTGTTGCTGCGAAGCGGGCAACCTAATCTGATGCCGGGTCAATAACCGTCTGCTCACAAGGAATTCAAGTTGAGCAATCCACTTGCACGTTATTCGTTGATAGCCGCGATAGCCCTTGGCCTGTGGTCCGGCAGTGGCGGCGAGCTAGCCGCAGCGCCACTCAATGAAGCACTCAAACCCCTGCCGCCATTGCCGGAGCTTGACGCCGCGCGGGTCGAACTGGGGCGTCGGCTGTTCAATGAAACGCGCCTGTCGGTCAACAACACGCTGTCGTGCGCCAGTTGCCATCGCCTGGATCGGGGTGGCGCCGATAACCAGCCGTTTTCGTTGGGGTTCGATGGCAAGCCTGTGACGCTCAACACCCCGACGGTGTTCAACGCCAGCCTGAACTTCAAACAGTTCTGGAACGCCCGGGTCGACACCCTTGAGGCACAGATCGAAGCGGTGGTCACCAGCCCCGTGGAAATGGGCAGTGACTGGAAGAACGTGGTCGCCACGCTGGCCGCATTGCCTGGGTACCAGGGCGCGTTCAAGCAGATCTATCCTGACGGTGTCACCGCCGCCAACGTGCAGAACGCCCTGGCGACGTATGAGCGGACCTTGCTCACGCCCGACTCTCGCTTTGACCAGTACCTGCAAGGCGACACCGAGATTCTCACCCGCGAGGAAAAGTACGGTTATTTGCGTTTCAAGGAATATGGCTGCATTGCCTGCCATCAAGGGGTCAATATCGGTGGCAACATGTATCAGAAGTTCGGCGTGATGGGCGATTACTTCAAGGACCGCGGCAACCCCACCGAAGCCGACCTGGGACGCTACCTCGTGACGAAGGATGAGGAAGATCGCAACGTGTTCAAGGTCCCCAGCCTGCGCAACGTCGCCGCCACCGCCCCGTACTTTCACGATGCTTCGGCGAAAACCCTGGAGGACGCGGTCGACGTGATGTTCAAGTATCAGCTGGGGCGCATACCGTCGGCCAAAGACAAAGACCTGATTATCAAGTTTCTCAAGACCCTGAGCGGCAAGTGGGAAGGTAAGCAACTATGAGACTGACACGCCGCGCCACCCTGCTCCTGCTCGGCGCCGTTGCCCTGGCACTCGCCTCGATCCTGGTATTTTTGTACGTCAAATCCTCCACGGACCAGACCGCGAGCTACACCCAGTCCCGCGACCTGATCCGCCATATCCAGCAACTGAACGCCCAATGGGACAGCGAGGTGCTCAAGGCGCGGATTGCGCTGACCCACAATTACGATCCGCTGGTCACTCCACTCAACGAAATAAACAAGCTGTGGGCCAGCCTCAAGGCCTACGAAGCAAAACATCACCCTGTCGACGCAGGCGCCTGGCAGTCGCTCCAGCATGACTTTCAGACAGCCCTTCAGGAAAAGGCGCGGCTGGTCGACCAGTTCAAGTCGCGCAACGCCTTGCTACGCAACTCCCAAGCCTTTTTGCCGACTGCCGAAGACGATATCCAGGCGTACTTCAACCAACTGGACGATCATGAACGGCTGGCATTGCAGAACGTGGCGACCGACACCTATGACCTGTTGCTCAGCAGCCTGGAATTTGCGCTGGTAACCGACGACGAAAAGGGCGCGGAAATTCTTGTCGGTCTGAATAAGCTGGCGATCAACCGCGAACAAATGCCCGAGGGGTTCCAGGCACCGGTGGAAATTCTCAGCAACCACATTTCGCTGATTCTGCGCGAACAGCCGGTGGTCAACGACTTGCTTGAGCGTATCGCGGCCATCCCGCTGTCGGCGCGACTGGACGAGTTGACCAACCACATCAATCAGGACCAACAGATAGCCGATCGTATCGACCAGAAATATCATCGTTACCTGCTGGTGTTTTCAACCTTGTTGGTGATGGTACTGCTGTACCTGGCGATTCGCCTGCTGCGCAGTTTCGCCGAGATCAACCGGGTCAATCGCGCGTTGCAGCGCGCCAACGAAAGCCTGGAACAACGCGTCGAAGAGCGCACCCGGGAGCTCAAGGATGCCCAGAGCGAGCTCATGGGCAGCGCCCGCCAGGCCGGCATGGCGGAAATTGCCACCAACGTGTTGCACAACGTCGGCAACGTACTCAACAGCGTGAATATCTCCGCCGATCTGATCGCGCGCAAACTGCGCACCAGCAAGGCCCAGGGACTGGGCAAGGCGATGCAACTGATCAACGAACACCCCCATGACCTGGGCAGCTTTATCACCGCGGATGAAAAAGGCAAATTGCTCCCCGGCTACCTGAACCAGCTGGTAGACGCGATTGCCGTCGAACAGCAAGGCATGGTCGATGAGCTGGCGCAGTTGAGCAAAAGTGTCGACCACATCAAGGACATCGTTTCCACCCAGCAATCCTATGCCGGGGTCTCCAGTCCGTGGGAACCGATACACATCAGCGCCCTGATCGAAGATGCCCTGCGCATGAACGCCGGCGCCCTGAACAGACACCATGTGACCGTGATCAAGAACTACCACGAGGTGCCTGAAATCATGGCCGACAAACATCGACTGCTGTTGATCCTGGTGAACCTGATCAGCAACGCCAAGTACGCCATGTCCAACCTCACCGACCGCACGCGACAGATGACCCTGACGGTCCAGCCCCTGGATGGCGACAGGTTACAGATCAGCGTCAAGGACGAAGGTGAAGGTATCCCGGCCGAAAACATGACACGGATCTTTACCCACGGTTTCACCACCCGCAAGGAAGGCCACGGCTTTGGCCTGCACAGCTGCGCCCTGGCGGCCATCGAAATGAAGGGCCACCTGACCGCCCACAGCGACGGGCCGGGCAAAGGCGCGCTGTTTACCTTGAACATCCCTCTTGAACGTGCCGAGGCCTGAGCATGAATCGTCCCCCGAACCGGCGCATCCTGTTGATCGATGACACACCGTCGATCCACGAAGATTTTCGCAAGATCCTGACACCCACCGTCGAACCCAGCGTGGAACTGGACGCGATGGAGGCCGCGTTGTTCGGTACAACCGCCAAGGTCCAGACCCAGGCGTTTGAACTCGATTCGGCTTATGGCGGCCAGGAAGGCCTGCAACGCTTGCACACCGCCATGCAGCAGGAACAGCCTTACGCCCTGGCGTTTGTCGACATGCGCATGCCGCAAGGCTGGGACGGCGCGCAGACCATCGAAGAACTCTGGAAAGTCGATCCGGACCTGCAAGTCGTGGTGTGTACAGCGTATTCCGACTATTCCTGGGAAGACCTGCTGTTGCGCCTGAAAGCCCATGACCGGTTGCTGATCCTGAAGAAACCCTTCGATAACATCGAAGTCCAGCAGATGGCCAACACCCTCGCCGCCAAATGGGACATGGCTCGTCGCGCCAGCCTGAAAACCATTCACCTGGAACAGTTGGTGGAGCAGCGCACCCAGGCACTCACCCTTGCGGGCCAGGCGCTGCAACAGGAAATCGATGAACGCAAACAACTGGAAAGCCAATTGGTGCAGTCGGAAAAACTTGCCTCCCTTGGACAACTGGCCGCCGGCGTCGCCCATGAAATCAACAACCCCGTGGGGTTTATCTCCTCGAACCTCGGCACCCTCGAAGGCTACGTCAAGCAGTTGCAACAGATGCTCGACGCTTACCAGCAGGCCGAGGAGGCGTTACCCAGCGGAGAGTGCCTTGAACAGTTGATCACTCTGCGCAAAGCCATGGATCTGGATTTCCTCAAGGAGGACATTCCGCTGCTGATCCGCGAATCCAAGGATGGCATTGGGCGTGTGACCCAGATCGTCAAGGACCTGAAAGATTTCTCCCGGGTCGACAACAACGAAAAATGGCAATGGGCGAACCTGCAACAGGGGATCGATTCGACCCTGAACATCGTGGCCAGCGAACTCAAGTACAAAGCCGATGTAATCAAGCACTACCAGCCGTTGCCGGAAATCGAATGCCTGGCCTCACAAATCAACCAGGTGGTGATGAACCTCGTGATCAACGCGGCCCAGGCCATGGGTCCGGAGCGCGGCACGATTACCATCAGCAACGGGATCGAAGGCGATCAGGTGTGGCTGGAAGTCGCCGATAACGGCTGCGGCATCGGGGCCGACAGCCTGCAGAAAATCTTCGATCCGTTCTTCACCACCAAGCCGGTCGGCGAAGGCACCGGGCTCGGACTGTCGCTGTCCTATGGCATCGTCAAGAAACACCACGGGGATATTTCGGTGCGTAGCGAACCCGGCAAAGGCACCACCTTTCGGGTGGTGCTGCCGATACGGCAGACGGATAAACCGCTGTAGATGCCTGCGGTCAGCGCGGTTTAACGGGGCGAGCAGCCTATAGCAGCGAGGAGGGTTGTTCTCCACCCTGTTTTTTACTCGACCTCGACTTTTTTCGCCGAAGACCCAAACGCCGCAAACCGCTTGTTGAAGCCGGCAATCCGGCCCTCGGCCTGGGTCTTGCGCTGCTGGCCGGTGTAGATCGGGTGGGAGGCGCTGGATACGTCGAGGGCGAAATACGGGTAGGTATTGCCATCCGTGTGTGTATGGGTACGGTCGGTGTCGGCGGTGGAACCGATGAGGAAAAACACATCGGCGGCGGTGTCGTGAAACAGCACGGTGCGGTACTCAGGATGGATACCAGCTTTCATAAAGCCTCCGGGGCACAGGGTGGATTAATTACGTTATACCGTAACACAATAAACCCAATCAAACGAGAAGCAATTGCAATAAGAGCAGTGTTCAATGCTATTACAGTTGCCCCTGTCGAGAGTTCGCCCTTAAGCTGGAAGCCTGCGTTAACCGTGAAAAACATAACAAGACACAGGCGCACAACCCTGAAGACCCAGGTCCTGATGAGTCCGAACCCAAGGAATACGTATGAGCTTGTCCTTGCTTAGCCGTTATGCATTTTTTGCCGTGTGCGTCATTTTCACCCTCGCCAGCTTGCCCTTTATCGAACACGAATGGTTGTGGCCCATCACGCTGATCACCGGCGTACTGAGCCTGATCGGCCTGTTCGACTTGCTGCAGAGCCCTCACGCGGTGCGTCGCAACTATCCGGTCCTGGGCAACATCCGTTACCTGGTCGAGGGCATTCGCCCGGAAATCCGCCAATACCTGCTGGAATCCGACAGCGACGCCCTGCCCTTCTCCCGCGCCCAGCGCTCGCTGGTCTACTCCAGGGCCAAGAATGAAACCGCCGACAAGCCTTTCGGCACCCTGATCGATGTGTATCAGTCCGGTTTTGAATTCATCGGCCACTCCATGCGCCCCGCGCCGTTGAGTGATCCGAGCGCCTTTCGGGTAATGGTCGGCGGTCCACAGTGCACCCAGCCGTATTCGGCCTCGGTGTTCAACATCTCGGCCATGAGCTTCGGCTCGCTGAGCGCCAACGCCATCCGCGCGCTCAACCAGGGCGCCAAACTGGGCAACTTCGCCCATGACACCGGCGAAGGCAGCATCAGCCCTTATCACCGGGAAAACGGTGGCGACCTGACCTGGGAACTCGGCAGCGGCTATTTCGGCTGCCGTACCAGCGACGGCCGTTTTGACCCGGAGCGCTTTGCCGTGCAAGCGCAGAATCCGCAAGTGCGGATGATCGAAATCAAGATGAGCCAAGGCGCCAAACCTGGGCATGGCGGGATCCTGCCCAAACACAAGGTCACCCAGGAAATCGCCGACACTCGCGGCATCATGATGGGCGAAGATTGCATTTCGCCGTCGCGCCACAGCGCTTTTTCCACGCCCATCGAACTGATGCAGTTCATCGCCCAACTGCGCGAACTCTCCGGCGGTAAACCGGTGGGCTTCAAGTTCTGCCTGGGGCATCCGTGGGAATTCATGGGCATTGCCAAGGCCATGCTGGAAACCGGAATCCTGCCGGACTTTATCGTCGTCGATGGCAAGGAAGGCGGCACGGGCGCGGCGCCCGTGGAGTTCACCGATCATATCGGCGTGCCGTTGCGTGAAGGTTTGCTGTTTGTCCACAACACCCTGGTCGGCCTGAACCTGCGGGACAAGATCAAGCTGGGCGCCAGCGGCAAGATCGTCAGCGCCTTCGACATCGCCAGCGTTCTGGCCATCGGCGCCGACTGGGCCAACTCGGCCCGGGGCTTCATGTTCGCCATTGGCTGCATCCAGTCGCAAAGCTGCCACACCAACAAATGCCCGACCGGTGTCGCCACCCAGGATCCTTTGCGCCAACGTGCGCTGGTGGTCCCGGACAAGGCCCAGCGTGTATTCAACTTCCACCGCAACACCCTCAAGGCGCTGGCGGAAATGCTCGCCGCGGCCGGGCTCGATCATCCCTCGCAGTTGTCGGCCAAGCACTTGGTGCGACGCATGTCGGCCACCGAGATCAAGCTGTTCTCGCAGTTGCATGTGTTCCTCAAGCCTGGGGAATTGCTTACCGGTGAAGTGAACGGCGAGTTTTATTCGCGGATGTGGCAGATGGCGCGGGCCGACAGTTTCGAGCCTCACGAAGTGGCTGCGGCCTGACTACTCATGCGGCGCCGTGCAGGGCGCCGCTCCAAGGACACATCTCATGCTGAAAGTCATTGCTGAAGATTTCATCAAGCCCGAACACCTGGACACCGTACGCCCCTGGTACGCCGAACTGGTGGAGAAAACCCGGCAAGAACCGCTGTGCATTGCCTACGACCTGTATGTCGACCAGAAAGACCCCGGGCACTTTATCTTTGTCGAGCAATGGCCCGACCAGGCAGCACTGGATGCTCACTGCCAGACCGAGCACTTCACACGGTTGGTGCCACAGATCAATGCGTATCAGGCCAAGCCCGGCAGAGTGCTGTTGATGGATGCGTTCTAGGCGTCGATCCAGCGCCCTGAATCTCACAAAAAAGCCCCGCCTCATAAAAAATGAGGCGGGGCTTTTTTTGTCATCGGCGCAGGTTTCAGGACGCTGAAGACACCGATCCTTCAGTGGCGTTGGTCGGCTGCAGTTTGAACACGTAGAACAACACCGTCAGCAACACCAGGAACGCCGGCCCGATGTACAACGCCACGCGCGTGTCCGGGAAGTACGCCATCAGGCCTACCACCAGCACCAGGAATGCCAGCGCCAGGTAAGAGCTGATCGGGTACAGCCACATCCGGTATTTCAGGGCTTTCTGTTGCGTCGGACTCAGGCTCTTACGGAACTTGAGCTGCGCCAGCAGGATCATCACCCAGGTCCAGATCGCACCGAAAGTGGCAATCGAGGTCACCCAGACAAAGACTTTTTCCGGCACCAGGTAGTTGAGCAGCACCCCCAGCAGCAACGCGAAAATCGACAACAACAGCGCCCGACGTGGCACGCCGTTGCTGGAGGTCTTGCCGAACTGCGCCGGGGCCTGACCGTTTTGCGCCAGGCTGTAGAGCATGCGCCCGGTGCTGAAAATCCCGCCGTTGCAGGACGACAGCGCGGCGGTGATCACCACAAAGTTGATGATGCCGGCCGCAGTCTTGATCCCCAGTCGCTCGAAGGTCATCACGAACGGGCTGCCCTGAGTGCCGATTTCATTCCACGGGTAGATCGACAGGATCACGAACAACGCGCCGACATAGAACAGCAGAATGCGCCAGAACACCGAGCCGATGGCGTTGGGAATGGTCTTCTGCGGGTTGCGCGCCTCGCCGGCGGTGAGGCCGATCATCTCGACGCCAAGGTACGCGAACATCACCATTTGCAGGGACATCAACACACCGGTCACGCCATTGGGCATGAAACCGCCATGGGTCCACAGGTTGGAAATCCCCAGGGCCACGCCGTCATTGCCAAAGCCGAACGCAATGATGCCGATGCCGCCCAACACCATCGCAATGATGGTGACGATCTTGATCAACGCAAACCAGAACTCGAACTCGCCAAATGCCTTGACCGCGATCAGGTTGATGCTGCCCATGCTGATCAGCGCCGCCAGGGCCCAGATCCAGCGCGGCACATCGGGGAACCAGACGCCCATGTACACCGCCACGGCGGTAATTTCCGCGACACAAGTCACCAGCCACAGGAACCAGTAGTTCCAGCCAGTCAGAAACCCCGCCAACGGCCCGAGGTAATCTTGCGCATAGCGCCCGAACGACCCGGCGACCGGGTTATGCACCGCCATCTCGCCCAAGGCACGCATGATCACCAGGATCGCCAGGCCGCCGAGGATGTACGACAGCATGATCGCCGGGCCGGCCATTTCGATGGCCTTGGCCGAGCCAAGAAACAGGCCGACACCGATACAGGCGCCAAGGGCCATGAGTCGAATGTGGCGCTCGCCCAATTCGCGTTTGAGCGGACCGCCTTGAGCGGTCTCCTCAAGGGGCAGTGGTTTGCCGACAGGCATAGGAATACAACCTCATTTTGTTATTGGATATAGCCACCGAGTCTCAGGCATATCAGCCGATAGGCGCATATGTCGACTTGACCGGGTCAACCTTGTGGGAAGACCCGTCTGGCAAAAACAACTGGCCAGCTCAGCGGGGCGTGCAGTGTAAAAAACTCCCGACAGGGCTTTTCACTCAATAAACAGCAAAATTTGGCGATAAGCCCCGATAAAAAGCGTTTCGACGGAGGCAGCAGCAACCGTCTAAACCGGCCTTCCCGGCGCAAAACGCGGCAAGTATTACATAACATGTCCGGCACCGGGATGACTCGCGCAAACCTCTACGACAAAGCTCGTGGCATGGGCAATCAGCGTCTACGCTTCAGACAAGTCCGATCAATCTGTAGGAATGGATCAGTCGACTATGGGCGCTCTGTGGCACACCGATTCTCCCGACACTGAAGCAGACAGCCTGTCACCCGTGCCTTTGCCGAAAAAAACCACGCCATCCCGAGCCTGGCGGCTGTGTTGGCTGATTCTGTTGATGGTATTGATCGCCCTGGGTTGGGCCGCAAGACGAGAACTGCAGACGGCTCACTGGCAAGCGCGGACATTCACTCAGTGGGCAGAGCAACTGACCTACACCCTGGGGCCCGGCGCCAGCGATGCGATTGTCTACCCCGGCGCCGGCCCGTTTGACCAGCGCCTGGGCTACAGCGCCCTCGGAGAATTCCTGCCGCGCCTGCTGAATCGCAACTACGTGATCGAGTCGCAGGCACGTTTCTCCGATGCGCTGATGGCGTACAGCCGCCAAGGCATGTTCATTCCCTACGCCGAGAAAATCCAGGCAGGTTTATCCATCACCGACTGCCGCGCCACGCCGTTGTATCGGTTCGACTACCCGCCCCAGTTATATGCGCGCTTCAGCGACGTGCCGTCGCTGATGGTGCGCAGCCTGTTGTTTATCGAAAACCGTGAGCTGCTCGACCCGACCCGACCCCAGGCCAACCCGGCGGTGGACTGGCCGCGCTTCGCCAAGGCTGCATGGTCACAAGTCGCCCGCCAGTTGCACTTGCCGGGACAAACGGCAGGCGGCAGCACCCTGGCGACTCAGTTGGAAAAATACCGTCACTCGTCGGACGGGCTGACCCTTTCAGGCAGCGAAAAAATCCGCCAGATGCTGTCCGCCAGTGTGCGGGCGTACCAGAACGGTCCCGACACGCTCCTCGCCCGGCAGAACGTGGTGCGCGACTACCTCAACAGCGTGCCGTTGTCGGCAGTTCCGGGGCATGGCGAAGTCCATGGCATGGCCGAAGGGTTAAGGGCGTGGTACGGCGCGGACTTCAATCAAGTCAATCAAGCCCTGAGCAGCCACGCGGACGACCCGGCCAGCCACGCGGCGCGCGGCCTGGCGTTGCGCCAGGTGCTGTCCTTGATGATCGCCCAGCGCCGCCCTTCGTACTACCTGACCAAGGGCCGCGCAGCACTGACCAATCTGACCGACAGCCACCTGCGGCTCCTGCGGCAACACGCGGTCATCGACACCACCCTCGCCGCCGCCGCCCTGGAAAGCCGCGTCACCTACCGCGACTGGCAACAGCAACCCGCGGTTCAACCGATCGACAGCAATAAAGCCATCAGTGTCGCCCGCAGCCGACTGGCGGTGCTGCTGGATCGCTCCTTGTACGACCTTGACCGCCTCGATCTTTCGGCTACCAGCACCTTGCAGGGCGAGCTGCAAAACCAGATAACCGACTACCTCAAGCAGTTGGCGGACCCGGCTTTCGCCGGACAAGTCGGCTTGCTGGGCCACCGCTTGCTGACCCCCGCGTCCACCGCCCAGGTGCGCTATAGCTTTACCTTGTTTGAACGAACTGCGGATGGCGCCCGCGTGCGGATCCAGACCGACAACACCGACCAGCCCTTCGATATCAACCAGAGCAGCAAGCTGGAGCTGGGCTCTACCGCCAAACTGCGCGTGCTCACCACCTACCTGCAAATCATCGCGGAACTGCATGCACGCTATGCGCATCTGACGCCCGCTGCGTTGAAGAACGTTGAGGTCGACAGCCAGGACCGTTTGAGCCGCTGGGCCATTGATTACCTGATCCGTCACCCGGAGCAGCGCTTGGACAACATGCTCGGTGCCGCCCTCGATCGCACCTATTCGGCGAGTCCCGGCGAGGCCTTTTTCACTGGCGGCGGCCTGCACCGTTTCAATAATTTCCGTATCCAGGACAACGGCCGCACGCCGAGCCTGCGCGATGCGCTGCGCGAATCCATCAACCTGCCGTTCATTCGCCTGATGCGCGACCTGGTGCGCTACAGCATCTATTCGGGCGCCAACAACAGCGCGCAATTACTCAAGGACGACAGCGATCCGCGGCGCCAGGAATACCTGGCCCGATTCGCGGATCGCGAAGGCAGCACGTTTTTGCTCAAGTTCTGGAAGAAGTATCAGAAAAAAGATACCCAGGCGCGCCTCGAGACGTTCCTCGACGGCGTGCGCCCCACGCCCGTTCGCCTCGCGGCGGTGCATCGTTACTTGCTGCCCGAGGCCAACCCGCAAACCTTCAAGCATTTTGTGCGGGCACACCTGAAAACCACCCAGGGCCAGAAAGCGCTGAGCGACGCGCGCCTGGAAACACTCTATACGCGCTACGGTCCCGGGGCTTTTGACTTGCCCGACCAAGGCTACATCGCCAAGGTTCATCCACTGGACCTGTGGCTGATGGGCTACCTGCTCAATCACCCCGAGGCGACGTTCAGCCAAATCGTCGAGGCCAGTCAGTTCGAGCGCCAGGAAGTCTATGGCTGGCTGTTCAAGAGCCGTCATCAAAGTGCACGGGACAAGCGCATTCGCACGCTGCTCGAGGTCGAGGCGTTCCTGGATATCCACCAACGCTGGCAGGCCGTGGGCTATCCCTTCGATCATCTGGTGCCCTCGCTGGCCACCGCCATCGGCAGCTCGGGCGACCGCCCCGCCGCCCTGGCCGAACTGATCGGGATCATCCTCAACGACGGCGTACGCTTGCCGGTGCTGCGCATCGACCGTCTGCATTTTGCCGCCGGCACACCTTACGAGACACGGCTGATCAACAACCCGGAGCGTGCTCGACGCGTCATGCCCAGCGAAGTGGCAACGGCGCTGCGCGAGGTGTTGTCGCAGGTGGTGGACGCCGGCACGGCAAAACGCGTGGCGGGCAGTTTCACCCTGGCCGACGGTACGCCGCTGGCAATGGGCGGCAAGACCGGTACGGGGGACAACCGCATCCAGACATTTGGTGCGGGCGGTCGCGTACTCAGCTCCAAATCGATCAACCGCACCGCCACGTTCGTGTTCTACCTCGGCGAGCAGCACTTCGGCACCTTGACGGCGTTCGTACCGGGCAATTCGGCACAGCACTTCACCTTCACCTCAGCCCTGCCGGTGCAAGTGCTCAAGGGCATGACACCGCTCCTGATGCCTTATCTGGAACAGACAGAATCCATGCGCTGCCAACCTGGCTGAGCGGCGGTTTGTCCTGTGGCTACACAAATTACTTGATGTCACACAGGTAACCGGCGCCCAACGTGCCCGGTGTGAACGTCCTTCTCGACCTTTATCGATACAAACAGACATCAATCGCCACACGGTTCGCCCTTCTCCGTTGCTAGCGTCAAAGGTTCAGTTCGTCGTACCAAAAGGAGCAATGGATTGCCTCATCCCCAGTCACACTTACTGCGCCGTGGTCGATATTCAGAGCCAGGCCGCGCTTATCTGATTACGGCGGTTGTGCATAACCGCCAGCCGTTATTTCGAAATTTCCATCTGGGAAGACTGTTGGTCGCCGAGTTTAAGCAGGCCCATGAACTGAACCTGATCAACTCCCTGGCATGGGTCGTGATGCCTGATCACTTCCACTGGTTGTTCGAACTCAAGGACGCCACCTTGCCCCAGGTGGTGGGGCGTACCAAGTCGTTGAGCACACGAAGCATCAACCACGCCCGTGGCAGCAAGGAACGCTTCTGGCAACGTGGCTACCATGACCGCGCCATTCGTACTGATGAAGACCTGCGTAAAGTCGCACGCTATATCATCGCCAACCCTCTACGCGCCGGCCTGGTCGAACACATCGGCGACTACCCGCTGTGGGATGCCGCCTGGCTTTGATCAATGAGAAGTGGCGAGAGGGCTTGCCCTGTGGCTGAAGAGGGGCTTGTTTTGTGGCGAGGGGGCTTGTCCCCCGTTGGGCTGCGCAGCAGCCCCCAAACCTGCCCCCCCCAGTTTGGACTGAAGGACCGCGGAGGCTTTTT
>NZ_JCAXED010000012.1:0-199563 GCF_059758795.1 Pseudomonas sp. GQ91
ACAACCCTGTGTCTGCCGACAAATTTGCACAGTTATTTCCGAGCCAGGACACTAGAATAGGCACCTGATCATTTTTAGAGTTCGAGCCCTATATGCCCGATCCGGTTGATACCCTAAAGGTGTCGGATTTGCCGCTGGACGATTTGCTGGCATGTCACGAATGCGACTTGCTGATGCGCAAGCCAGCGCTGGCCCATGGTGAAAAAGCCCAATGCCCACGCTGTGGCTATGAGCTGTACGCCCATCGCTACAACGTCATCGAGCGAAGCCTCGCCTTGGTGCTCGCCGCGTTGTTGTTGTACGTCCCTGCGAACTTTTTACCCATCATGCAGCTCAATCTACTCGGGCAGACCTCCGAGGACACGGTATGGAGTGGCGTCGCCGCCTTGTTCAATACCGGCATGCAAGGTGTGGCCGTGGTGGTGTTCCTTTGCAGCATGGGCATTCCGCTGGTCAAGCTGCTCTGCCAGCTCGCGGTACTGCTCAGTATTCGCTGGAATGTCGGACGTAGCTACGGCCTGTTGCTCTACCGTATTTATCATCACCTGCGGGATTGGGGAATGCTTGAGGTCTACCTGATGGGAGTGCTGGTCGCGATCGTCAAGCTGGTCGATATGGCTTCTCTCACCCTGGGCCTGGGACTGGCGTGTTTTGTCAGCCTGTTGATGGTTCAGATTCTGCTGGAGGTAGTGATGTCGCCTCACCAGATCTGGCAAGCTTTGTCTGGAGAGGATGTTCATGCGGGCGATTGATGCAGGCATTCTGATCTGTACGGAATGTCACGAACTGAACAAGCAAGATCTCAATACCGACGAACAAACGTGCACCCGGTGCGGCGCGCTGGTCCACGCTCGGCGTCCGAACAGTTTGATACGCACCTGGGCATTGCTGATCACCGCTGCGATTCTCTATATCCCGGCGAATCTGCTGCCGATCATGACGGTCAACTCTTTGGGGCAAGGCGCTCCTAGCACCATCATGGCCGGTGTGATCGAACTGGTTCAGCATGGCATGTTCCCTATTGCCGCCGTGGTGTTTATCGCCAGTATCCTGGTCCCGACCTTCAAACTGGTGGGTATCGCGTTGTTGCTTTTTTCGGTGCAGCGCCATCAGCCCCTGTCTGCCCGCCAGCGCATTATCATGTACCGCTTTATCGAGTTCATCGGTCGCTGGTCCATGCTGGATATCTTTGTGATCGCCATCCTCGTGGCGGTTGTCAACTTTGGTCGACTTGCCAGCGTCGAGGCCAATCTCGGCGCCGTGGCTTTCGCCAGCGTAGTCATTTTGACGATGTTTGCCGCAGTAACCTTTGATCCCCGACTGATTTGGGATAACACGGAGTCGGACGACGACCATGACTGATTTGCCAAAGGCTAAAACCCGCCCCGCTTCGAACTGGTCGGCCATTTGGGTGCTGCCCCTGATCGCCCTGGTGATTGGCGGCTGGCTCGGATGGCGTTCCTACAGCCAGACAGGCATCGAGATCCAGGTGCGCTTTGAAAGTGGCGAAGGCATCCAGGCCAACAAAACCGAGGTGGTCTACAAAGGCATGCCCGTGGGCAAGGTCAAAACCCTGGCCCTGGATGATGAGGGCAGTAATCGCGGGGTGATTGCGACCATCGAGATGAACAAGGACGTTGATCAGTACCTCAAGTCCAACACGCGCTTCTGGCTGGTCAAGCCCAGTGTCACCCTGGCCGGGATCACCGGGCTCGAAACCCTGGTCTCGGGTAACTACATCGCCGCCAGTCCCGGTGATGGCGAACCCACACGCAAGTTCAAGGCGCTCTCCGAAGAGCCGCCATTGTCCGACGCCAAGCCTGGTCTGCACCTGACCCTCAAGGCCGATCGACTCGGTTCGCTCGACCGTGGCAGCCCGGTATTCTACAAACAGATCCAGGTGGGCCAGGTTAAAAGCTACCTGTTATCCGCCGATCAGAACACCGTCGAGATCAAGGTCTATATCGAGCCGACCTACGCCAATCTGGTGCGCAAACACACACGTTTCTGGAACGCCAGCGGCATCAGCATCGACGCGAACCTGTCCGGCGTCAAAGTGCGCAGTGAATCCCTGGCCAGCATCGTGTCCGGTGGTATCTCCTTCGCCACGCCGGAGAATCGCAAGGATAGTCCGCCCACGGATCCAAGCCTGCCGTTCCGTCTGTATGAAGACTTCGATGCCGCCGCCGCCGGTATCCGGATCAAGGTCAAATTCAGCGACTTCGAAGGGCTGCAAGCCGGTCGTACGCCGGTGATGTACAAAGGCATCCAGGTCGGTAGCCTGAAGGCCCTGAAGGTCGATTCTGACCTGTCCAGCGCCAGTGCCGAATTGACCCTGGACCCATTGGCCGAAGATTACCTGGTCGAAGGCACGCAATTCTGGGTGGTCAAACCTTCCATCTCCCTGGCGGGTATCACCGGCCTGGAAGCCCTGGTCAAAGGCAACTACATTGCTATTCGCCCCGGCGACAAGGGCGCCACCCCCCAGCGAGAGTTCGTGGCGCGAGCCAAAGCTCCGCCGTTGGACTTGCGCTCGCCTGGCTTGCACCTTGTCTTGCTGACCGACAACCTCGGTTCCCTGGAGGTCGGAAGCCCGATCCTCTACAAGCAGGTCAAGGTCGGTTCGGTCCAGAGTTATCAGTTCTCGCGCAAGCGCAAACAACTGGTGATTGGCGTTCACATCGAGAAGGAATACGAAGGCCTGGTCAACGGTTCGACGCGTTTCTGGAATGCCAGCGGCGTGACGTTGACGGGCGGGCTCACCGGCGGCATCCAGGTGAAAAGTGAATCCCTGCAAAGCCTGATGGCCGGTGGTATTGCCTTTGAAACCCCGGAGCAGAACGTCCCGCTGAAAAGACGTATTCCACGTTTCCGCCTGTTTGCCGATCATGAAACCGCCAGTCAGAGCGGAACACTGGTGACGATCAAGCTTGATCGGGCCGATGGCCTGCGCGCCGGCTCACCGATTCGCTTCAAGGGGCTGGATGTGGGCAAGATCGAAAGCATCGATCTGAGCGCCGACATGCAATCGGTAATACTCAGCGCGCGCATCACGCAAGTGCCTGAGAAAATTGCCCGTGCCGGCAGTCAATTCTGGGTGGTCAAGCCAGAGCTGGGCCTGATGAAAACCGAGAACCTGGAAACGCTGGTGACGGGTCAATACATCGAAGTCTTGCCGCCGGTGAAAAGTACCGGTCCACAAAAGAACTTCGTGGCCCTGGCTCAACCGCCTGAGGTCGATGTGCCGGAAGCCGGCTTGAGCCTGGTGCTCAGTGCCGCTCGCCGGGGTTCGCTGAAAGTTGGCGTGCCGGTAACGTACCGAGAAGTCACCGTGGGCAAAGTCACCGGTTACGAACTGGGCAAGACAGCCGACCGTGTGCTGATCCATGTGCTGATCGAACCCAAGTACGCGCCATTGGTGCGCGGCGGCAGTCGCTTCTGGAACTCCAGCGGTTTTGGCCTCGACTTCGGCCTGTTCAAGGGGGCGACTGTGCGTACCGAATCGTTGGAAACCCTGATCCAGGGTGGTATCGCCTTTGCCACTCCGGAAGGCGAACGCATGGGTAACAGGGCCTTGCCCGAGCAGACGTTCCCGTTGTTCGACAAGTTTGAAGATGAATGGCTGATCTGGGCGCCCAAGATTCCGCTGGGTAAATAAAGACAGCGCCCAAAAAAAGGCCGCGATCCATGGGATCGCGGCCTTTTTGCGTTTCAGTGCGGTAGATCAGACCTCATCCAACTCCGGCTCATCCGCCTGCACATTGACCGTCGCTTTCACCTCATCATGGCGACGGATGTACTTCCAGTCCGCCTCATCGATGTAGATTCCGTTCGGCCCGCTGCCACCTTCCAGGTCAATCGCGACCTGGGCGGAAACCTGTGGCTTCACACTGGCCAGAATCGGCACAAAGCCCAGTTGCAGGCTGGTTTCCAGCAACGCCGCCTGGTTCTTCTCGTCGATGTCTGCCGCTTCGTCGAGATAGTAGGGCAAGCGCACACGACCCGCCTGTTCACGATCCATCAAGTGCAGCAACAAGTACATGTTGGTCAGCGCCTTGATGGTCATGGTGGTGCCGTTGGACGCGGCGCCGTCGATGTCGGTATGGATCACCGGCTGGCCGTTGACCTTGGTGATCTCGAAAGCCAGCTCGAACAGGTCCTTGAGACCCAATTGGTTATGGTTCGCCGCTACCAGGCGTGCCAGGTACTCTTTGGCCTCTTCGTTCTTGTTGTCCTGGTCGGCACTCTGGCTGAGGTCGAACACCGACAGGGTTTCGCCTTCCTCATACTGTCCGGCGCTGTGGATGATCTGATCGATGTGCTTGAGGGCTTCCTTGTTCGGCGCCAGTACAATGCGGAAACTCTGCAGGTTGGATACCTGGCGCTTGTTGATCTCACGGTTGAACAACGCCAATTGATGCTCAAGGCTGTCGTAGTCGCTGCGAATGTTGCGCAGGGTCCGTGCGATATCGGTGACCGCCGCGCGTCGCGCCTTGCCCAGGGTCAGGGCTTCGTCGGTGCGGTGGGCGTAGGCGTTTATCAACAGTTGCAGGCGGCGTTCCATATCGTCTTCGCTGTCGAACTTGGCCACACCCTTGAGGCGGACCTGAGCGTACAGCGCTTCGATCTGTCCATCAGCGCGCAACAGACCTTGCCAGCTGTCCTGATAGTCATTGAGCAGCGGCAACAGATTGTCCATGGAGTCATCGACGGGATCCATGAACGGCGTGCCGAACGGCAAGTCTGCCGGCAGCAACTGGCGACGGCGCAAGGCGTCATCCAGGGTGCGCTGCTTGGCTTCCATGTCGGCGATCTGGCGACCCACCAGTTGCAGCTTGGCCGACAGTTGCTGGACGCGCTCGGTAAAGGCATCGCTGGAACGCTTCAATTCGTCCTGCGCCGCTTCCATCTGCGCCAGTTGCTCGAGTTTTTCGCCCTCTTCGGCACTCAGGGTTTGTGTGCGACGGAAATCTTCCAGGGCCTTCTGCGCGTCCAGCACCTGTTGGTACAGGGCTTCGGTCTGGGTCTTGCTCGCCGCGCGGTCAGATACCACCGCCGCCTGGGTCTTCAGTTGCTTGAGTTCTTTTTCCAGGCGTTCTTTCTGGTCGCGCAACGCTGCGCGGTCGGCGAGCGCCTGCAATGCGGGTGGTTCGATGTGCGAGATATCGATGGACAACCCCGGCACTTCGAAACGCTCGCCCTTGAAGCCATCGAGGATCAGTTCCAGCGACTTTACCCACTGGCCGTCTTCATCCAGGGTGATGCCATGCTCACCCAGCGGCAGGCTGAACAGCGAACTGTTGAACAGACGCATCAGTCGTTCGACATCTTGCTGTGAGAACTCTTCCCGCAGCTTGGCGTAGCTGTTGTTGTCCGCATGATCGAGCTGCTGCTTGACCGACTTCAGGCGTTTTTCCAGGTCGCGCAGGCGTTCGTCCAGATCCTCCGCGCTGAACTGTCGGGACTGCGCCAGGGCGCCCGCCAATTCATCGTGGGCATCCTTGGCCGCCAGCAGTTGCTGCTCCAGGACCTTGACGTTATCCACCAGGGCAAAGCGATGCTTGAGCACCGACAGCTCGCCCAGCCAGCGCTGAACCCCGCTGATTTCCCGCTCCAGGCGCATCAGCTCTTGAGTACCGCCGCGCTGATCATTCTGCAGGGCGTCTTGCTCGTTGCGGTAATGCTCGGCCTGGATTGTCAGTTCTTCCTTGCGCGCGCCGGCGTAATCCGACCAGGTGCCCAGCAGCGAGTCCAGCAGTGGCGACAGGCGATGCAATTTGCCGCGCAGGATGTCGCGGTGTTTCACGCCATTGGCCAGCGCTTCGACCAGCGGTCCCGCCGCCACCAGCGAATTGTAGTCCTGCTCCATGCGTCGTACGTCGCGGAAGGCTTCTTCACACGCGGCGATGTAATCGACACTGCCGGAGCGCAAGCTGTGTTCGAAGGCGTCGAGGAACAGTTGCTTGAGCTTGGCCGCGGTGATTTCGCGCATGTGCAGCAAGTTGATGAACAGCGCGCGGAAAGTCTTCAGGCTCTGCTCGCTGGTAGAGCGCAGCGGAATCAGGGTCAGGTCCAGCGGAATCGAGGTGTGACCGCCGACCAGTAAGCGCCGCAGTTCATCGGGCTTGAGTTCATAGGCTTTCAGGCCTTCGCGCTCAAGGTTGGTGAACAGTTCTTTCTGACGCAGACAGGTGTCGTTCTTCTGGTAATGCGCCAGGTCCAGTTTGCCCGCGTAGGCAAAGAACTGGTGACCGAAACCGCCGCCCGGGCCACGGCCGACCACGCCAATCACATGCGGGCCGTGGGGCAGGGACACTTCCACGAGGATGTAGCTGGTGTCGGTGGCAAAGTAGAAGCGCCGGGATTGCTCCAGGGTGTACTTGCCGAAACTCATGTCCGACATGCGCGCCAGAATCGGGAACTGCAGGGCGTTGATCGAGGCCGACTTACCCAGGTTGTTCGCGCCGTATACCGACAGCGGTTCCTCCAGCGGGAACAGCCCCAGGCTGTAACCCGCGGTGTTCAATAAGGCGAAGCGGCGAATGCCGTAGCGTTCCTTGCTCATGCATCGGTCTCCTGTTCTTCGGCAATGGCGCGGGCCAGGGCGTCTTCTTCGCTTTCTTCAGCGAAGTCACTGAGGTCCAGCGGGTCATCGGTCTGCAGCAGTTTTTCATCGCTGTCTTCGTCGATGATCACCGGCGCCGGCAAGGGCAATACACTGTGGACGCTGGCGGCGAGGTCGCGGTCTTGCTGCACCGACAGGCACACGTCAAGGAAACGGTGCATTGGCGGCAGGAAGCGGTAGGTACCGTTGTCCTCGCTGGCAAACCCGAGTTGGGTCATGCGGCGCATGATTTTCTCTTCCAGTTCCTCCTGGGTCTGCACTTCGGCCTGGATGAACAGGTCGCGGTACTTGTCCAGCAACGACGGCAGTTCATCGCGGCCCAGGCTGCCCCCGTCCAGCACGGCAATCGGATCGCGACCCTGGTCGGCGAGGTGTTCGACCAGGATGAAGGTGAACAACGCCAGGCGCTGAGCGGTCTTGTTGACCTGCGCGGCGGCGACGGCGGTGTCCGGGACGAAGTAGTAGAAACCACGGGTATCGCATACCAACTCAAAGCCCAGGGCCTTGAACAGGGTGCGGTACTGGTCCTGGAAATTCGACAATTGCGCGTACAGCTCCGGGTCGCGGCGGCTGACGTGGTAGCCCTTGAACAGCTCGCGAAAGATCGGCGCCAGCTGGGACAGTTCGGATAGATCAAGTTGCATGCGAAGTACTTCCATAAGGGGTGCTCGCAGATTGCTCGGCCGCATCAGTGCTGGCCGGGAGCAGGGCGAATGAGCGCAGGCTGACCTGGTGCTCGTGAGTGTGGTAATCCCGGCGTTCCAGGCGTTCGCGCTTGAAACGCTTTTCCCGCGACAGGCGCGAGAACCAGTACAGCAACTCGTCGGTGGCGCCGTCCGGTTCCTGTTCCAGCAGCCAGGTCATCAGGTCCGGCATCGGCAGCGCGTCTTCGCAGCGTTCGAGCATTTCCTTGACCGTGCGCGGTGCGCGAGGCGCCTGGCCCTTGTGAGACTTGTGGGCCTTGGGGAAACGCGCCGGCTTGGGTTCGAAATTCGCCAGTGCATACACATAGGCTTCGACCTGGCTGGCGCTGCCGAGAAAGGTGCTTTGCGGCCGGGTGAACATCGGCATTGCCGCTTGCGGCACCGCGTCCAGGCCCTTGCGACGGATGGCCGACAAGGCCAGGGCCGCGCCACGGGTCACGGCATTGTGCCTGCGTGCTTCTTCACGCAACGGCAACAGCAGTTCGCGGGCATGGCGCAGGGTCAACTGGGCGCTGGTCTGCATTTCGAGGATGCGCGCGTGAGTGCGCAACAGCATGTCGTCGTCCACCAGGTGGCCGAGGCGCTGCTGCTCGGTGAGCATGCGCAGCAGCACGTTCTCGACCTTGCGCACACCTTGCTCGAACGCGCCGTCGGCGTTCACCAGTTGAATCATCGGTTCGACGTATTCGTCCCAGGTGGCCAGCACTTCGGCATAGCGCTGGCGCAACGGGATTTGCCGGTCGCTGGTCTTGGCCCGGTCGGCCACGGCGGCGAGGGCCTGTTCGTCGTTGGCGAGTTTTTTCAGCACGTCGCGCACACGCATGTCCAACAGCCGCAGTTGGCGGGCCAGATCATGCCCGTCGCGGATGTCGAAGGCATCCTGGATATAGCCGGCCAGGCGCTCGAGGTGGCGCAGGTAGGCTTCGATTTCCAGGCACAGGCCTAGCCGGTGCTCCTTGCGAAGATAGGCCAGGAAGTCGTGGATCTGGGCGTTGAGCTCGAAACGGTTCGGGCTCTTGGCGACAGGCACCAGGATATCCAGGCGAATCCACACGTCCAGCAGGTTGGTGATGTCCTGCGGCGTGCTGTCCAGTTGTTGGGCGGCCAGTTGCGCGCGCAATTCACCGAGGCTCAGGGTGCCTTGGTCGAAGTGTTCGCACAGTGGCTCAAGCAGGGCCCAGTGTTCGGCGAGGGCGCGCAAGACGCGCTTGGGTTCGATCATTGGAATGGCCGGCTGGTTGGCGATTAAAAGCAGCGATTGTACTGCATCGGCGCCGGGATTTATCCACAGCCGGTCAGGGTGCTGACTGTTAACGGTGGGCGATCAACCCCGAAGGGCGGTAGAATCCCCGCTCTTTAGTTATCCACAAGTGGCCGAGCTGTGCTTATCGAGTCCCGACGTCGTGCTTATTTGACCGCCATGCAAGTGGTCAACTGGCTGCCGCGCACCGAGTTGCCTTTTGCCGCGCCATCGCGGCCCGAACTGCTGCAGGCGCTGGAGCCGTTCGAGCCTTTTGAGGTGTCGGGCGAGGAAGCTGCCGCGCCTGTGGCGGTGGTCAAGCCAGCCGCTCAAGCCTTGGAGCGACCGACGGAGCGGGCCAAGGTCGAAGTACCGCGCCCTTCAACGGCTGCCAGACCCGCCCCCGTGGTCGAGGACGCTCCGGCTCCGGTGGTCAAGGCACCCGTGGTGCCGCCGCCGCGCTTTGCCTTGCAATTGCTGCGGGCCGGGCGTTGCTTGCTGTTGGTGGAGTTGCCCACCGGCGAGCGCTTCCAGACCCGTGATCCAGCCTATCTGCTGCTCAAAGACATGTTGCGCGCCGCCGGCCTGCCCGACAGCCCGCAAATCGTTGGCGAACCGGTGCGCTGGCCGCTGCTGGTGCGTGGCACCATGGATCAGGGCCCGGAGGCTGCGCGTGATTTTGTGCAAGGTTTTGTGTCGGCCCGCCTGGAGGACGAACCTTGTGCCTGCCTGTGGCTGATCGGCCTGCCCGCCGTGCGTTTCGCCGGTGAAGCCAACGCCGAAGCCTGGTACCGCCAGTTGCAGGTCGAGGGCCTCGGTGTTGTCTGGGCATTGCCGGGTCTCGAATTATTAATGGAAGAGCCACAGCGTAAGGCTGAAGTCTGGCAAGCCATGCGCCGGCTGATGGCGCTTTGGAAAAGTACCCATGAGTGACGCTGTATCCTTCCGCCCGATGACCGAGGCGGACCTCGACGCCGTACTGAAAATCGAATACGCGGCGTTCAGCCATCCCTGGACCCGGGGGATTTTTCTCGACGGACTGGGCAAGTACCAGATCTGGCTGATGTTTGAAGGCGAGCAGCAAGTGGGGCACGGCGTGGTGCAGATTATCCTCGACGAGGCGCACCTGCTGAACATTACCGTCAAGCCGGAAAGCCAGGGGCGTGGCCTGGGATTGGCGCTGTTGGAGCATTTGATGTCTCGCGCCTACGCGGCCAATGCCCGGGAGTGTTTTCTTGAAGTGCGTGACAGCAATGCCGGTGCATTTCGGCTGTATGAGCGCTACGGCTTCAATGAAATCGGCCGCCGACGGGATTACTACCCCGCCGTCGGTGGTCGCGAAGATGCGGTCGTCATGGCCTGCACCCTGGTCGACTAACCACACTTCCGCTTGTGGGCATAGCTCGCTGCACAACTTTTAGAAACTGTTGAATTCCCCCTGTGGGAGCGGCGGTGCTTCAGCGATTACCGTCTACCGGGTCGCGCTCCGCCATCTCCGCTTCATCCAACCCATTGCCACCACCAATCTCATCCTCATCGACAACGCTCAGGTCGTAGTCCGCCGGGCCGTCCTCGCCTTCCTCCCGCGCATCGCGCGCGCCATCTTCGTGGATCAGCGTTTCCGGACTCATGTCATCATCGGTCGATGCATGATCCTCGGTGGCGGCCCCGGTCAGCCCGGCTTCACGTACCCGTTCGTCGGGCATCAGGTGCTCGCGCTCACCCGCCGGAATCTCCTCGCCAATCTCGGCGGTGGGCTCCTGCTCGTCAAAGTCCAGCTCTCGCATCGAGCCCATGCGATCTTCATTGTCATCAATCGGTTCCGGCTGTGTAGCGCCGTAGGGACGTCGTGATTCAGTCATGGCCAATCCTCATACTGTGGGGCTTATAGTGTGTGGACTGGTATGACGCCCTAAGATTCAAGCTAATTCGTCTTGGCTTTCTGCCGGCAGGGCGTGACCCGGACGAACGCACCTGTGTCATACGTGAGCATCATTCCCGAGGCTTCCCTGATGAACGAACTACAAGACCTGCTAGATAACAACGAACGCTGGGCGGATGCGATCAAACAGGAAGATCCCGAATTCTTCGCCAAGCTCGCCCGCCAGCAGACTCCGGAATACCTGTGGATCGGTTGTTCCGACGCGCGGGTTCCGGCCAATGAGATCGTCGGCATGCTGCCCGGCGACCTGTTTGTACACCGCAACGTGGCCAACGTCGTGTTGCACACCGACCTCAATTGCCTGTCGGTGATCCAGTACGCGGTGGATGTACTCAAGGTCAAACATATCCTGGTGACCGGCCACTATGGCTGCGGCGGTGTACGCGCCTCGATGCAGGACCGTCAGTTCGGCCTGATCGACGGCTGGTTGCGCACGATCCGCGATCTTTACTACGAGAACCGCGAAATCCTCGCGCAACTGCCCACGGAAGAAGAACGCGTCGACCGCATGTGTGAATTGAATGTCATCCAGCAAGTGGCTAATGTCGGTCACACCAGCATTGTGCAAAATGCCTGGCATCGCGGCCAGAGCCTGTCGATTCACGGCTGCATCTACGGGATCAAGGATGGTCGCTGGAAAAGCCTGAACACCACCATCAGTGGGTTCGAGCAGTTGCCGCCGCAATACCGCCTGCGTCCACTGGGCGAAAGTTAAACGCGCTTACGCTGGCGCCGCTGCTCCATGAACCGTTGTCCTTCTTCGTTCAACGGTTCTTTATTGCCAGTGATCCAGCCTCGGCAGTTATCGGCGCCACAATGGCACTCGAACTGCTGATACAACACGCTCTCGGTGCTGGCGTAGTCCATCGTCAACAATGTGCCTGGGGGGATGGCCTGAGTCGTCCATAGCTCCAGCTCGGTGATGTCGAGAAAAACGTTCGGATCGCACGAGTGCCTCAGCAGGCCGCTGAACCAGGGATCGTAAAGATAGATGTGCGAAGACATTTGCAGCGTATGCAGGCGTCGCTCGCCCACGACCTGCCCCGACACCTTGGCAATGCTCATCCGTTTGTCGAAGGCCACCTTGGCCTTGATGCCGGTGCTCCGACCATTGCGGGTACGCACGACCTGGAAATGTCGCTCTGAAGGGTAGCCCTGCGCTGTCTGCAGCGTCTCGAAAGGATACAGACAGTCACTGGCAGTGGAGGGCGGTTCCGTGCGTTGCGTTTTCATAAGACTCCTTGTCGGGCTGCATTGACCTCCTGGTATTGATATGACTGCCAGTCTTGCAGCGAATGGGACGTCCCCAGCCTCGCGCAAGTTGGAGCCGATATCTACTGTCAAATCTGACAGTAGATATCGGCTATTGCTGGCGTAGGCTAAGGCTGACTTAGAGCACCGGTGCCGCGATGGAGAGTGCCGGGGTGGGTGTTTTCAAGTGTTTCAATTGGTCCTTGATTGACGGGGTGGCGCATTTTTCCTTTGCCTGCTCAGGGGACAACTCGCGAATCGAGGTGTAGAACAACTCGCATGTCTGCTCCTTGCGAGTCACTTGCCACGTGTTTATGCAGCCTTTGAGTTGCACATTGGGGTCGCTGCCAGGCGCCTGGCCCATTCCGGCTTGCCAGCACGCAGCACTCAAATCCTGGCCCATGATCTTCAAGCCGGCCTCGTCGGCTTTTTTCTGGTCGCCGTCGTAGGTGTCGGGGTTGGCGCCGAACCAGATATAACTGGGGTGATTGGCACCCAGTACCGCGACCGTCGCGCCTTCGGCCGGGTTGATCTGTGCCAGGCCCAGCACCGGCAGGGTTGGCCCGTACTGTTGTTTGATCCAGTTGCGCACGGGGGCCCCGAAGGCCACCATCGGCAACGCACCGTCGGGGCGCACGCTCAATTCCCGGACCATCCGCGTCTGGTACGCGGTGAAGTAGCTGTAGACACCTTCCAGGTCCTTGCCGGCCGAAGACGGCGCGGCGATCGGCGCAATATCGATGATGGTCTGGTACTCCGGCGTCTGGGTCGCCGGTATGCCGTTGGCCGTCAACAGGGTTGCCCAACGATCGGTGGTGGCTGACTCCAGGTAGTCCTGATAATGCGTGAGGGAGTAATCCGGCGGAAAATGCAGTAACTCAATGCTTTTACGGTTTTCCAGGGCCATGCCCAGCGGCAGGAACAGATACCAGTCGAACTGCCACTTGCCATCGCGATTGAGTTGACTGGCGCCCTGATAGGCCAGGTCCGCGGTGTTCAACAGTGAGGTCAAGGGTTGGCCGTATCCTTCAGGGACACCACTGAACTGGGCGCGCACCTGATTGCCAGCGGTTTTCACGCTGACTCGGGCGCGGCTGTAGCCGTCCCGCTGCAGGCTTTGGGTGAGGTAGTGCTCGACCGTCTGTTCCAGTGTCCAGGGTCGAAAACAGATCACGTTGCAATTGTTGGGATAGGCGAACACTTGGGTAACCCGTTGCGGGGTTCCCAGGTCAAGTTCGACATCGGCGTGTACGACTGCGCTCAAGGTGAGTGAGGCGAGGGTGAAGGACAGCCTGGTCAGTTTAAACATGCGTGGTTCCTTGTCAGCGAAAGCCCGTCTGCGCGGGGTGGGTGCCCACCTTCACACAGTAGCGCTTGACCAGGAAAAAGCGCGTCGGTTAATACTTTTTTTTGCCGGGCACCTGGCAAAACTGCCTAATTCGCGAAGCGCAAGGCGTTGCTCAGATCACCCATGGGGACCTGACCACGGGCGAGCATGGCGGCATCCCGTTGCTTGAGGCCGTCCAGGGGTTCCAGTTGGAACACGCGGGTAATCAGGCGCAGGATCGAGGCGGTGTCGTAGACCGTATGATCGACTGTGCCTTTACGTGCAAAAGGCGAGACCACCAACGCCGGAACACGTGTACCCGGACCCCAGCGATCACCTTTGGGCGGCGCGACGTGGTCCCACCAGCCGCCGTTTTCATCGACCGTGACGATGACCACCATGTTTTCCCACTGCGGGCTCTCCTGCAGCACTTTCAGGACGCGTGTGATATGCCGATCACCGGAGGCCACGTCGGCGTAACCGGCGTGCATATTCAGGTTGCCCTGGGGTTTGTAGAAGGTCACGGCGGGCAACTTGCCCGCTTCTGCATCGGCCAGGAAACGGTTGCTGCTCGACTCATCCCCCAGGCCGCCATCGCGCAGGCGTTTGTTGCGCTCCAGCGGATTTTGCGGGCCTTGCTGCTTGAAGTAATTGAACGGCTGGTGGTGGTACTGGAAATTCGGAATTTTCGGAATGCCGCCGGAATCCCTGAATTGCTCCAGAGTGGCTTGCCATGCACCGGCGTACCAGGCCCAGTCGATGTTGTTTTTCGACAGCTTGTCGCCGATGTGTTCGTGGGTTTGTGGCACCAGCACGTTAGGCAAGTCGGGCTTGGCGTAGTCCGGGTTGTCGGGGTCGCGAATCCAGGTCGGCCAATACGGCGGGGCCAGGGTGTTGACGGCAAAACCGTCGGGCGTCAGTGCGCTCGGCCCGAACTGCGGCGGGCCCGTCATGGCGCTGGCCGGAGAAAGCTCCAGCGGTTTGAGGCGCGGGTCGGTGGGATCGTCGCTTTGCAACACGGCGATTTGCGCCTTGGCCGCTGATTCGGCGGCGTTCGGGTAAAACGGCGCGGTGGCGCTGATCAGGTATTGATGGTTGAGGAACGAGCCGCCGAATGCGCCCTGGAAAAAGTTATCGCAGAGCACAAACTCTTTCGCCACGTCCCACAAGCGCAGCGCATAACGGCTCTGGGCATAATGGCCCATCACCAGGCCGCCGGCGTCGGCCCAGGCCACGAAACGGTCGTTCTTGCCACCGTTGATCTGCATCTGGTTCTGATAAAACACATGCCACAAGTCGCGGGTGACCAGGCTTAAAGGCAAATCCTCGCCGTTCGGCCCCTTGAGCGGGTAGGGCGCATTGGGCAGGTTTTCCTGGAATTGCACCGCGCTGGGATAGGTCACCCCATCCACGCTTTGCGGGCCGACTTGCAGGACACCGCCCCAGGTCGGCGGCAGGTGGCTCAACAGGTTGGCGTCCCGGTCGCGTTGTTGATAGTCGGCAGCCGACAGCGCCGACAAGGGCTTTTCAACGCCGGGAAAGTTCGCAAACAGATTGTTGAAACTGCGGTTCTCGGCGTAGATCACCACCACGGTTTTCACCTGATCACGCAGAGCCTTGTCCAACTCCTGAGGTGTCAGCGGCTGCTCAAGCGGTTTGCCTGGGGTTTCTCCGGTATGGCCGCAGGCACTCAAGGTCGCCCCGACACCCAGCACGGCGGCGCCTCCCAGGAAACGCCGCCGACTGGTATCGACCGGCGGTTTTTCCACGGTCGTGGAGGAAGGGCGGTCGTCGTGCTCATCACTCATCGCGGGCAGTCCTGGCTAGTTGTTACAAGATGTTTCGCCGGAACGGTAGCAATGAAATATGACGGAATGAAGATGGTTGCCGCTAACTCCCTCTAAGGCATTACCGGCGGCATATACGTCAATGTCGTCCCCAGCGCCCACAACAGGAACAGCACCAGCGGGGTGTGCACCAGCAACTGCACAAACGAAAACCCGATCAAGTCTCGCGCCTTCAGTCCCAAGACCCCCAGCAACGGCAGCATATAGAACGGATTGATCAGGTTCGGCAGCGCCTCGGCGGCGTTGTAGATCTGTACCGCCCAGCCCAGGTGGTATTGCAGGTCATTGGCCACTTGCATCACGTAGGGCGCTTCGATGATCCACTTGCCGCCGCCCGAGGGGATAAAAAAGCCCAATACGGCCGAGTACACACCCATCAGCAGTGCGTAAGTGTCATGGGAGGCGATAGAGGTGAAGAATGTCGAGATGTGGTGAGCCAAGGTCTGGCCGTCGCCGCCTTTCACGACAGTGATCAATGCCGCGATCGAGCCGTACAACGGGAATTGGATCAACACCCCGGTGGTGGTCGGTACCGCACGGGCCACCGCGTCGAGGAAGCTGCGCGGGCGCCAGTGCAGCAAGGCGCCGACCATCAGGAACAGAAAGTTATAGGTATTGAGCCCCGAGATCGCACTGATTGCAGGTTTGCTGGAAAACTCATGGAACAGCCACCCGGCCGCCAGCAACGCCAGCAGAATCGTCAGCAACGGGCTGTGTTCCAGCCATTCTCCCGGGCGGCTCGGCGGTTGTGGCTTGGGCAGGTTGAACGCCGGATCAACCCCGCAGGCCTTGGCGTCACGCGCGGAATTGGGGCCGGGCGCGGTGACATAGGCAATGATCAGTGACACCACAATCAGCGCCAGCAACAGCACGCCTGATTGCCAGAGAAAGAGGGTGTCGGTGAAGGGAATCATCCCGGTGATCGCCAGAATCGACGGTGGCAAACTGGCAGGGTTGGCCTGCAGTTGCGCGGCCGACGACGACAAGCCCAGCGCCCACACCGCGCCAAGCCCCAGATAAGCCGCCGCTCCGGCTGCTCGATAGTCCATGCGCAAATCCGTGCGGCGCGCCAGGGCACGTACCAGTAAGCCGCCAAACACCAGGGACAGGCCCCAGTTGAGTAATGACGCGACCATCGAGATCAACGCGACCCAGGCCACGGCGGAGCGACCGTTCCTGGGGATGCGTGCCAGGCGATCAATCAACTTCACGGCGGGTGGCGAGCTGGCGACCACATAGCCGCCAATTACCACGAAGGCCATTTGCATGGTGAACGGGATCAGGCTCCAGAAACCATCGCCGAAGGCCTTCGCGGCCTCGGTCGGGGCCGCGCCCATGCCGAGTGCCGCCACCGCGACGATGATCACGGCGAGGGCGGCAAACACCCAGGAGTCAGGAAACCAGCGTTCGGCGAAGTTGGAGCAACGCAGGGCAAATCGGGCATAGCGGCTTTCTTCGATAGGATCGGCCACGTTTGATTACCTCTTGTATTTATTATGGGGGCGGGATGACGGCAGCGAACACGCAAACCGGCGTCGCCAATCCCGTTGCCGGGTGAGCGCCAGTGACGTGTCTTTACAAGGTTTCGAGCATCATCGCTCAGGGTTTGCGCGTTGGGAATGTTGTTATTTTCATCGATCAATGAGTAAAACCAATATATCGCCCGTGATTGCCATGACCGTGCGCAGCTCATAACCTGCACGCCATTTTGTTTGTCTGCCGAGCCTCTTCATGACTGCCACCGCTTATCCACAGGCGCAGCGTTTTTCCCGCTCCGACTACAGAACCCTGGGCCTGGCCGCCTTGGGCGGCGCCCTGGAAATCTACGACTTTATTATTTTCGTGTTTTTTGCGCTGACGCTCAGCCAACTGTTTTTCCCGCCGGAAATGCCCGAATGGCTGCGCCTGCTGCAAAGCTTCGGGATCTTTGTCACTGGCTATCTCGCGCGTCCCTTGGGCGGAATTCTGATGGCGCACTTCGCCGATCACTTGGGACGCAAACGGGTGTTCAGCCTGAGCATTCTGATGATGGCGTTGCCGTGCCTGCTGATTGGCATCATGCCGACCTATGCGCAAATCGGCTATTTCGCACCGCTGATCCTATTGCTGTTGCGCGTCCTGCAGGGCGCCGCGGTCGGTGGTGAAGTGCCCAGTGCCTGGGTATTTGTCGCCGAACACGCGCCGGATAATCATCGGGGTTATGCCCTGGGTTTCCTGCAGGCCGGGCTGACCTTCGGCTATCTGCTCGGGGCGCTGACGGCGACGTTGCTGGCGCAGGTCTATACCCCGGAGCAGATCCTCGATTACGCCTGGCGTTTCCCGTTCCTGCTGGGCGGTGTGTTTGGCGTGATCGGTGTGTGGCTGCGGCGTTGGCTCAGTGAAACCCCGGTGTTCCTTGAAATGCAGGCCCGCCGCCAGGCGGCTGCCGAACTGCCGCTGCGCACGGTCTTGCGCGATCACCGCCACGCGTTGTTGCCGGCGATGGTCCTCACCTGTGTCCTTACCTCGGCGGTGGTGGTGCTGGTCGTCATCACCCCGACCATGATGCAAAAAGTCTTCGGCATGAGTCCCGGCGATACCTTTGCCTTGAGCGCGTTGGGCATTGTCTTCCTGAATATCGGCTGCGTGCTGGCGGGCTTGCTGGTGGACCGCATCGGTGCCTGGCGCGCGGTGCTGGTCTACAGCCTGTTGCTGCCGGTGGGGATTGCCGTCTTGTATGCCAGCCTGATCGGTGGCGGAGTGTGGCTGGGCGCTGCCTACGCAGTGGCGGGCTTGAGTTGCGGGGTGGTGGGCGCGGTGCCCTCGGTGATGGTCAGGCTGTTTCCGGCGCAGATCCGTGTCTCGGGGATTTCCTTCACCTACAACATCGCCTATGCCGTGTGGGCGAGCACCACGCCATTGATGTTGATTGCGTTGATGCCCACCAGTCCGTGGATTTGCGTGGTCTATTGCGTGGTGATGGGCGCGGTGGGCGTGGTGTGTGTAGCGCTGTTCAGCCAGCGCCATGCTGCAACCCGCTGACGCCAGTTACATGTGCTAAATATATAGTTGAGTCAGGCGATCAACCGCTCTTCAGAAAGTGGCCTTCGCGCCGATGGCTAAGATATCTATGTCCCATTGCCCTTCGGTGCTCTCATGTTCAATACCCGCTTAAAACAGGAGCTGACCGCTCTTCGCGAAGAACTGTCCAGTTTGCACCAGATCAAGGAGAGCCTGGATCGTGAGATGCTTGCCCTGAAACTTGACTCCCAAGGGCGTGTCGAGTCGGTCAACCAGAACTTCCTCGATGAAATGGTCTACAAGGCCAGCGACTTGCTCGGCCGTGTGATTCATGAGGTTGTACCGCCACATGTGAAAAACGATGAGTTTCAGCAGCGTTTTAACCGCGCATTAAGCCGTGGCGAGCATTTCTCGGGCACTGTGCGCCTGCTGCGGGGCAACGGTAAGGAAGCCTGGCTGCGCTCGATCGTGCAACCGGTGCTCGGTGCGGACGGACGCATCAAGTGTTTTTCGATGTACTCCAGCGACCTGACCCGTACCATCGAGACCTCCCGCGACCACCAGAACCTGCTCACCGCTCTGCTGCGTTCCACGGCGGTTATCGAGTTCGACCTCAGCGGCAACGTGCTGACCGCCAATGAACGTTTCCTCAATGGCATGGGTTACAGCCTGGCGCAGATTCAGGGCAAGCATCACCGCGTGTTTTGCGACCCGCAGGAATACAACAGTACCGAATACCAGGATTTCTGGAAGCGCTTGAACACGGGTGAGTTTGTCGCCGGGCGCTTCAAGCGTATTGACGCCCATGGCCAAGAGGTCTGGTTGGAAGCCTCCTATAACCCGGTGTTGGATGCCGACAACCGACTGTATAAAGTGGTCAAGTTCGCCACGCTGATCACCGATCAAGTCAACCGCGAGCGAGCCGTCGCCGAAGCCGCGAATATTGCCTACAGCACCTCTTTGCACACCGACAGCAGCGCCCAGCGCGGCACGGCAGTCGTCACTCAGGCGGTGACTGTGATGCGTGACCTGGCCAAGCACATGCAGCAGGCCGGCGAGGGCATCGAAGCGCTCAATGCCCAGTCCCAGGTCATTGGCAGCATCGTCAAGACCATCAGCGGGATTGCCGAGCAGACCAACTTGCTGGCGCTCAACGCGGCCATCGAAGCCGCCCGCGCGGGTGAGCAGGGACGCGGCTTCGCGGTGGTGGCCGATGAAGTGCGGCAATTGGCGTCCCGCACCAGCAAAGCGACCGAGGAAATTGTCGGCGTGGTGCGTCAGAACCAGGACATGGCTCGTGACGCCGTAGCGTTGATGACCGACGGCCGCTCCCAGGCCGAGCAAGGTTTGTCCCTGGCGGCAGAGGCGGGCACGGTGATCGTCGAAATTCAGGATGGTGCGCAAAAAGTGGTCAGTGCCGTCGGACAGTTTGCCAACCAGCTGTCCACGTAAGCCTCACGGGGCGTGGATCTCGAAGTGCAACAGGTCGAACCATTGGTCGTGAAACAGAAAGCTCTTGTGTGAGTGGCCATACTGGGTAAAACCACTGCGCTGCAGCACGCGCAATGAGCCCGGGTTCTCCGGACGTACGGTGGCTTCGACCCGCTTCAGGGCGTGCTCGCCGAAGGCTTTCTGCAAACCCAGCGCGACGGCGTGTCGAGCCACGCCACGGCCAGTGTATTCGGCGCCCATGCGATAACCCAGGGACGCCGAATGATAGTAGCGGCGGCGCACCTGGCTGAAGTTGATCCGTCCCACCAGCACACCGTTTTCGCGTATCAGGTACTGATAGGCACGGTCGTCATTGGCTTCCTGTATTGCGCTCTCGATGGCTCGGGTCACCCCGTCGACGCTGTAGTAAGTATCCAGCCGGGCATTGATCCAGCGCTCGAAAAACGCCCGGTTGGTCAGCTCGAACGCCAGTAATTCGTTTATGTCATCCCACTGTGGGGGCGTCAGTGTCAGGTTCATCCTTGGCTAGCCTCGCGGTTGGTGTGGCCCACGGTGTTTATTCTCACACCCGGCGGGTGGATTCAAGCGGGGGCTACCATCGCGCACGGCCCAACGCTTGTGCAAACGCCATCAACTTTGGGGAGTATTGTCGCGACGGTGGGTAGACGAGGGAAAGCGCCCGGCTGCGTCCGGCACAGTCCTCCAGCAGCGGCACCAGGCGGCCGGTGGTCAACTCATCGCGCACCGCAAATTCCATCACTTGGGCGATGCCGAAGCCGCCGATCGCGCCGTCCACCAGCGCGTCGCCAATATCAAAGATCAACTGACCCTCGACACTGACGTCACGCACCTTTGCGTCGAGCATGAACTGCCAGTCGACCAGCCTTGCGCTGTGCAGGTTACGCACGGTCAGGCAGCTGTGAGCCTTCAGGTCTTCGACGGTCCGCGGCGTACCAAACCGGGCCAGATATGCCGGTGACGCCACCGTGACCCAGCGCAACGGTGGCAAGGCCCTGGCAATCAGGCGCTGGTCCTGAATCTCGCCAGTGCGCAGCACGGCGTCGAAGCCTTCGTCGACGATATCCACCAGGCGGTCGGTCATCACCGCTTCGATGCACAGATCGGGGTAGCGCAGGGTCAATTCACCGATTACCGGCATCACCACTTTGCGTCCGAACAACGAGGGGGTGCTGATTTTCAGCACCCCGGAGGGCGTGCACCGGCGGTCAAGCATCAGCTTTTCGGTTTCGGCCAATTCGGCCAGTAACGGCGCACTGCGTTCATACAACATCTGGCCGTCCGGCGTCAGGCTGACGCTGCGGGTGTTGCGTTGCAGCAGGCGTACGCCCAATTGCTGCTCCAGCCGTGAGATGGCGCGGGACAACCCCGATTGCGTCAAGCCAAGGTCGCCGGCCGCACGGGTGAAGCTGCGCGTTTGCGCGACACGAACCAACAAACGAACGGCGTTCAGATCCATGATTAAAGTCATTACTGAAAGAGTGTTATGGCTATTTATCATCTGTCGAGCATGAAAGACACTGGCGGCTCATGATTTTCGGACAGGATGCTGTGATGCCCACCACTCCTTTGAATCGCCCCGCCAGTCGGATGCTTGTGCTGCTGGCCTGCGCACAACTGATCATCGCCCTGGACGCGACCATCGTGTTTGTCGCCTTGCCGCAGATTGGCAGTCATCTTGGATTTAATGCCCAGCAGTTGCAGTGGGTGGTCAGCGCCTACACGGTGGCCTTTGGTGGTTTCCTGCTGCTGGGCGGCAGGGCGACGGACTTGTTGGGCAAGCGACGACTGTACCGACTTGGCCAGTCGTTATATGCGCTGTCGTCACTGGCGGCGGTGCTGGGGGGCAGTGCGTTGCTGTTGGTGCTGGCCCGTGCGGTGCAGGGCGTGGGCGGGGCGTTGTTGTTCCCGGCCACATTGGCCTTGATCAACACCCACTACGCCGAAGGACCGGAGCGCAACCGGGCATTTGCAGTGTGGAGCGCGGCATCGGCGGCCGGGTTGGCGCTGGGGGCTTTGTTGGGCGGAGTATTGACGCAATGGTGGGGCTGGGAAGCGGTGTTTTTGGTGAATGTGCCCTTGGCAGGCGGCTGTGCGTGGGCGGCGCGCTACTGGATCCCCGCCGACGGCGAGCGCCCAGGTGGCCGCAGTTTTGATCTGAGCGGTGCATTGACCGTTACTGTAGGCGGCACATTGCTGGTGTTCTCGCTGGTGCAAGGGCCCGAGTGGGGCTGGACGGCGCCGTTGACCCTGGGCTGCATGATGGTGGCGCTGGTCTTGCTGGGCGTATTCGCCTGGATCGAACACCGCGGCCGCGATCCACTGATGCCGCTGCGCTTGCTGGCGTATCGCGAGCTGCGCATGGCCATGCTACTGACGGCCGTATTCATGAGCAGCTTTGGTGTGCAGTACTATTTCCTGGCGTTGTACTACCAGCATGTCTATGGCTACAGCGTGTTGCAGGCGGGGTTGGCGTTTTTACCGGCGACGCTGGTGTGCACGCTGGGGATCTGGCTGGCGGAGCGTGCGCTGGTCAACATCGGCTTGCGCAACACCTTGGTCTGCGGCCAATTAGCGGGCGCGCTGGGGATTGCCTTGGTGTGTCTGGCGTTGCCGAACGGAACAGGATTCTGGTGGTTGCTGCCGGGGATCTTCATTTTGAGTATCGGGCAGGGCATGACCTGGACGGCGATGTGGGTCGCCGCTGGTCTGGGCGTCAAGCCGGGAGAGCAGGGCGTGGCGGCGGGCATGGCATCCACCACCCAGCAGATTGGTGGCGCGCTGGGGTTGGCGTTGTTGGTGTCGTTGTCCAACACCATGGAGGGTGCGGGGGCTGCTCAGGCGCAGGGGATTGAGTGGGCGTTGTGGGGGAGTGCGGTGATTGCGCTGATGGGCGCGGTGCTGGCGTTGCGGCTTAGATCATCGGCGGTGAGGTCGGATGGGATGTTGGAGAGCACCTAGCCCCCGAATCAATGCCGGACTCCGGCCAGCGTGGTGAACGGGGCGCTTAAGTCAAAATCAAAAGCAGCGCGAGGCGGCCTGGAAACCGACCTGTTATGCGCGCGCATTCCCTTCCCTGTAGGAGCGAGCTTGCTCGCGAAGGTCGTGAACGATGACGCGGAAAGCCTGATACCCCGAGGTGTCCTCGGGGTTTTCGCGAGCAAGCTCGCTCCTACACGGGGCTAAGCTCAGGTGCGTCCCAGCATCCTCACCCAGCGCGAAGGCGGCAACCCATAGGTACTGCGAAATTGCCGAGTCATATGACTCTGGTCGGTAAACCCTGCCGTCAACGCCGCATCCACCAGCGAATGCCCCTGACCGAGCAAGGTGCGCACCAGATCGAGGCGGCGCATGGTCAGATAACGGTAAGGGCTGGTGCCGAACAACAAGCGAAAATCCCGCGACAAGGCCCAGCGATCACGCCCGCAGTGCTCGGCCATTTCGTCCAGGGTGATGGTGCGGGTCAAGGCGCCGTGGATAAACTCCCGGGCGCGCTCGGCCGCCTGGTAATCAAAGGTCTTGCGGCTGGTGCTCACGCCCGAGGCATTATTCAGTGCGTGGGCCAGGTCGAACAGCGCATCCTGCTCCAGCAATGGATCAAGCCGGCAGTCGAGACGCTGCACCAGCACTTGGCAGGCGCGGTACAGCCATGGGTCGTTGGACAGTCCGTTGTGGATAAAGGGCAGCGGCTTGCCGCCGAGAATCTGTTGGATCAGCGCCGGTTCCACATAAATCATCCGGTACTTGAAGCCTTCCTCACTGCCGGCCCAGCCGTCGTGGACTTCATCGGGGTGCAACACCATGGTCGTGCCCGGCAGGCTGTGGGTTTTGCTGCCGCGATAGTGAAAACTCTGCACGCCAAGCAGCGTGTGGCCGATGGCGTAGGTGTCATGGCGATGCGGGTCGTAACCGAACCCGGAAAAATACGCTTCGATGCGCTCCAGGCCACTGGCAGGTGGCGCGCGATGCAGCCAGTCGATACTCGCGGTGGGTTTGCCCATGGGATATTTTTCGAGAAGTGTCAGATGGAGTGACGTTAACCGAGTATGCGCCGGCTGTCTGCCGGTAGCTTGTACGATTGTGCAGCGCCTGAGCGCTGGCCTATGCTTGCTTTTCCAACACTGCCTGGGCGGACGTACAACATGGACTTTTTCAATCCGGCCTATGCCACGCCGCTGGTGTCGCTGGCTTTGCTGTGGACCGTCGCCGTGGTGACCCCGGGGCCGAATTTTTTCAACACGGCGCGGCTGGCCGCCAGTTGCTCGCGCCGCCATGGCGTGATGACCTCCGCAGGCGTGTCCACCGGGACCATGATATGGGGCCTGGCGGGCGGGTTGGGGATCAAGTCGTTGTTCACGGCCGCGCCCATGCTGTACCTGGCGTTCAAGATCATCGGTGGCTGCTACCTGATTTACCTGGGGCTGAAGCTGTTCAAGCGCGCGGCACCGGACATGGGCCAGAACCTGCTGCCCGACGAGCCTCGGCGTTCGTTGTTCTCCGCGTGGCGCCTGGGGTTGCTGGGCAATCTGTCGAATCCAAAGGCGGCGCTGTTTGTCGCCACCATCTTCGCGTCCACCATGCCACCGTCGCCTTCGCCGATGTTGTTGACGCTGGCTGTGATCACCATGGCGAGCCTGTCATTCAGTTGGTACAGCAGCGTGGCACTGGTGTTTTCCAGCGCGCGCATGACCACTCTCTACAGCCGTTCGCGCAAGTGGCTGGACCGCTTTGCCGGCGGTTGTTACGTGCTTTTTGGTGCACATCTGGTGGCTAACCGCTGACGGCTCGTGGTAATAAACCTTACTTTTAAATGTGAGGCCGATGCATGAGCAAGTTGCGGGTAGGTATTATTTTTGGTGGGCGCTCGGCAGAGCACGAAGTGTCCTTGCAGTCGGCCCGCAACATCGTTGATGCCCTGGACCGTACGCGTTTCGAGCCGATCCTGATCGGCATCGACAAGGCTGGCCACTGGCATCTCAATGACACCTCGAACTTCCTGATCAACCAGGAAGACCCGGCCTTGATCGCCCTCAACCAATCCAACCGCGAACTGGCGGTGGTGCCGGGCAAGTCCAGCCAGCAACTGGTCGAAACCTCCGGCCAGGGCTTGCTGGAACACGTCGATGTGATCTTCCCCATCGTCCACGGTACGCTCGGCGAAGACGGTTGCCTGCAAGGTTTGCTGCGCATGGCGGACTTGCCGTTTGTAGGCTCCGACGTGCTGGGTTCGGCGGTCTGCATGGACAAGGACATCAGCAAGCGCCTGCTGCGTGATGCCGGCATTGCGGTGACGCCTTTTATTACCCTCAACCGTGGCAACGCGGCGCGCACCTCGTTTGCGCAAGCGCAGCAGAAGCTCGGCCTGCCGATGTTCGTCAAACCGGCGAACCAGGGTTCCTCGGTGGGGGTGAGCAAGGTCGGTAACGAAGCCGAATACCACGCCGCCGTCGAACTGGCCCTGGGTTTTGATGAAAAGGTGCTGGTGGAATCTGCCGTCAAAGGTCGGGAAATCGAATGTGCGGTACTCGGCAACGAGCGCCCCATCGCCAGCGGTTGTGGCGAGATTGTGGTGCGTGACGGTTTCTATTCCTACGACAGCAAGTACATCGACGAACAGGCCGCGCGCGTGGTGGTCCCCGCCGATATCAGCGTGCAATCCAGCGAGCGCATTCGCGCGCTGGCCGTCGAGGCGTTCGAGACCCTGGGCTGCTCGGGTTTGGCCCGGGTCGACGTGTTTCTCACCGAGGCGGGCGAAGTGCTGGTCAACGAAATCAATTCGCTGCCTGGCTTCACCCGTATCAGCATGTACCCCAAGCTGTGGCAGGCGGCGGGGATGAGCTACAGCGAACTGGTCAGCCGCTTGATCGAGCTGGCGCTGGAGCGGCATGCGGGGCGCAAGGGCTTGAAGATCAGTCGGTAAATCGGCGTGGGGGACTTGGCTCGCCGCACACAATCCCCCACCTCTAATAACCGTTCTACCTCAATCCCCCAGCGCCTCCCCCTCACGCCGAGGGTCCGCGCCGCCACTCCATGCAGCCTTGCCCTGGGCATCACGCACACGTACGACGGCTTGGGTGCCGCTGGTCATGTCGATCTCGCTGAGCGCGTGACCCTTGTCCTTGAGTGCCTGTTTCAACGCCGGGCTGAACAGTCCTTGCTCCAGCTCGGTAGCGCCGTTGCGACTGCCGAAGTTGGGCAGGCCGATGGCGGTTTGCGGGTCGAGGTTCCAGTCGAGCATGGCCACCAGGGACTTGCTGACGTATTCGATGATCTGTGAACCACCGGGCGAACCGACAGCCGCCAGCAACTCGCCTGTCTGTCGATCAAATACCAACGTTGGCGCCATGGACGAACGCGGGCGTTTGCCGGGTTCGATACGGTTCGCCACGGGTTGACCGTGTTCCTCGGGGATAAAGGAAAAGTCCGTCATCTGATTGTTGAGCAGAAAGCCTTGGACCATGATGTGCGAGCCGAACGCCGCCTCGATGGTGGTCGTCATCGACACCGCGCCACCCTGGTCATCCACCGCCACTACCTGAGAAGTGGAAATGCGCAAGGGCGAGCGGTCGGGTGCATACGCCACTTGAATCCCCGCCGGTTGACCAGGCTTGGCGACCCCCATGCTGCGTTCGCTGATCAACGCGGCGCGCGCCCTCAGGTAAGCCGGCGCGACGAGGCCGGCGACCGGCACCGGGACAAAGTCCGAGTCAGCGATGTACTGCGCCCGGTCGGCGTAGGCCAGGCGATCGGCTTCGGCAATCATATGCACGGCTTCAGGCGCGGGTTCGAGGCCGGCGGGCGTCGTGGTCTTCAGCGGTTTGAGCGGCGCCAGCGACCAGCGTGGATCGCGCGCTTCCAGGGCCTGCAAGGTGCCGAGGATCTGCGCGATGGCGACGCCCCCCGACGACGGTGGTGGCATGCCGCAGATTTGCCAGCGCTTGTAGTCGGTACACAGCGCGGCGCGTTCCTTGGCGCGGTAACCTTTGAGGTCGCTCAGGGACAGGCTTCCGGCGTTGCGGTGGCCTTGGACCTTACGCGCAATCTCCTCGGCAATCGGGCCCTGGTACAGCGCCTGCGGACCTTCCTCGGCGATGCGTTTGAGGACGCGGGCCAAGGCTGGATTTTTCAGTAGCGTACCGATGGCTTTGGGGGTGCCGTCGGCGTTGAGAAAGTAGCTTGCCATATCCGGCGACTGACTGATGTAACGGTCGGCGGCGAGCAGGTTATGCAGACGCGAAGAAATCGGAAAACCCTGCTCGGACAAACGGATCGCAGGCTCGAACAACTGCGCCCAAGACAGCCGACCGTTCTGTTCGTGGGCCATTTTCAACGCACGCAGCACGCCGGGCGTGGCCACCGAGCGGCCACCGATCTGCGCCTGGGGAAACGCCATCGGTGTGCCGTCGGGGTTCAGGAACAGATCGGCGGTGGCGCCGGCCGGCGCGGTTTCGCGTCCGTCATAGGCGCGCACCTGCTGGCCATCCCACACCATGATAAAGGCACCGCCGCCGATCCCGGACGACTGTGGCTCCACCAGCGTCAACACCGCTTGCATGGCAATGGCGGCATCAATCGCCGAGCCGCCCTGGCGCAAGATTTCCCGCCCGGCTTCGGCCGCCAGCGGGTTGGCGGCGGCGGCCATATGGCGCTCGGCGTGGCGCACGCGCATGTCGGTGCGATAACCCGAACCCAGCTCCGGAGCCGGTGGCAGTTCGGGGGCCTTGGCGCTGTGACAGGCACTCAGGGTCAGGGCGGCGACAAGCACCGAAAGGGGTGCAAGGCGCTGGAAGCGGTGGAAGCAAGGCACGCGGCGAACTCCGTTCATGTTGAGAATGATCTGTTGCTCCTGGGATGACGCGCTACAGGTAAATCGTGCCTTGCAGATACAGCGTGGCCTTGCCGGAGATAAACACGCGGTCGCCTTTGACTTCGCAGGTCAACTGGCCGCGCCGCGTGCCGCCTTGTTCGGCGCTTAGCCGGTGCTTGCCCAGGCGCTCGGCCCAGAACGGCGCCAATGAGGTGTGGGCGGAACCGGTCACCGGATCTTCATTGATCCCGACATTGGGGCCGAACCAACGGGAGATGAAATCAAAGCGCAGACTTTTGGCGGTCACCGCAATACCGCGCTTGGGCAGGCCGGCGAGGCGAGAAAAGTCCGGGGTCAGGGCCGCGACCAACGCTTCATCGTCCACCTGCACAATGTAGTCGTCGGTGGCGAACACCTCGGCACTCTCGATGCCCAGCGCTTCGAGCATGCCGGCTGGCGCTGCACACGGTTGGGGTGTCTTGGCCGGAAAATCCATCACCAGCTCATCGCCGTTACGGCTTACTCGAAGCTCTCCGCTGCGCGTGGCAAAACGCAGCATGTCGGGCGCCGCCGCCATTGCATGGATCAGCACCCAGGCGGTGGCCAATGTCGCATGGCCGCACAGGTCGACCTCCACTTGCGGGGTAAACCAGCGCAATTCGTACACGTCGCCGCGTGGCACGAAAAACGCGGTTTCGGACAGATTGTTTTCCGCGGCGATGGCCTGGAGTTGTTGATCGGGCAGCCACTCGGTGAGTGGACAGACAGCGGCCGGGTTGCCGCCGAAAGGCTGGTCGCTAAAGGCATCGACTTGGTAAATGTCCAGTTTCACCGTGAGGGCTCCGTCTCGAGGGATGAGGTCGGACACTAACAGTGCGTGGCGGGAGCGTCAAAAGCCGGTTTTGCCTGGCGCGCCGAGGTTGATGCGTTATCGGTGCCCGGCAGTGGAACCGAGAGCCGCAGAAGATCACTACGGTGTATCCACAGGCGTATTCTGGAGTTTGCTATGCATCTGAGATTTGAAGGTTGGGTGGGAACGCTGCGCAATACAATCGACAAGTCGGCGGCAAAGCCTGCACATGCATCTGCTCGAGAAACACTCGGCGAGTGCCTGCCTCGAGATCGAGGTGTTGCCAAACCGTTGTCGAAACAGTCCACGGCAGCAGCGACGATTGAACTGACGCGTTTTCAATCGTTGCGTCCGACCTCGATGTTGTTTGGCGCCACCCTGGAGCACGGGCGCGTGCAGGCGGACGCGACCCTGGCGGGCCAAGACATCGCGCGTCATCTCAACCAGGCCAGCCCGCATTACGTCGCGGATGACCTCGGTGGCGATGCCCACACGCTGCGTCTTATCTATGATCGGCAGCGCGTGCTTTATCTCCACTCCACGCCGGCTGTGGCGGCGGTTATCAACAGCAGCCGCACCGCCGACAGTGGGCCAGCTCCCGACAACCCCGGCCGCGCGCACCTCGGGCCTGTCAGCCAGGTGCAGACCACGCTGGAGGGCAAGCAGTATCGCCTGGAGCAAGGTCGCCTGTTTCGGTTCGAACCGCAGACCGAGCGCTGGCTGGCGGACGCGGACACACGCCTGCTCAACCGCATAGGACTGACCGCGCAGGGCCAGTTGCTGAAGGTGCCGCCGGGCGTGGCAGATAGCAGCGTTGAAGGCAACCACGTGCTGTGTCTGAGCCATGTCGAAGGCGCTTCGGTGTTGTCGCTGCAGGGCGTTGGCGAGCTGTCCCTGAGTCCGTTGGATGAGTCCGGCCGGCCTTTGCAACTCACGCGCATCGGGCTGGCCGGCGATACGCTGTATGGCTGCACGGTGCAGGGCGAACTGTTTCGAGGCAACCGCGAGCAGGCTCGCGACGGGCAACTGCCGATGACCTGGCAACCCCTCGAGTCACTCGAGCGGGCGTTGAGCGGCGAGGTCAGCGTCGAAGGGTTTTTCCATGCGGATGGCGGCCAGCTCAACGCGCTGATACGTGACGCACGCGAGCAACTGCACAGTTGCCCATTGATCGAGCCGCATGCCCTGAGGCCCGAGTGGAACCTCAGTGATGCGCTGGTCAAGGGCATTGAGCAAGGTTTGCCTCAGCCGAGCCTCCAGGCGCTGGCGTCGGCGATTGATCTCGGGCCACGCGCAAAGGTCATGTGTGACGAAGGCCACCTGTTGTGCTGGGACGCCCGGTCGCAACGGTGGGAGGACAGCTCTCAAAGCGTTGAACGGATGGCGCGAGGGCTTGATGGGCGTGCCTATGTCTTGCAGGCAGGCCAGTTGAAGGCAGTGACGAGCCAACAGGTTTGCGCGCCGAACTATGAAGGCGCCAGCTACATGCTGTCAGGGCTTGCGGTGCCGCGTACGCAGGCCACGCTTGACGAGGTCATGGCGCAAGGGCCGTCGCGCATCACCGGGTTCGCCATCGAAGACGGGCGCAGCTTCGTCACGCTCGATGAACATGGGCGGCTTCAGGCCCATCTCGACGGCCGGGTCGAGCCGTTGACGTTTACCCAGGCAGTCGCCGTGCAAGCGCTGGCGCTGGACGCTGAGGCAAACCTCTACGCGCACAGCACGGGCGGTGAGTTGTTCAGGGTGGCGCGTGCAGACTGGCAGGGCGCGGGTCATGCGGCATTGAGCTGGACCCCGATCATCTTGCCCCAGGCACAACGACTGGATTCGCTGCGGATGGGCGCGGACCAGCACCTGATCGGCGGCTGGGCCAAGGCTTTTCATCGCTTGGAGGTCGCTGCCGACGGGGCGTTGACGTGGGGCGCGGTGCAGTCCTCGACGCCTGCGCCGGGTGTGTCGCTGGCGGAAAAAATGGCCGGCATTCAATGGCGCGGTGTGGTGCTGGACGGGGCGGTAGCGGTCGGCAGCAATGTGCTCGGGCAAACCAGTGAGGGCATTCCGCTCAAACGCAATTATCTGCAGGGCTTGAAAGCGCACTTTCATCCCGTCGAAAGCCTCAGGCAGGCCGGCCGAGAAATTCAGCATCACTTTAATGGCCGCCAGGGCCTGGAGCCGCTCTATGCCGACGACAAACGCCTGCACGCCCAGCTCAAGCCGCTTGCTCATGCCAGGCCTGTCGCGGGCGGCCTGGGTAAGCGGCTGGCGGCGTTGTGCGAGGCCGGCCCGCGACAAGCGCTGGCCAGGGACATCGGCGCCGCACTGGAGCGTGTGGAAAACAACAGTGAAACCTGCGCCCGTCGCCTCGGCGAGGTGCATGGCGTGTGGTTTGATCCGCGGCCGCAGTTGAGCCGGGCGACGGTCCAGCCCGACTCGACTGTGCATCAGTTGTACGAAGCGTTCAAAAGGCTGTCGCCGTCGGCGGGCAAAACCACTGCGATGCTGCTGGCCAACTTTGAAGGACAGGCCTTGAACCTTCCGGCCAGAGATCCCGAACGCAAGCGCGACAGCCAGCATCCTTCGGCCTTGCTCGTGGGCGACCTGATCCATCATGCCGCGACCTTGAAACAGCTCGGCGAGCTGGTGCTCGAACTGGAGCAGGCCAGCGGCCACAGCCCGTCAGCGATGGCGCGCGTGGAGCAATCGCTGGGCACGCTGATGCAGCAGTATGCGCAAAGCCCGGTGCATAAGCTGTCGAGCCAGAACATCGTCAGCTACGGCCAGGCCGAGTCGATCTACAACAACTTCAAACTGCTGGCGAAAGACCTTGGTACCCCGGGCTCCGCGCTCCATTGGCACCTTTCGGGCGTGCTCGGGTTAGCCGCCGATGCCAGCCTCAAGGAGGCGATGACACGTGAGGTTCGGCAGCTTGAAAGCGGCCAGAAACTGGCGCCGAGCCGCACCCACGGCAAATCCTTCGGCATGATGCTGACGGGGATAAAAACGGTTTCGCCCGTGGCGTTTTTTGTCGGGGTGTCCAAGGCCCACGCGAATGGCATCAGCATCAGCCGTACCGAGAGCGGCGCGCGGGTTGAAATCAGCATGGACGACACGCGGCGGCTGGCGACCTCGATTGTTTCGGGCACGACCCTGGGCCGTGGCGAAGGCGCGCTGGGGACGGGCCTGAGGGTGGGGGCGGAGCTGACGGCGGCGGTGGCAAGGACGCACGGCGCGTCCATCAGTTTCGATGTGAAGGAAGCCGATTTTGCGAAAATGATGGCGATCCTCACGGCAGAGCAGGGCAATGTTTACGATTTGCTCGACCTGGGCGCGGCGCATGTCACCGGCGAAAGTGCGAAAACCCATGTCGACCTGCACCTGGACCTGGTGGCGCAACAACGCCTGCTCTACAACCCGCAGGAGGATATCCGCGAGCTTGATTCGGTGGTGCGGGCCGGCGTCGGCCTGGTCGGCAACCTCAATTTGGCGCATGCGGACCTCGGCCATTCCGTCAGCCGCAGCAGTACCTCGACCACCCACGGGCGCTCGGCCAATGTGCAACTGCTCAGGCAGGGCGGGGTGGGCGCCAACGTGGTGCCGTTGAATGCCGCCGCGCTAGGGCATCTGCAGGAGGGCGGTTCCAGCATCGCGGCGTTTGCGCTGCCGGAGCTGTCGGTCATGGTCAGGCTGGATCGCTCACAGTCACGCAGCTTCAGCTTCTGCTTCAAGCAACCGGAAGCGCTGGAGCCGTTGCAGATCGACGAGGTTGTGCAGCGGTTGTCGCGTTATTCCCCCGCGTACCGGGCGGATTTGGCCGCCGTTGAACTGACCGGGCAGGCGCCGGGTGAGCAACTGGCCACGCTGCAGCAGTTTTTTGCCACGCATTCGCCCGTGCCGACCCGGTTGCAGGCGTATCAGGCGATTGCCCAGTTATTGGATAACCTGACTCACCAGCACTATTTGCAGCAGCATCAGTTGCGCCAGTTGGCGGCGGTCGAAACCAGCGTGACCCGGATTGGCTTGAACGATGACGAGCGCCATGCCTGGTTGGATGACGTCGCACCCGCCAACAAGGCGGCCATTGTGCAGTGGCTCAACGACGCGCCGCAGTTTGCCCAGGTGCTCGGGCACTTGAAGAGCGGCGAGGGCACTTCGGTGAGTGTCAGCCTGGAACTCAAGCCGCAGGTGCTGCGCAGTATCGAGCGTGAGTGTTTCAGCGCCGGGCGCAAGACGCCGCTGATCGAACAGGCCCTGAACAACCGCGATAACTTGCGCATCAAAAGCCTGAGTCTCGCTTACAGCGCGAGTCGCTCTCATGCCATGGCGTTCCCGCCGATGAGCAATCTGGGTTTCTCAAGCACCGCCGGACTCAGCTACTCGCAAAAGCGCCTGAGTGCCGAGCTTGAATACGGGGCCGATGCCGACCAACCCCTGAAGATGAAACTCGACGACCGTCTGGGCGCGCTGCCGAGCCACGACCTGACCCTGGACCTGGCGGATGCGCGGGTGAGGACACCGCGCGCGCCAGTCGCCTGAGTGTATTGCGCGCATGCGAAACGGCTTACCTTGGGGTGAGCCGTTTTTGGCAGTTGGGGCGGTGAGGACTGCTCAAGGGGCAAATCCACCTTGCAGATCCAGCGGGTATTCGACGATCAGGTAGAGACGGTCAATGTCCGGCCCACCCTGTGCAGCGTTAGCGCGGTGAGTGACATGCGCCATGCTCAGCGACAGGCCACGTGCCGCGCCGGACTGGACCACGTAAGCCACATCCAGGTCGCGTTCCCAGTGTTTTCCGCCCCGGCCCTGCTGAGGACGATAGCCGCTGCCGTCGAATGGATTGTAGGCGCCGCCCTGTGGCGCATGGGTTCCATCGATATCGCTGCCGCGGACATAGCGCGCTGAAATCGACAGGCCGGCAAGCCCGATGTCTTTACCGCTCCATTGGTAGCGAGCCTGCCAGGAACGTTCGTTCGCGCCGTTGAAGTCGGCAAATTTGACGGAGTTTGCCAGGTAGATCGAGTCACCGCCGACAAAGTCGAACGGTGTATCACCTTCGACCCTCTGGTAACCCAGGCTCAGCGTATGCGCGGCGAGTGAGAGACGCGGCATGAGGCTGTAGGCGAGGGTATCGATCTTGCCCGCCCGGGCTTCCCCGGCATCGACAGTGCGGTACAGGTTGGCGTCCAGCGACCACGGGCCTCGGTGAAGATTGAGGTTGGCATAGGTTTGCTGCCAGACATCCTCAAGCGAGGACGCATAGAACGCGCCGCCCCAGACTCGATCCGCCGGCGCCCAGGTTGCGCCAGCCAGGCTGATGCCGCCAAAACGCGTGGTGGCGCCATAACCGGCAAAGTCGCCACGTCCGGAGCTTGAGTCCTGATTTTTGAACGCGGTAAACCGCCCGGCCTGCAGCGTGAGGCCCTCTACTGTTCGATCATCGAGAAACCAGCCAGTCGCGTATTCCGGCTGAAGACGTTTGTCAGCGGTAGCGAACACCGGGGTTGCCACGCGCATCTCGCCATAGGCAAGCGTGCTAGCGCCATGCACGATTCGCAGCGCACCACCGGCCGATGAATACGCCGAGCGGCTGCGGCCATCGCTGTCAACCGGTAGAAGGCCGGTTCCGGCATGCCCGCGTCCGCCATCCAGCTTGACCCCGAGGAACCCATGCAGATCAACGCCCAAGCCAAAGGTGCCAGGCGTGAGGTCACTACGGTAGCGCCCGATGAAACCTTGCGCCCATTCGCGCGTGAGGTTTTTTCCGCTCCGGTTCTCAGAACGAAAATCGTTATGGATCAGGTAATTGCGCGACAACAAAAGCGCATCCGCCGCCATCGCAGGGGCGCAGGCGGTAAGCAGCATCCCGACGGCAACGCCGTGACCTGCCTTCATTCCCGTCCCTCCAGGGCGCTGGAGGGTGCGGCGCGGCGCAGCCGATCAACACGCAAAGGTCCCGGGCCGGCAATTGCCAGGCCGCCGAAGATAATTATCATCAGCCAGGCAAACTGGCCATCGGCCAGAGACCATTCCGGATGCACCAAGCCCACCGACACCAGCAGCACCGCAAGTACCGGCAGGCAGGCGAGACGCGCATAAAGACCGAGAATTATCAGCAACGGACACAAGACCTCGGCGAACACCGCGAAGCTCAAGGTCAGCGCGGCGCCAAGATGAAGCGGATCCTCGATCAAGCCCAGCTCGGCATGCCAGTTCAGCACTTTCGGCAACCCATGCACGACCAACAACAGCACGGCCGCGCTGACACGCATATACAAAAGCGCCCAGGCAATGGAGGGACGCAGGGGAAGGTAGGGCTTCATAGTCGACTCGCACAGTGAACAAGAGCCCCACTATCGGCCCAGCCCCCTCCGATTGATTGCATGGGTGTGCTAAGAGATTAGGTCGAGGCGCATTGCCTATACTTGCCGCGCATGGGCAGAAGGGACCCGGACACGCAACGCAATCAGCAACGCGGCCAGCAGCATCAGCACGGCCGCCGCTATGAATACGCCGGCGCTGCCACCCAGGCTGAACATCGCACCGCCAGCGGCTGCGCCTGTTGCGATGGCCGACTGCACAGACGCCACCACCATGCCCCCGGCGCTTTCCGCCTGGTCAGGGACCGCGTTGGCGACCCAGTTCGACCACGCCACCGGCACACCCCCAAAGGCCAGGCCCCAGATCGCCAGCAGTATCGCCTGCCCCGGCACCGAGGCCGGCAACAGCACCAATGCCAGTGCTGCAACGCCCACCAGCGCGGGCATCAACACCAGGGTGGCCAGCGGGCGGCGCTCAAGCAGCCACCCGCCCAACAGCGTGCCGACGAAGTTCGCCGCGCCGAACCCCAGCAGCATCAATGCCAGCCCTTGCGGGCCGATGCCGGTAGTCCCTTCGAGGAAGGGCCGAATATAGGTGAACATCGCGAAGTGGCCGCTGTGCACCAGCACACAACCGAACATACCCATGGCGATGCCCGGACGCAGCAACACCTCGAGTACGGTGCGCAGGCGTGCCGGCCTGCGCGGCGCAAGGCGCGGCAGCGTGAACGACTGGAAAACCAGGGTCACCACACCTACCGCCGCCGCCGCAAAGAACGCGCTGCGCCAACCATATAGCCCGCCCAGGTAGCTGCCCAGCGGGACCGCAACCACCGTCCCGACGGCAATGCCGCTGAAAATGATCGAGAGCGCTCGGGGCAACAACGCACCTGGCACCAAGCGCATCGCTACCGCTGCCGCCATGCTCCAGAACCCGCCAAGGGCAATACCCAACAAGATACGCATCACCAATAGCACCGCGAAACTGGAGGAAACGGCGACCAGAAGATTGGAGGCGATCATCAACGTGGAAAAACCCAGCAGCACCCAACGGCGGTCAATCCCGCGGGTCAGGCCTGGCACCAACAGGCCAGCGAACAGTGCCACCACTGCTGTCACCGTTACCGCCTGGCCAGCCAGCGCTTCGGACACACCCAGGTCGGTAGCCATCGGCGTCAACAGGCTGGCCGGAAGGTACTCGGCGGTCAGCAATCCGAACACGCCCATTGCCAACGAAAATACTGCCATCCACGCGGGGGGTGCGGGTTCTACATCCTGCTCGGCGTCGGGACGGTTGTCGGATAAGGTATTACAAACATACTCAGTCATTGCACGGATCTCCCAAGCTTAATCGCGACCGGCAGTCTAGGCGCGCGGGTCTGGATGATCTATGATTAAAAATCTTAATTTTTTGACTGAAACACCTGGATGATGCCTACAGATCAGTTTGCTCTTTCCTCGGATCTCATCAACGAGCTGTTGCGCGGCATGCGCCTGCGTGGCGTCGAGTACCGGCGTATCCAAGCCGGTCCAGCCTTCGGCCTGGGCTTCGCTGCCAAACCTGGGCATGCCTGGTTCCACTTCCTGGCGGTCGGCAATGCGGTGCTGCGGATGGACGACGGGACAACGTACGCGCTGTCTGCCGGAAACGCCGTATTCATCGCCCATGGCGCGGCCCATCAACTGCTTTCCCATACGGACGTGTCTGTTCAGGACATCGACCGTTTAGATGGCGCGCCCCTCGGTGACAGCGTCTGCGCGGTGGATACCGGAACCGACGCCAGCCCCACGCCGGCCACCCTTTTGTTCAGTGGCTGCATGGAGTTTGAACTGGGCAGTATCCATGGCCTTGGCGGGCTGATGCCGGGCCTGATGCTGATTGATGCCGGCGGCCAGCGTTACCCCGGACTGGTGCCTATCCTTGCCACCATGGAGCGCGAGGTCAGCGCCGCACGTGTCGGCTTCGCCGGCATCCTTGCGCGTTTGGCCGACGTGGTGGCCGCCATGGTCGTTCGCGGTTGGGTGGAGTGCGCCTGCGGCAATGCCTCAGGCCTGGTCGCCGCATTGCGCGATCCGCGCTTGGCAAGTGCGCTTCTCGCGCTCCATCAACAACCGGGGCGCGACTGGACCGTTGCGCAGTTGGCGGAGCAATGCAATACCTCGCGCTCGGTCTTCGCGGACCGTTTCCAGGAGACTATTGGCATGGCCCCGCTGCGCTACGTCACTGAATTGCGGATGCGGCTTGCGAGCCAGTGGCTGACGCTCGAGAGGCTGCCGATCGAAGAGGTGGCGCAGCGCTTGGGCTATACATCCCAGGCGGCTTTCAGTCGCGCATTCAAGCGCATTACGGGCAGCACGCCTGGATTAAGTCGCCGGTCGCGGCAGCCCGCTGTTCCCTGAAACAGAGCGCAAGCAGTCTCTTGACGGAGTCTACGAAACCAGCGGCGATTCACCCGGTTTGATCAGGTGACGCCATCGCTTACATCCGGTGATGTTCCAGCAAGAAGTCCACGAACAACCGCACCCGCGCCGGCATTGTCGAGCCACCCACGAATACCGCATGAATCGGTTCCTGGTCGCCGGGGTTCCAGGCTTCCAGCAGCGGTATCAGGTCGCCGCGCTGCAGATCCTCGCTCACGCTGAACTCGCCGATACGCGCAATGCCGGCACCTACTCGCGCGAGTTGTGCCAGCGCTTCACCACTGCTGCATTCGATGTTGCCGCTGACCTTAAGGGAAAACTCTTTGCCGTCGCGGATGAACGGCCAATTGGGCTCTGCGCGCCGGAAGTTGAAGCGTAGGCAGTTGTGGCGCAGCAGGTCTTCCGGTTCCTGGGGGATGCCGTGGCGCTGCAGATACTCGGGCGATGCCACCACCACCTGGCCGGTATTGCCGAGCCTGCGCGCGGTCAGCGGGCTATCGGGCAGATGGCCAAAACGTACCGCCACGTCGGCCTGGCCGCCAAGAATGTCGACCACTTCGTCGCCGAGGGTGAGGTCGACGACGATGTTCGGGTAGCGAGCGCTGAAGGCTGCCACCAAGGGAACGATGGCCAGCCGCCCATGGCCAAGGGCGGCGCTTACCCGCAATCGGCCCCTGGGTACGCCCTGGTCGGCGATGGCTTCTTCGACCTCGGCCATGTCGGCCAGGATACGTCGGGCGCCGCGTAGAAAGGCCTCGCCCTCGGCGGTGAAGGTGATCGCCCGGGTGGTGCGCAACAGCAGCCGGGTACCAAGACGTTGTTCGGTACGCGCGATGATCCGACTGACCGCCGAGGGTGTCAGCCCCAATGCACGCGCTGCCGCCGACAGGCTGCCTTCCTGCGCCACGGTGGCGAACACGTCCATTTCACCTGATCTGCCGTTGAAGTCCATTTGTGCCTATTACGCAAAGGTGATTGCCAGAAATGCTATCTACCGCCTGAAAAAGCTGGATCGTAGCATTGGCGGCATAGATAAGGAGCCTTCCATGCGTATCAATCCACCACTTGTCGCACTCGCCATGGGTGCCTTTGGCATCGGCGTTACCGAGTTCGCCCCCATGGGCATGTTGCCGGGCATCGCCGCGGATCTCGGCGTTTCCATCCCCGCCGCAGGTCTGTTGGTCAGTGCTTACGCCTTGGGCGTACTGCTCGGCGCGCCACTGATGACCCTGACCACCGGCAGGATTCCCCGGCGCTACCTGCTGATCGGACTGATGGCGATTTTCACCCTGGGTAATCTGATGTCAGCGCTGGCTACCGATTACTACAGCCTCATGGTCGCCAGGGTGGTGACCTCACTGAACCACGGTGCGTTCTTTGGCGTTGGCTCAATCGTCGCCGCCAGCGTGGTTGCCCCGCAGAAACGTGCCGGGGCTGTTGCGGCAATGTTCATGGGCCTGACCTTGGCAACCATCGGCGGCGTGCCGCTGGCCGCCTGGTTTGGCGAACTGTTTGGCTGGCGTAGCGCTTTCTGGGGGATTACCGGTCTCGGGGTGGTGGCCATGGGTGCATTGTGGTTCGCGCTTCCCAACCTGCCGGCGCCACCAAGCGTCGGTGTACTGGCCGAAATTCGGGTACTGGGCCGTGGCCCGGTACTGGGGGCCTTGGCCCTGACCGTAGTCGGCTCGGGTGCAATGTTTACCGTCTTCACCTACATCGCGCCGATCCTCAGCAGTGAGACCCATGCGTCCACCGCTTATATCACCGCCATGCTGGTGCTGTTCGGCGTGGGGTTGACGCTGGGCAACATGTGGGGTGGCAAGGCCGCCGACCGCTCGATAGATCGCACCCTGATCGTTTCGCTGAGCGTGCTGATTCTCGTCCTGCTGGCGTTCACCGTACTGATGCGTTGGCCGTTGCCAGCCGCCGTTGCCATCCTGATATGGGGTATCGCCAGCTTCGCCTTGGTGCCGCCGCTACAGATGCGCGTCATGGAAGCGGCTAAAGACGCACCCAACCTGGCCTCGGCGGTGAACATCGGTGCCTTCAACTTCGGCAACGCGATTGGGGCGGCGCTGGGCGGAGCGGTGATCAATGCCGGGCTGGGTTATCCGGCGATTTCCCTGGCCGGAGCGGCAATGGCGGGTCTGGGGCTGCTGATGGTGTTGGCCTTTGCCTGGCGTTCCAGAACGATTTCAACTGCGCTGGTGTGACGATGATGCGACGGGGGGTGTTAGTTGCCTCGATCCGTTCAATCTTCCAACCGTTCTCGAACCCTGCTGACGTTCCTAATTAATCCGTGCACTGACACATTGGTTGCTTTGGACTGGTCAGACCGTCGAAAGAGCAATCGCTTTTTCTAAGACGGCCTGTAACATCTGTTCCGGTGATTGTTCCTTGTTGAAGAAGCTCGGTGACAATTTATCAGAGTCGTTTTCAGTCGATTGCCTGAGAAGGGCGAGCGGCCCCGATTGTCCTAACTGCTCTTGGTAAAGACTTTTTATACTGTCCCTAAAGCCATCAGGGTATGCCGCTTTCTCGACCCCTGGAAGATCATCGAAATAGTCCATGATGCCTTTGAAGATTTCACTGTTGTCACCGCCGTTCGTTATATTGGCGTACAACTTGGAAAAATATGTTTCATCCTGCTTACTAAGCTCCCCATAAGCGGCATATCGCTCTGCATCCGTATAGGTTCCTGAATCATCATAAACAATATTGCTTAGCCCGTTTCGGGCCAGACCTTCAAATGGGTTTGGAAGTTTTTCGGGGGGGAGTTTAGAAAGCCCAATTGCGTAATCTAGTGACTGCTGACCTAACGCCAAACGGGCAGGGTCGTCTGTTTTGGGAAGTAGATCCTCATTATTAAAATTTCCGCCAGCAATCCGCTGCCCGAAATTGTACATATCGCTCTGACCTTTTGCATATTGTCCTTTTAAATCCCTGTTGGACATAGATACTTGTTTATCATCAGCGTTACTTAATGCGTACAGTGCCCGTGCAGAATCGGAGATTGTGACGGTCTCCGTCGTCTTGAGGGCGGCATCCCCTGAAGGTAAATTTACAGGGTTGGACGCAGGAAGCTTCTCTTGTGTAGAAACCTTTGCCTGTGTACTTGCTTGATACGATTTAATCGAAATATCCATGGTGATACTCCATACGCTGAAGATAGCTCGAGAGCTATCTTCAGCTAGGGTTCCTATACAAATGTCGGATTATTTGATTTCAAATTCGACAGTGTAGTTATAGGGAGGCGCCGATTGAATTGCTGTGATATTGGCATTGAAAGTACCGTTATCGGAACCAGTGCTAGTGCCCATTTTAGTCCAGCTAGGGGCTTTAGTCGTTGGATTGACTTGGTGGCTTGCTGCAAAACGACACTTCTTATTACCTGAAGTATAGACGAACTGCATTCCTGAAACCGTATCCGCGACCCTGGTCAGGGCAAATGTTGTCGTTGCAGACGGCAGAATCGTACTTGGGGTGGGGCTACACTCCCTGAAAAGTACTCGAAAGTGTACGCGGCTGGACCGGTCGTAGAGTTCTTCACCTTCACGGTGACGATTGTGCCTGCTTGGGCAGATGCAATCATAGAGGCGAATAGAGTTGCTGCCCCGAACAGTTTAGCGAATCTCATAAATATCCCTTTAATTTTGATGATCACTATAACTCTTGTCCTTCCGCGTTCCGGTAAGCACCTTAACTACAAGTGCCTTCTTGATGCACAAGGATAGTAGCTTTAGGTCATACATCCATGACGCGAAAGTATTTTCCCTCGTCTTGTATAGAAAAGACAGCAAGACTCAACCTTTATAGCGGCAGGTAACCAGAATTCTTTAAGCCAAGGGTTGCTGTTTTTGACACATCGAATGGATAAGAATTTCACAACCTGCAGGAACTAACACATATCCAGGCTGCAACCCTTCAATTTCAATAGCTTGCGCAGTGGTTCTGGTTGCCGCTACCGGCTATCACCATAGTCATAGTACATAGGTTGAGTTACTAATTTTCGCCACTGCCTGTGGCGGCACCCCTATGCTCTGCTCGTTTCGGTAGAAAGAGACCGAAAAGGGAGACCGAAAAGGGGACGGATTTATTTATAAGACCGAAAAGGGGACGGATTTATTTATAGGGCATCCGCTCCTGGCCAAAAGGGTCAACCGCGAACGTCCGTTTTTTGGCCGATAGCAGTCGTTTGTGAGCGGCAGCTATCAGCCAAAAGCAGGCGTTCAAAAGCATCTACAAAATCAAGGCCGATTCACGGCACTCATCGCGGTTGTTCCCGGAACTGCGCCTTTACTTCTTCGTAGATGTCCATCGTCCTTTCTTACCTGAGCGCAATTTGCCAGCGAGCCATGACAGCGTTATCGCCGGAATTGAGAGAAAGGCCGCATAGATGATACCGACACCTAGCAACGGGGATGTACCGGAAATCGCCAAAACCACTGGGATCTGAGAGAGCATTACGACGCCGCCTGCGGACCACTGGGCGCTTCTTAGCACTGCTCCTAGGATCACTGACAAAGCTAGCGCGGCGGGATAGATGATGGTCCAGTAACTAGCCAGGTCCCAAGGCTCCTCAGCCCCTGTGATTGCTGAAACAACAGTCCAAAAAAAAAGGGACACAACGCAGGTAGCAATGAATGCCATGAACAATTCCTAGACCGTCGGAGCAAATCGGCTTTGGTCGTTATCGTAATTGTGGTTGAGGGTCCAGTCTTTTGATTGTGTTCTTAACCACCCAGTGGGAAAAATGACAAATTCCCGCGATTGCAGCCATCAACATGATGAGGGGTATCCAACCTTCGGCAATGGCTGTTTGATCTACTGATTGTCCGGCGACCAAAGCCAACAAACAATAGCCATCATTGTGGTTTACGATCAAGTGGCGCCGACCGCCCCCAACGCACTGTCCCACATCACCCGCGAAGCGTTGGGAGTTATTGCGGCGGTGGTGTTTTGGAACTTCCCGCTGGATATGGTCGCCTGGAAACTAGCACCTGCTTTGGCGGCTGGCAATAGTGTGGTGCTCAAGCCCGCTGAGCAATCGCCGTTGTCGGCCCTACGCCTGGCTCAGCTTGCCCTGGAGGCTTGCCTTCCAGAAGGCGTGCTGAATGTGATGCCTGGTGTGAGCGAGCGCGTCGAACTCTTACTAATCACCCGTGGCTGCTCTAGAGCGCCTTAAATATTTGTATACGGTAGCCCGCGATAGAGATAACAGCTCGCAGATATAATTGGTTGCATTGCGGAGCGCGAAGACTCCGCCTTTATCCATTTCACCAATCAGTGCCACCATTTCTGCTGAAGTTAGCGACGCCAAAGTCACCCTACGGGCTCTCAAAAATTTATCCATAATAGAGTGCGCTGACTCTTGAAAATCTGTGGCAAACAAGGCCGGAGGTTTCTCAACTGTAGTTTCAAGACCTAGAAATGATGCAGCGATTTCTGCCATTCCGCTCATGACAGTGATGTCAAAATTTACGCATAAGAGCCCGATCTGGATTCCGTCAGGATCTCGGAGCACCGCTGTAACCGACCTTAGCTGCCGGCGATCAAAATTCACCTTTCTATAAGGGCCCGAAACATCTCCATCGAATGATGCCCCATCGTTGATATCAGTCAATGAACTGTCGCCGACCCGCCGCTGAGAGAACACATTGAAGATATGTGCAATCTTGCCGGAAGCCAGGTCATGAATAATCACCTCGGCGTGCGGATCCAGGAGCTTCGCAATCGCTTGGGCGATGCTGATGTAATTATCTAGATGTTTATTCACGGTAAAATTCTGCCTCAAAAAATACAAAATGTAAACCAGAGACGAAATGTATTTTTGTGTTATGGTTATGCCCGCTTTCACTGAATCGCCCGATTGTAGCGCCATATCCCCGCTAAGGGCGGCGAGTAACCGCTAGTCAGCCGGGTAAGCGCAACGCCCGTCTTTCAATGGTCGATGGAGCAATTGATGAATATCTACACCCAAGCGCAAATCATGAGTTCCTTGTGCCCGGGAGACGCTGCGGCGCTGATTGCAGAAGGATTCATTGCCCATGCTAACGGACGGGTGCAGCTGCCTCCGATTCAGAGCCTTCAGTTTCCGGCTAGCAACGGTGACTGCTGCGTGAAGTCGGCTTGGATGCTGGGAGACGAGGTTTTTTCAGTCAGGGTCTCGGCAGGTTTCTACGACAATCCCGCGAAGGGTTTTTCCAGTAATGATGGGTTGACGCTGGTTTTCTCGGCCTTGACGGGGCAACCCGTCGCTTTGCTTCGGGATGGCGGCTGGCTGACCTCAATGCGTACAGCGCTAGCGGGGCAAATCGTGGCGAGGGCTATGGCGCCTTCACATGTGAGAGGCATTGGTGTGGTCGGTACTGGCGACCAAGCACGCATGCAACTGGAACAACTGATGCCCGTCACTGCATGTCGACGCTTGACGGTTTACGGTCGTAACCGGCAAGGCTTGGAACAATACTGTGAATTTGCCGAGGCTTTAGGTTTTGATGTTACTGCCACCCAAGATGCAAAGGACGTTGCGACCAACTCCAACCTAATCGTCACTGCTACACCCTCTCGCGAAGCAATCATAGCGAATCAATGGGTCAACCCTGGGACACACATCACTGCTATTGGCGCAGACAGCCTTGGCAAGCAGGAGCTGGATGTGCACCTGGTTGCACGTGCAGATGTCATTGTCGTGGACTCAATAGAGCAATGCTGCCAATTCGGTGAAATTTCAGGGGCCCTCAAATCCGGCCTAATCGACAAGGGCAGGCTTGTAGCACTCGGCAGCGTATTGAGCGGTCACGCCATGGGACGACAGGACGACACGCAGATTACCGTTGCAGACCTCACAGGCTTAGGCGTACAGGATGCTCAGATTGCGAAATGCGCCATGGCATCATTAGCGCACTAGTGGATAGCGAAGCTATTAGACGGGGTTTAAATGATGAAGTATGACCAATTAGGCGTCAGTAAAACCCCGGTGATTCAATGGGAGGCCCATGCGTGCTTGCCATTGATTCCCGGACAGGATATGTCCTGCCTGAACAGGTACCGAGAAGCCGGCTTCCATCATGTGTCGATCAACGTTGGCATGGACATGACCCCGTTTGAAACCGTGATGCGAACGATTGCGGGTTTTAGAAGCTGGCTGGCTCACCACCCTGAAGACTTTGTCCTAGTGGCCACCGCTGACGATATCTACCATGCGCATAAGTATCGAAAGCTCGCGGTCTCCTTTGACCTCGAAGGTACAAATATGCTGCTACAGGATCCCGCGATGGTGGAACTATTCGCAAGCTTAGGGGTTCGTCAAATGTTGCTTGCCTACAACCGCGACAACAGTTGTGCTGGCGGCTGCCATGGCGCAGGTACCGGATTGACCGCCCTAGGACGCAAGATCGTACGTGGTATTAATACAGCGGGAATCATTATTGACTGTTCGCACGCCAGCAAAAGCTCAAGTCTTGAGATCATGGAAATTTCACAGCACCCCGCAATTTTCTCTCACACCAACGTTAAAGCAATTTTTGACCACCCGCGAACAATCGACGACGAACAAATATTCGCGTGTGCCGCTCAAGGTGGAGTGATCGGACTTACAGGTTTAGGCATATTCCTGGGTGACCCATCCGCTTCTGTAGAGACTTACATTCGACAAATCGACTATCTAGCAGAGCGCATCGGGACAAGCCATATTGGCATAGGCCTGGATACCGAGTTGTACCCTGAGCATAAAGATTTGCCAGAAGGTGAAGAAGAGGACGACTGGTGGCCGATTGAACACTATGGCCAGATGAACGGACATGCTCAGTTGCAGCCAGAGACACTTGGTGAGGTCGCACAACAATTAACGCGCTTGGGTTATTCAGATGCGGATATCCAAGCGATCTATGGCAATAATTTCATGCGTATCGCAAAGGCAACTTGGCCAAGATCGAAAGCTGTAACTTGAATCGCACCACGTTAATTGAGCACGCGTCCCATACCGACTAAGCCGCCCCATTCTGTCGCTCAAAAAACATTTACACGCTGATCAAAGCCTCAACCTCTGCCTTGCATGAACGCATCCACGCGGTCATGAAAGCGCAGGCCGATAATGCCTGCAGATTGCGTAGTGCTTAGCTAGCCCCTGCGGATAATCGTAGTGCGTCGATAGTGGCTTCAGCTCCCACAACAAAGCACCTGAAGGCAGTGGTACCGTATCGGCAAGCACCAAGTACGATCCCATGCTTGTATCGCAGACATCCGACGATGTTGCCGTTCTATTTTTGGCGCTCCAGCTCTTGGGCTATCTTCGGATGAATTACCTTCAGGCTGGCTCGGAGGCCTTTCAACTGTCTGTGGCGGAACGCAATGAGTTCGTAAGCGTCTGGCAAAATCACCTTCTCGATCGCTGCCGTTCACGTTAAATGGAGAGCATCGCCCTCAAGTTATCAATTTTGTTGAACTCGCTGCGCTACGTCGCAAAGCCACCGGCGCAACAGTTGGGCTGCCTTACCCAACACCACATCTTTGGCCTGCACCAAATAATAGCCCTTGCCAGTCTTTAGTACAGCGTCAAAGACAGGTACGAGAAGGCCTAGTTGAACGTCTTCTTCAACCAGCCAAGGGCTGGTGAGCACCAAACCTTGATCGCGCCGCGCCGCGTCGATTGCCAGCTCAGACTGATCGAACTTGAGGCTGCTGGAGAAGCTATCGGGGGACATACCGACCGATGATAGCCATTGAGACCAGTGGGCATGAGACGTCGTATAGAGCAAGGTTGCTCCCAGCAAACAATCAAGGCTATGCAATTGGAGCCGTTCGCGATAAGCCGGGCTGCAATAGACCCTTACCTCGTCTGGCAAGAGCAGTTCTACGTCCACCTCACTGCCATGTCCATCGAAATGCCGCACCGCCAGGTCGCAGGTAGCATCATTGAAATCCACGGTATCGGTGGATGCGCTCAGGTGCAGTTGCACCTCTGGATGACGCTCCGTGAACAATGGCATCCGCTTTGCGAACCAGGAGTTAGCGAACGCCGGCGGCAGGCTTAAACGTACCTGCCTGTCCCTAAGACCTCGGACGGCGAGATTGGCGATCTCTAGCTGGCGAAGCGCCGGCTTAACTTGCTCCCAATAGCTCAGAGCTTCAACCGTTGGTTGGAGCCTGCGCACATTACGCACAAACAGCGGCGTTGCTAGCCAACCTTCCAGTTTGCGAATTTGTTGCCCTACTGCTCCCGGCGTCACGAACAACTGGCTTGCCGCAAGACTGACGCTTCCCGTTCGCATGACCGCGTCGAAGCAAACTATGGCCCGAAGGGGCGTATCAGCTCTCATAACGTAGTTTTTCTCTTCTATAGGCTGAAAACACATGATTTGTAGCGGATTGCTTACTTTCGCACAATCGAAGTTCGCCGCAGTGCAGCCACAGATCTCAACGTCCAAAGGAAGAGTCAATGCCGATTGTCCGAATAACCTGGTTTGACGCTAGATCACCCGAGGTGAAAAAGCAGGTCGCCGCAGACATCACCCAGGCCCTGGTCAGACCTACCGGAATCGATCCAGATGGGTCTACGTCCTGTTCGAGGGTGTTCCCGCTGCGGTTTGGGGCAGCGGGTGGTCCGCTATTTGGTCAGCCGGGTGACAAATAAATGGTTGCCCAAATCAAAAGGTATCGATAAATGAGGAAGTCAGTAGACGGAGCCGCCACGGCGGTGATGGTTCTGCTATGCCTCATATGGGGTGCCCAGCAAGTGGCGATTAAAGCGGTTGCGGGCGACATAGCACCTATCATGCAGGTTGCCGTTCGCTCCGGAGTCGCTGCATGCCTGATCTGGCTAATAGGAAAATGGATCATGCGGGAGGTATGGTTACCAAGCGTTTGGTACCGCTCCGGGTTACTCGTGGCCGTTTTGTTTGCCGCTGAATTTCTACTTGTTGCGCAAGGACTACGCTGGACAAGTGCTTCGCATATGGCGGTTTTTCTTTATACAGCTCCGTTATTCGCTGCCATCGGCCTGCATCTGCGCCTGCCGGAGGAGCGTCTTAGTGCGATTCAATGGCTGGGCATGTTTTTAGCGTTCGCGGGTATTGCCATCACCTTTCTCATGCCGCGTGATGGGGTAGCTAGTCAGCTAGCCATCACAGACAGTCTGCTGGGCGATCTGCTGGGGTTGTGCGCAGGTGCTGCATGGGGATTCACGACCGTAGCGGTGCGTACCAGCCGCCTCAGTGAGGCACCAGCAACCCAGACCCTGTTCTACCAGCTCGCAGGCGCGTTTCTCCTCTTGTTGCCCTTAAGCCTGCTGCTAGGCCAGAACGCAGTGACCTTTTCAACCAATGCTGTGGCCAGCTTGATTTTTCAAACAGTGATTGTGTCAGTAGCAAGCTACTTAATCTGGTTCTGGATGCTTCGTCGTTACCTCGCAGCTCGCCTTGGCGTGCTGGCTTTCATGAGTCCGCTCTTTGGCGTACTCATGGGGTATCTATGGCTTGGAGAACAGACGAGTTTCGGATTTCTCCTGGGTGCAAGCCTCACTATTGTTGGCCTGCTGGTAGTGAATTTCAGCAAGGCGGGCGGACAGGCTCAGGAGGAAAGGAGTTATCTAAGACCCAAAAATCGCAAGGAGAAGGTGCAGTTATGAACACCCTCATAGTGTTGGCGCATCCAGAACCACGCTCATTCAACAGCGCCTTGAAAGACGTAGCTGTCAAAACGCTGAGCGAGCTTGGTCATCAGGTTCAATTAAGCGATCTCTACGCGATGAATTGGAAGGCTGAGCTTGGCATCGAGGACTTTCCGGGCAAGCGAGCCGATCCTGACTACCTCGATCTATCCCGAGAGCAAGAACATGCATTTGCAAATGACTGCCACGCCAACGATGTTAAGACTGAGCAATTGAAGGTCATGCGGGCTGATCTGGTGATTTTTCAATTTCCTGTCTGGTGGTTTTCGATGCCAGCCATTCTAAAAGGCTGGGTAGACCGGGTCTTGAGTCGCGGGTTCGCATACTCCTCAGGGCACAAGTACGAATCGGGCCTACTCAAGGGAAAGAGGGCCATGCTGTGTATAACCACAGGCACCGCCAGCAGTCTGTATACACCTGCTGGCATTGATGGCGACTTGCATCATGTACTCTGGCCTATACATAACGGCATCCTGGCCTATACCGGTTTCACAGTTCTTCCCCCGTTTGCCGCATGGATGCCGGCGCAGGTCAGCGATGATGAACGCCAGCAATACTTGAGCTCATATGCCGACTACTTACGAGGCTTGGACGTGGTGCAGCCGCTCTTTTTTCACCCCCGTGAAGACTATGACGATAACCAGCAACTGAAGCCTGGCATTGCTGCCCGCTCTGGTGTGCAGTGGAACTCACGTGCTGGCCAGAGTTTTGAACAGGCTGCTTCGCATTTTGCAGAGCATTCAAAGTACAAAGTCTAACTCTGGCAGGAGACAAACTAGGGCACTCATCATGCTGGCCGGCACCGGAAAAATAACCCTGGCAGTCGGGATATTGATACCCATTGAGCCGCTGACCATTAATGGAGACCTGGTTCCGAAGCGTCCCGGCTTGGGCGTCGAGCTGGATTGGAATGCGTCAGCTCAGGCAAACGAGGTGTACAAGGGCATGGGACTTGGCGCGCGAAACGATGTAGTGGCAATGCAATATCTGGTTTCGGGCAGGGAGTTTGATAACAAACGGCCTTGCGCGGTTCGCTGATACTGAATCACGGATATTTAATAAGCTGCCGAACTGCCAGCCGGGTAGCTATTAATTTCGCAGCGATTTCAAGCGGCGAATGACCGCCGTGCCTAGAACCTGACCGCTGCAATGCCCGGCGTGGGGTTGCGGTCGGCTTGGGTGCAGGTCACTGGGAGGCTAGTAGCCAGAAGCAGCCGCTCGCTACTGACCTCTACTGTCGTTAACTGCCGCTCACGAAGGGCTGTAATCGGTCAGGTGGACGGCTCTCGCCGCCCCCACAGTGACGCGCAACACGAGTAAGTTTGTATGGCATAACGGCCACGCAAAGCGCAGCCAACAAGTCGAGTTACAGCGATTGACTCTTGCATCATTTGATCAATTGGCTGGGCAATTCAACGCGCTACAGAAGCGTGCAGCCGTTCCAGGCTGTCAATCGAGTGCTGGCGCAGGCGCGCACCGGCCAACACTGAGTCTGAATCCACTATCGCCTTGAAGATTGCCTGATGCTCGCCTAACGAGATATGTATGGATTGCGGGGTGTGTCGCAACGAATAGCTTCTGAACAGTTTGAGTTGCACTACCAAACGACGGTAAGTGTCGTATAGCGCTTCATTGGTCGTGAACCGGGCGAGCAGATCGTGAAACTCGAAGTTCAGGATAATGTAGGCCGATATATCCTCTCGTTGGACAGCGTCAGCCATGCTATCGAGCACTTTGCTGATGTTAGTAGAAGCATGCGGCGTTAGATTTTGAGTGACCAATTCGCCAATCAGACTTTCGAGCGAAATTCGTACCTGATAGATCTGGACGGCCTGGCTCAAGTCAAGCTGGCGCACACGAACCCCGCAATTCTTCTCGAACATCACCAGGCCTCGCTCTTCCAGCATGCGAAATGCCTCGCGCACCGGCCCCCTGGAAATCCCCAAGTCATTGGCAATTGCCGCTTCGCGTAACGGATCGCCAGGCGCTAGTTCGCCGGTGGCGATACGCTGCTCAAGGCGCTCATGCACCACCGTCGTAAGCGACTGGGTACGCAGCAGGGCTATGGCTTCGAGAGAACTCATCAAAAACGTCCTGCTTAGAGAGAGGTGGCAGAGTCTACCAAACCTCTATTTGATTTGCATATTGTCAACAATATGCAATAAATGACGACTAGGATGCCCTATCCCTGCAAACTGTTAAGGACGTCCGACCATGTTTCGAAAACTTCTGCACACCGGCGCAATGGCGCTTGCTCTTACGAGCACTTCTCTGGTCGCCCAGGCAGAGTCCGTCAAGCTCGCCGTCACTGACCTTGTCGGGCTTGAAGAACTACAGCGCGAATTTGGTCCGTTTAAAGCCGAGTTGGAGCGTGCGAGTGGGCTGAGCATTGATTTTTTGCCTGTTACCAATCGCACTGCCGCCCTAGAGGCTCTTCGCTTTAAAAAAGTAGATTTTGTTCTGGCGGGTCCGGCGGAGTATGTGGTGATGCACAAGCGTGCGAATGCCATCGTGGTAGCGGGCTTATATCGACCTAACTACTACTCAATGATCGTGGTGAAAGCCGATAGCCCGCTGTTTTCTCTGCAAGAACTGAAGGGGCAGCGTTTGGGCATGGGGCCGGTCGGTTCGACCTCGCGTCAACTCGGCCCCATGCAGTTACTCGCCGATGCCAACCTCGACCCGCTCAAAGACGTCAGTGTTACTAACACCAATTTGCGCTTGGCATGGGAGGGACTTAAACGTGGCGACTTGAGCGCCATGGGCATGGGGCGCTCGGACTACGAAACCTTTATTGCGCAGGAGCCGCAAGACCAACGTAATGCCTTTCGGGTACTGGCACGCGGCGGTGATTTGCCGAGCGATCTGCTGATGGCTGGTGAGCATGTCCCCGCCGAAACGATTGCGGGTCTACGCAAGGCGATCGTGGATAACTCGGCAGCGCTGATCAACAGCATCAGCCAAGGTCCGGAGCAAGTGAAACGTTATCAGGGCATGCGCTTTCTCTCCGCTATCGCCGACAAGGACTACAACGTGGTGCGCTCGATGTATCGCACTGTGGGGTATCCGGAATTTTCTGACTTCATAGGTGAGTGACATGAATGCCTCGGCACATCCGAACATTTTGAACTCCGCATTGCGGGTACGTGGCCTGAGCAAGCAGTTTGAAGGCGCTCCCACACCCGTGTGGTCCAACGTTTCCTTCGATGTTCCCCGAGGTCAGCGGGTCGCCATCGTGGGCGGAAACGGCGCTGGCAAAAGCACCCTGTTACGTTGCTGCATGCGGCTCGTAGAACCAGACAGCGGCAGCGTCGAATTCGCTGGGCAGAGCGTCACTGGCCTGAGCCTGAGGCCGCTAGCCAAAGCCCGCGCGCAGGTGGGCTTTGTGTTTCAAAAACACAATCTGGTCAGCCGCCTTTCGGTGTTGACAAATGTGCTGCACGGCGCAATGGCCTACTCGCGGACGCCGCGTTTGTGGTTCCACTCCATCGCCACTCGCGAACACCGCGACTACGCCATGCATTGTCTGGAGCAAGTTCATCTCGGGCACTTGAGTGGCCGCTATGCCGGGGAACTGTCGGGCGGGCAGTCACAACGAGTGGCCATTGCTCGCGTATTGATGCAAAAGCCGAAAATGATCTTTGCCGACGAGCCTGTCGCCAGCCTCGACCCACAAGCGGGAGAGGACGTCATGCAGGTGTTCTCGGAGTTAGTGCGCAGCCAGAACCTGACCTTGGTATTCGTCACCCATCACTTGGAGCACGCCTTGCACTACGCCGACCGCGTACTAGGACTGCGCGACAGCAAGCTGCATCTGGACGCAGTGAGCCAGCAGTTAAGCGTTCAGCAATTGCGAGGCATGTATGAGTGAGAAACCCACGGCCAGCCTGCCATCCCGTTTCGAGCGACCCTCACTGTTTTCAGCTTTGCTGTTCGCGGGTTTTATCGCCTTGTTCTGTTGGTCAGTCTCGGCCGCGGGCCTGTCGTTGCCACAACTGCTCAGCGGTTTACCGAACATGGCGAAGATTGCCGGAGAAATGGTGCCACCCGCCACCGACCGCATCAGTCCAATGCTGGTGGCAGTGCTGGTCACCTTCCAGATGGCGTTGGTCGGTACTGTACTTGGCGTGCTGATCAGCCTGCCCCTGGCGGTGCTGATGGCGCGCAATTACACCCCGCATCCGTTGGTGCGCTCCTTCGTTCGCAGCGTGGTGAGCTTTATCCGAACCGTTCCGGATTTGGCGTGGGCACTGTTTTTCGTTGCTTCCGTGGGCCTGGGCACCTTTGCCGGCACGCTGACCCTGGTAATGGACACTGTGGGCTTTTGCGCGCGCTTTTTTGCCGAGGCCATTGAGGAGGTGGATGACGGGGCGCCCGAAGCATTGACCGCCATCGGCGCGCCGCGCGCCTCGATAGTGGTCTGCGCTGCGCTGCCGATGGCAATGCCGAGCCTGATCAATACCAGCCTGTTCGCCCTTGAAAAATCCGTGCGGGCCTCCGTCGTACTGGGCCTGGTAGGCGCCGGCGGCATTGGTGCGGAACTCGCTACAGCCATGGAAATGTTCCGCTTCGACCAAGCCGCCACCATCATTCTGCTGGTGTTCCTGCTGGTTCTGACGGTGGAAAAACTCTCGTCCCACGCGCGCGTAGCGCTACTCAAAAAACGACGCTAAACGCCTCATTCGAATTATTCAAAAGGAGTCATCATGAACAGCACTATCTCCATCAATGGGAAATCCTACCGTCAACCTGAACGCCCCGTCGTAGTGGTGTGCATTGATGGAGGAGACCCGGAGTATCTTCACCAGTTTCTGGCAGAGGGGACGGTACCCAATATCCAGCGGTTTGTTGAAGAGGGTTACTCCACGGTAGCCATGGGTTCGATGCCTTCGTTCACTTGCCCAAACAACATGTCGATCATTACTGGAACGCCTACGGCCAAGCACGGCATATCCGGCAATTACTACCTGGATACCAACACCTGGCAACCGGTCGTCATGACGGGCCCTGAACTGCTGCGCGGCGAAACGATTCTGGCCGGATTTGCCGACTCAGGTGCCAAGGTGGTGAGCATTACTGCCAAGGACAAACTGCGCCGCCAACTGGGCAAAGGTCTGGATGTCAGCCAGGGTCATGTGTCGTTCTCATCGGAGTTCGCCGACCGTTGTACGCTTGCGGAAAACGGCATTGAAAACGTATTGGAGTATGTCGGCATGCCCAAGCCTGACATGTACTCAATGGAGCTTTCGCTATTCGTATTGGAAGCGGGGATCAAGTTGCTGCAGGACCGCCGCCCGAACCTGATGTATCTCTCACTGACAGACTTCGTTCAACACAAGTGGGCACCCGATCAGGACCAGGCTCGGCAGTTCTACCAAGCATTGGACGAGGCCTTCGGCCGGCTGGTAAACGAAGACATTGTGTTGGGACTGATTGCCGATCACGGCATGAGTGACAAAAGCGACGAAGGCGGTGAACCGAATGTAATCTGGCTACAAGATATTCTCGATGCAGAATTTGGAGCAGGCGAAACCACAGTGATCTGTCCCATCACCGATGCATTTGTTGCCCACCACGGTGCACTTGGCGGGTTTGTGCGGGTTTGGACACGAGGCAATGTCAGCGTTCAAGCGGTCATTGATCGAGTAGCGGCGATCGACGGGGTTGATCTCTCCTTGGATAAGAAAACCGCATGCCGACTGTTCGAACTGCCGGAAGATCGCGAGGCAGATGTGGTAGTGGTGTCGAGAAAAGATGTCTGCATCGGCAGCTCTGCCAAGCTGCATGACCTCGAGGGCTTGAAAGGCAACCGCCTACGAACTCACGGCGGCGTCTCAGAAACGCGGGTTCCATTCATTCTGAATCGACCATTGAATGCAGAATACCGTCAGCAAGTCGCTTGCAGCGAAATCAAGAGCTACCAAATCTTCGACTTTGCTATTAATGGCACGCAGTAATCCCTGCGGATTGCGCGGTGTGTCAATTAGCTTGATGACACACCTTACTCCCGCTTTAAAACGCCTGAGCCGCACGTGAACGTCCGCTTTTGGCCGAGAAACGATGTGGCTGAGAGTCCGCTTCTGGCCGATTTCTGCCTGTGGTGGCCGGCTGAGAACGACCCATTGCTGCCGGTTGCGACAGGCAGCAATGGGCCAATCTCTCTCGTCCGCTGCGTCGGCAGCCGTGTCAGCACATCTTTGAGATAGGCATACGCATCATGCCCATTCACGCGTGCTTAGATATCCAGGCAAATTTTGCCGAAATGCTGGTTGGTTTCCTGATACTTGAACGCTTCGACAATCTCGTCCAAAGGGAAATGACGATCAATAATCGGGCGCATGCCATTAGCATTGATGGCTCGGATCATGTCCTGCTGCTGGCTACGGCTACCCACCAATACACCCTGCAGACGCACTTGCTTGATCAGTGCCGGTACAAAATTCATTGCACCGCTTACGCCACTCAATATCCCGATGACGGAGATGTGACCAGCAACCCGAATTGCACTCATCGATTGCTCAAGCGTCGCTGGGCCGCCGACTTCGATGATGTGGTCAACACCACGGCCGCCCGTTAGCGCGCGTGCAGTTTCGCCCCAGTTGAGGTCTTTGCGGTAATTGATCACATGATCAGCGCCTAGCGCTTTCAGGCGTTCAAGTTTTTCGTCGCTTGAAGAGGTCGCGATGACGGTAGCACCGGCCATCTTAGCGAACTGCAGGGCGAAAATTGAAACGCCACCCGTGCCTTGGACGAGCACGGTGTCGCCCGGCTTGAGTGAGTCATCGGCCATCAGGGCGCGCCATGCAGTAAGACCGGCGGTGGTAAGCGTCGACGCTTCAGCATGGCTGTAGCCAGTAGGCGAGAGGGTGAACGACGTGGCGTTGGCCGTCACTTGCTCACGAGCGTAGCCGTCAATGCCATCACCTGGCACGCTGACAAAGCCTTCAACCAGTGGCACACCGTTGATCCATTCCGGGAAGAAGGTGCTGACGACCGAGTCACCCACCTTGAATTCAGTGACATCTGGGCCGACAGCAATGACTTCACCTGCACCATCGGCCATGGGGATGCGTTTTTCGCTAGGGCCCCACATACCGCTGACCACCGCGAAGTCGTGGTAGTTGAGCGAGTTGGCGTGAAGGCGTACGGTGATTTCGCCACGCGCTGCGGCTCGGACTTCGCTGCTGCCAACCACAACCTTTTCATAGCCGCCACCGGGTTGAACGAAGATAGTTTTACTGCTCATAGGGGTTTCCTTATGTTTTCTAATTACGCGAAATAACGAAATGAAAGTTTAAAAATTACAATTCGATGCTCAGCCTAGCCGCAAAGTCATCAATCGCCTGCTCATTGCGCCGGTAGTAAGTCCACTTTCCGATGCGGGTGGTCAGCACGAAGCCTGCACGTTGCAAGATAGCCAAATGTGCAGACGCGGTAGAAGGTGAAAGCCCGGCCTTGTGCTGCAAATGGGTGACGCACACGCCTATCGCAGGATCGCCATGATCCTGAGGGGGGAAATTACTGAGTGGGTCTTTGAGCCACTCCATCATTTGCATGCGAGTGTCATTGCCCAGGGCTTTGAGCTGTTCGAGTATCATGGTCGGCAATACTACGCTTTTTCACGAAATGTTCAATAAGTAATCTATTGCCCTGCGCAACCGTTGCTTATTGCCGAAGCGGCCGGCCCCAAGGGGCCAGCAAAGAGTTCATACTCAAGCCTCCACCGGTTGGTGTGGTATTCGAATCGACAGCTGGGTGCGAGGGCTAGCTTAAAGCCACCATCCATTGCGGCTTCTGGGCTGCTAGCCTCCGTTCATTGTTGGCGCCCTGATGCTCATGCCACGACTGGAATCAGCGGATCCGCTGCGGCCAGCGCGATGGCTTTGTCGGCGATGGGCGGATAGATCCATTGTGTATTGATCTGAGTCTTGAGCTGCTTGCCTTCCTCGCGAACGAACTTGACCTGGCGGTCCCAGCCTTCGGTGAATACGGCGCCCCAAGAGCCAAGGTCCAGGCAGGTCACATACTTGGCCTGGCTGTACGGGATGGGCGCTACATCGAGTAGCTGGGCCGCGGCGTTATTGCCTGCCGAGCGGCCCAAGGCGATGGCGTGCTGGCAGGTCATCAGAGCGTGATTTCCCCATTCGTCACATGCGGCAAATGCCGTATCTCCGGTGGCAAATACGGCCGATTGCCCGAGCACTCGCAAGTTCCCATCGACATGAAGGCGGCCCAGGCCGTCGCGTTCGGCAGCCACCTGGGTAGTCAACTCACTGGCTCTTACGCCCGCTGTCCAGACGACCGTGTTGGCTTCGATCCGTTGTCCGTCGGCCAAGGTCACGCCCAGCGAGTCAACCGCTACCACCGAGGCGCCAAGGCACCAATGCACGCCCAGTTCCGCCGTGGCTTCGGCGATCACCGGTGCCATCGCGACACCCATCGAAGCACCGATCGCTTGAGCACGATCAACAATGATCACTCGCGGCTGGCTGTGCTCGCCTAGTACGCTTTTCAACCGCGCGGGCATTTCGCACGCCGTTTCGATGCCGGTGAATCCGCCCCCGGCGATCACCACCGTCTTACGCGCCAGGGAAGCCGGCAGCGTGGCCAAGTGTTCGAGATGGCTTTCCAAGCGTCGGGCTTCATCGATCGAGTCGACATTGAACGCATGGTCTGCCAGGCCGTCGATCGCTGGTAAAGCGACTCTGCTGCCAGCCGCCAAGACCAGCGCGGTGTAAGGCAACTCACCGGCTGTACCCGACGCATCCAGGTAGCTGACGGTTTGACCCTGGGTGTCGATGCGCTGCGCCACGCCTCTGATGAATTCCACCCCCGTGGCCTGAAACAGTTCTGTCAAAGGGGCGCGCATCTTGTCCGGGCGCGGTTCGTAGAAACGTGGCCTTACCTGCAACTCGGCTATTGGCGCGAGCACTTGCACGACGATGTCTTCCCGGCCGTGCTGGCTTAGCAGGCGCATGGCGCTCAAGGCGCTCCAGAGGCCGCCGAAGCCGGCGCCGATAATCAGAATGGTCTTTTTCATTTGCAATTTCTCAAGGTTGGAGAGGTGATGGATGAGTTATGAAGCACGCCTCACAACTACGACTATAATGGTCGTAGTTTATGGCTGGCAAGCGTGCGAACCGAGAAAAACTCTGAATACCCAGTTGATTCTTAAGTAAATCTATGTAAATCAGATAGATAAGAACCTATGAATAGTCCCTTGGAATGTAGGGGGGTAGCGATTTTCTTGCACGTTCTGGCATGCCCTGATAGCTTCTTAGGGGAATAAAACAGTCGGAGTTGGCATGGCTTTCTACAGCGCGGGGGTGGAGTACGGCATTCACTGCCTGCTATTTTTGGTCGATGGCCTGGGTGATAGCCGCGAGGCCAGCGTGCGAGACCTGGCTGATCTGCAAGGAGTGCCGCAGGATTACCTCGCGAAGATATTTACCAAGCTCGCCAAGGCCGGACTGGTGACCGCCACCGAGGGTGTCCGGGGCGGTTTCAAATTGGCCAAGCACTCGCAGGACATTTCGATGCTGGACATCGTGCTGGCCATTGATGGCCGCAAATCCATGTTCGAATGTAGAGAAATACGTGGTCGCTGTGCGTTATTCGAAGGCGATGCACCGCCATGGGCGAGGGAAGGAACCTGCGCTGTCCATGGTGCGATGATTGCCGCACAGAAACGGATGGAGGAGGTGTTGAGCCAACAAACCATTCTCGATCTTGCGCTCAAGTTTGGGCGTAAAGCGCCTGCCGAGTTTTCCAGCGATGTGAACGGCTGGATGGAAAGCCGGCGGGGTGGTCGTGGGACGGTGCCGCTGGTGGATGTAACCGATTGATCAACCAAATGTGTTAACTGTCTCCCTCTTTCTTGATGGGGTAAGTCATGGTTGGCAGGTGCTTCTAACGTCATAGGGCAGTAACGTTGCGGTTTCATATTAATCGGCAGGCCCGGCTCTCCGGTGCGGGTGGCTACTCGGTCTATAGCGATAGTCTGCTTCTGACCGGAAACATCTCCCCAGGCCAGAGCCCAACTTCACTTATACAAAATCGCCTGATGAATATCCTCCAACGCCATGATGCGCTGGGCGGCGTTGAGCTTGATGGCTTCCTTGGGCATGCCGAACACCACGCAACTGGCCTCGTCCTGGGCCACCGTGGCGGCTCCGGCCTCGAGCATTTCTTTTAGTCCGCGTGCGCCGTCGTCGCCCATGCCGGTCATGATGATGCCGGTGGCATTCTTGCCGGCGAACCTGGCGACCGAGCGAAACAGCACATCCACTGAAGGCCGATGTCGGTTGACCAGCGGCCCGTCGATCACCTGGGCGTGATAATAGGCGCCACTGCGGGTGACCATCAGGTGCTTGCCGCCAGGGGCGATCAGGGCCAGGCCGGGGAGGATGCGGTCGTTGTTGCGCGCCTCGCGCACTTCGATCTGGCAGACGCTGTTGAGGCGCTCGGCGAAGGAGGCGGTGAATTTCTCGGGCATGTGCTGCACGATCACCATGCCTGGGCACACCCGCGGCAGTGCCGTCAGCACCGCCTCCAGCGCCTGGGTGCCGCCGGTGGAAGTGCCGATGGCGACGATACGTTCAGTGGTCTGCGCCATGGCATGGCCATTGGCGGCGGGCAGGATCGCATCCGCACTGAGCTTGCCGGCCGGGGCAAGTGTTGGCGTCGGCCTGACGCTGCGCTTGCCCAGGTTCCTGACGTTGGAGTTGGCCGCGGCGCGGATCGATGCGACCAGTTCGGCGGCTGATTCGATCAGGAAACTCTTCAGCCCGGTCGTGGGTTTGGTGATAATTTCCACTGCGCCCGCCGACAGCGCCTGCAAGGAAGTTTCCGCGCCTTTCTGGGTCAGCGAGGAACAGATCACCACCGGCGTCGGCCGCTCGCTCATGATCTTTTTGAGAAAGGTGATGCCGTCCATGCGCGGCATTTCCACGTCCAGCACAATCACATCCGGCCATTCCCGGGCGAGTTTGTCCATGGCGAAAATCGGGTCGGAGGCGGCGCCCATGACGTGGATATCCGGCGTGTCGCTTAAAATCGCCAGCAGCACCTGGCGCACCACGGCCGAATCATCGACCAGCAGCACACTGATTTTTTTGGTAGGCATCTTGGTTAAGTGTTCCCATTGGTTGGTGCCGAACCCAGACGTTGCCGTTCCACAGGTCGAACATGATTGTGCGGTAACCGGTACTGCCCATGTCCTGGGCGGTCAGGTGCAGTTGATGCTGCTCGGCCAGGGCCAGCGCCGCGCGGATATTCAGGCTGGCCACGTCCTGCGCCGGCAGGTGGCGCTGCTGCTCGGGGAACATCTGACCGCCGCCGAACAGCTTGACCTGATACTCCTGCGCCCGCGTGCCATTGGCGTGGGCGTGGTGCAGCAGCAATTCGAGCGCCTCGTCGGCGTATTTGCCGTCCAGCGGTTGGTCCTTGCGCGAGCGTGCCGGCAGCATGAAGTGACACATGCCGCCGATTCGCCGTTGCGGGTGCCAAAAGGTGATTGCCACGCAGGAACCGAGCAAGGTGCGCAGGCGCGTAGGCCGCGTTGCAAAGCTGACCTGGCCAGGTGCCAAGATCACTTCGGTCGCACCGACAGGCTTGTTCATGGCTTGCGGTAAATCGACGGCGCCACCAGCTTCAAGGTGTCATTGACACCGTTGAGGCTTTCCGAGTGACTGATGATGAAGTAGCCGCCTGGCTTGAGCAGCGGCAGCAGACGCGCCACCACCTGGCTTTTGGTCTGCTGGTCGAAATAGATCATCACGTTGCGCAGGAAGATCACCTCGAATTCCCCGAGGCCGGGCAGCGGTTCGTTGAGGTTGACCTGGACAAAGTTGACTCGGTTGCGCAGGGTCTTGTCGATCAGGAAGGTGCCCTCCTGGCGGCCGATGCCCTTGAGGCAATACTTGGTCAACAGCGGCTGGGGCAGCGTCGCGGCGCGCTCCATGGAGTAATGGCCGTTGCGCGCCTTGGCCAGCACTTGGGTGCTGATGTCCGAGCCGATCACTTCCCAGGGTGTGGTGCCCAGGGTCTCGGCCAGGGTCATCGCCAGGCTGTAGGGCTCTTCACCCGAGGAGCTGGCCGCGCTCCACACGCGAAACACCTTGCCCGGCGCGGCCTTGGGCAGCACCTGCTGACGTAGGAAGTCGAAGTGCTTGGGCTCGCGAAAAAAGTAGGTTTCGTTGGTGGTCAGCAAGTCCAGCGCGACTTGCAGCTCGCCCTTGCGCTGATCGCTCATGATCAGCTTGAAGTACTCACCATAGCTCTGCAGCTCATAGTGCTTGAGGCGCTTGAACAGGCGCCCGGCCACCAGGGCTTTCTTGGCGGGAGACAGGTTGATGCCTGCCGCGCGGTACAGCCAGGCCTGGAACTGACCGAATTCACGATCGTCGATGGAGGTGGTGTCGGGCATGATCGGGCCTCAACGCGGGTCGAAGTCGAGGGCCTGCGCCTGGCCGTTCTCGGCGAGGCTGGACATCTCGTCGATGGACAGCACCTTGTCCACTTCCAATACGATCACGAACTTGCCGTCGACCTTGGCCATGCCACTGATGAAATCGGCGCGAATCCGCGCGCCGAAGCTGGGCGGCGGCTCGATCTGCGCGGTCGGGATCTCCTGCACGGCGGAAACAGTATCGACGAGCAGCCCGATGTCCTGGGATTGGCCATCTTCAATACTGGCTTCGATGATGATCACGCAGGAGCGTCGGGTGATCGCCGAGTTGGCCCGCCCAAAGCGCGCCGACAGGTCGACCACCGGCACCACCGCGCCGCGCAGGTTGATCACTCCGCGCACGAAGGCTGGCATCATCGGCACCACGGTCAGGCTGCCGTATTCGATAATTTCCTTGATCCCCAGAATGCCGATGGCGAACATTTCGCCGCCGAGCATGAAGGTCAGGTATTGCGCATCCTCATCTACTGCAACTGCGGTATGACGAGTAGTCATCACTGCGCCCATGTCATTCTCCCTGTAAGCCCGCATCGATTCTTGCGATCAGAAACGGGTGAATTCCGATTCGTCCGGGGTGCTGGCCGTAGTGTAGGCAAAGGCCTTGCGCGGTGCCTGTTGTACCGGGCGTGGCGCCTGGCGGCTGGGCTTGCCGGGGGTGTCCACGTTGCTGCCTTCAGGGGCGGCCTTGGACGTTGAATCGAGCACGAAGAAGCTCATCGCCTGTTGCAGTTGCTCGGCCTGGCCGCTCATTTCTTCCGCGGTGGCCGCCAGTTCCTCGCTGCTCGACGCGTTCTGCTGGGTGACTTGGTTGAGCTGGGTCATCGCCGTGTTGATCTGCGCGACACCCGCCGCCTGTTCTTCGGATGCGGCGCTGATTTCCTGCACCAGGTCGGAGGTCTTGTTGATCGACGGGACCATTTCGTCAAGCAACTTGCCGGCTTTCTCGGCCATGTCCACGCTGCTGGAGGACAGTTCGCCGATTTCCTGGGCGGCTACCTGGCTGCGCTCGGCCAGCTTGCGCACTTCGGCGGCCACCACCGCGAAACCCTTGCCGTGCTCGCCGGCCCGAGCGGCCTCGATGGCGGCATTGAGGGCGAGCAGATTGGTCTGGTAGGCGATGTCATCGATGATGCTGATGCGCTGGGCGATTTTCTTCATCGCCACCACCGTCTGCTGTACCGATTCGCCACCGTCGGTGGCTTCCTTGGCGGCCTTGCTGGCCATGCCATCGGTGACCTTGGCGTTTTCGGTGTTCTGGTTGATGCTGGCGCTCATCTGTTCGACCGAGGCACTCGTTTCCTCGACGCTGGCCGCCTGTTCACTGGTGGCTTGGCTCATCGATTGCGCGGTGGCGCTGACTTGCTCGGAGGCGCTGGCCAGGTTATCGGCGGCATTGCGCACTTCGCCGATGATATGCGCCAGCTTGCCGACCATGTTGCGCATGGCGTTGAGCACCATGCCGGTCTCGTCTTTTGCGCCAGGCTCGATGTGGGCGTTGAGGTTGCCTTCGGCCAATTGTTCGGCGGCGGTCGCGGCTTGCCTCAGCGGACGGGAAATGATCCGTGCGATGAACACCGCCAGGCCCAGGCCGATCAACAGCGCAGCGACCAGCACCGCGATGATCGACAGGCGTGCGCTTTCGTACAGCGCCGTGCCCTTGTCACCGGCGACGGTAGCGCCGGCGTCATTGAGTTCGACCATTTTCTGCAGGTGGCTGGTCACCTCATCGAAATGCACCTTGGACTCACCCCTGAGCAAGCCGCGTGCCTGGGCATCCTGGTTCTGCCGGGAAAATTCGAACAACGCCTTGCTGCTCGCCAGGTAGGCGGTCCAGGCGCTGTTCATACTGGCCAGGAGCTGGCGATCTTGATCATTCGACAGCAACTGCTCGTAGGTGCCCATGCGGGTTTCGAACTGCTGGCGCGCCTCGGCGGCTTCCCGCTCGGCCTGCTCCTTTTCCTCCACGACCTCGGTGCTGATGTGGTTGTTTTCTTTCAAGCGATAGTTGGCGGCAAAAAAGCGCATGCCCGCCGCCGCGCGCATTGAGGGCATCCAGTTGCCCTTGATGTCCTGGGCCGCCTGGTTCACGGCGCCAAGCTGGAGGACGGCGAACACCCCCATCACCGCTGTGAGTGCCAGGACCACCAGGAATGAGCTGATCAACTTGGTGGAAATCTTCAGATCGTAGAACCATTTCATCGGGGAACCTCCATGGAATTGCAAATGCGTCAGCGAACGACGACCGGTGGCGACTGAGGTGCCTGGGGCGTGCGGGCTTCCAGTTGTACGAGTTGGTTGAGCAGTGCCGGTACATCCAGGATCAACGCCACCGCGCCACTGCCCAATATGGTCGAGCCGCTGATCCCGCGCAGTGCGCCGAACAGCTTGCCCAGGGGTTTGATCACGGTCTGGAACTCGCCGAGCAGGTCATCCACCACCAGCCCGGCCTTGTGCTCGGCGTAACGCACCACCACCACATTCTGGCGGCGAGCGGCCGGACCTTCGTGGCTGAAGTGGTCGCGCAAGTCCACCAGCGGCAACACCTCGCCACGCAGGTCTGCATAACCCTGGTCGCGGCTGGACTGGCGCTGGTGTTCATCCAGCTCGATACATTCCTGGACCATGTCCAGCGGGATCACGTAGGTGGATTGGTCGACGCCGACCAGGAAGCCATTGATGATCGCCAGGGTCAGCGGCAAGCGAATGCGCACCACGGTGCCCTGGCCGGGCCGGCTGTCCAGGTCGACGGTGCCGCGCAACAGGGTGATATTGCGCTTGACCACATCCATGCCCACGCCACGCCCGGACAGATTGGTCACCGCCTCGGCGGTAGAGAAACCTGCTTCGAAGATCAGGTTGTAGATCTCCTGATCGGTGAGCACCGCACCGCTGGCGACCAGCCCGCGTTCCTGGGCCTTTTCCAGGATGCGTTCGCGGTTGAGCCCGGCGCCGTCGTCGGCGATTTCGATGACGATGCTCCCCGAGTCGTGGTAGGCATTGAGACTCAGATGGCCCTTGGTCGGCTTGCCAGCCGCACGCCGGACATCGGCGCTTTCGATACCGTGGTCCATGGCGTTGCGCAGCAGGTGCATCAGCGGGTCGCCGATCTTCTCGACAACGGTCTTGTCCAGTTCGGTTTCCGCGCCGTTGATGATCAGTTCGATGTCCTTGCCGAGTTCCTGGCTGACATCACGCACTACGCGGCGGAAACGGTTGAACGTGTCGCCGATGGGGATCATGCGCAGGTGCAGGGCGCCATCGAGAATCTCTTCCACCAGCCCCGAAACCATCGAAGTGGCCTCTTGCAGTGGGTCGTTGTTACAGGAGCGGGCCAGCAGGCTCGCGCCGGCGCTGGCGATGACCAGTTCGCCGACCAGGTTGATCAACTCGTCGAGCTTGTCGGCGTTGACCCGCACGTAATTGCCATCCCGGGCTTTCGGCTCGCTGGTCGCTGGCAGGCGCTGCGGCGAGGTCGTCATGGGGCCTTGCTCGGTCTGCGTGACCAGCTCGGTACCTGGGGTGGCGATGCTGTCGGACGCTTCGTCGACTGCACTGATGTGCACTTCACAGTCGTCGCGCACGAAGTCAAACACTTCGTTGAGGGTGGCGTGGCTGGCCGTCGAGCGCAGGTCGATCTCGAACCCCAGGTAGCAGCTTTCCGGGTCCCAGCTGTCCATGGCCGGGATGCTGTCGGTCAGGGTGCTGACCTGCACCATCTGCCCCAAGGTATCGAGGTAGCGCAGGAACGACAGCGGGTCCATGCCATTACGAAACACGTCCACGCCGAAGCGCAGGGAAATGTGCCACAGCACTTCGGCGGCCGTGTCTGCAGCGGCTGCGACGGTTTCGACGCTTTGAGCGGGGGCGCCGGGCGCCTGATAGGCACTCAACGCCTCGCTCAATGCCGCCTCTCGTTCCAAGGCCGCGGGCTGGAGCGTCTCGCCCCGGTGGGCGACGACCTCGATCAGCTCGAGCATATGATCGCCGCACTTGAGCAACACTGCGATCAGCGGGGCATCCACGGCCACGCTGCCGTCGCGCAGCCGGTCGAGTACGTCCTCTACAATATGTGTAAAGTTCACGATAGGCCCCAGGCCGAACAGGCCGGCGGAGCCCTTGATGGTGTGCGCGGCGCGGAAAATCGCGCCGATGGCATCCTGGTCGGCGGGCTCGCTTTCCAGTTGCAGCAGGGATTGCTCCATGGCCTGCAACAGTTCGCGTGCCTCGACGATGAATGTCTGCTGTGCCTGATCGAGATTGATGCTCACTTGGACTTTCCTTGTCGATCAATGAACGAGGACGCGCTGACTACACGGCGGCGCTGCCACACAATTGGAGTACCTGCGTAACCGCCTGGCTCTGGCCGGTCACGCTCAACGCTGTACCGGCGACGCCGGCTTCACGCTGGATGACCGCGAGCAACTGCAGGCCGGCGCCATCCATTTCTGTGACCTGGGACAGGTCCAGCTCCAGGCGTGGCGCCGCGCCAATCCGCGGCAGCAGCGCGCCCGCCAGTTCTGCCACGGTGTAGATCGTGAGTTCGCCGTCAATGCCCACGCGGGCGGTGTCGTCAAGTGTTTCACGGGTGATCGGCATGGGAGCCTCCCTGGCGCCGGGTGTCACGGCAGGATCAGTTTTGATACCGCTGCCAGCATCTGCGCCGGCTGGAACGGCTTGACCACCCACGCCTTGGCGCCGGCGGCCTGGCCTTCGGCCTTCTTCGATTCCTGGGACTCGGTGGTAAGCATGATGATCGGGGTGAACTTGTAGTTGGCCAGCTTCTTGACCTCCTTGACGAAGGTGATGCCGTCCATGTTGGGCATGTTCACGTCGCTGATGATCAGGTGCACCTTCTGCCCGGTGAGCTTGCCCAAGGCATCCCGGCCGTCGCTGGCCTCGATCACGTCGTAACCGGCGCTTTTCAAGGCAATGCCGACCACTTGCCGCACGCTGCTGGAGTCGTCGACCACTAATACACTCTTCGCCATGATGTGCTCCTAAAAGAAGGTGATGTCTTGAGAATTCTGCTGCACGGCTGCTTTTCCATGATGGGTGCGCCGTTGCTCGTCGGTGGCGTAGGTGGCTTCCATGCGCTCCAGCCACTGCCGGGCATCGACGCCCACCGCCTGGTCCGGGGCCTGGCGGGCCTGCAATAGGTGGTCATGCAAGGCGTGCATGTTGTCGCGCACGTGGCTGAGGATCTGGCTGACCCGATCCTGGAATTGCAGGTTGACCAGCACCTCGGTCATCTCGTCACGAATGCCGTAGCTTTCCTGCTTGAGCAGGTCGGCGGATTCGGCCAGGCGCCCGGTGATGTTCTGGAAACGCTCGAGCACCAATTGAATACTGTTTTCGGACGCGGCCACCGACTGGCTGTCCTGGTCGGCGCTGCTGGACGCGGCCTGCACCAGTTCGGTAATGGCGTTATTGATGATGTCGACCTTGGCCGACATCTGCTGGCCGGTTTCGCTGGATTTGCTCGACAGGCTGCGCACCGCATCGGCCACCACCGCGAAGCCGCGACCGGCTTCACCGGCACGCGCCGCCTCGATGGCCGCGTTGAGTGCGAGCAGGTTGGTTTGCGCGGCAATCGCCGCCACGTCGGCGGCCATGGTGCGCAGTTCGCCGGTATAGGCAGTGAGGCTGCGCACTTGGACCAGGGTCTGGTCACGGCTGGTTTGAGTGGCCTTGAGTGAGTTGATCACCTGGCTCAGCTCGCTGTCACTGCGCGCCAGTACCTTCAGTGCGCCGTCGGCCGCCTGTCCATCCAGTTCACCGGCAGCATGCTGCGATGCCTGGACCGTTTCCTGCAATCGCGTGGCGATCCCGGTAAAACGGTTGGCCAGGCTCACAATCGCTTCTTCGGTCTGCTGGCGCGAGCTTTCTACCTGCTTGGCCCAGATCGGCATGGCACCCAGCAACACCTCATCGAGCTGCGCCCGCGAGGCCATGCCGTTGTGCGCCGCGTCTGCCTCTGACTGATCCGCCAGCGTCCCAGCAGTGGCTCGCAGCAGCGCGTCACGCTGCGACCGCGTGCTCCAGACGCAGGCGCCGAGACCGATCAGCACCAGCACCGCGCAGGCCGCCAGGTTGGACAGGGAGGTTGACTGCAGGAGTATCCACATGACGGCGGGCACGACCGGGATGAAACCGAACCAACGAAAACGCGGAGGACCGGGAAGGGGAGTGCGGCTGGATTGGCGCGGGATCATGGGTTCGGTCCTTGAACGTTGTTGCGGATATAAATGACATAGGGGTTATCTGCCCTGTGCGCCGCAACTTTAGACCCTCCTGGATACCTTCCGTCTGGTTATGACCAATAGGTTACCGATCAGGGCGTTACGGTCGCCCTAACCGTTGAGACTGAGGTGCAAATGCTGACGCCAGCCACTCAAACTCCTCGGGATCAGCTCGAGAGGGGGGATACCGCCCGATCTGGTTAGCGTCGGTGACGGGTTAAAACGTGACCTTGGGACGGCGCGGAACCTGACATCGGCGCACGTTGGGGACCCGGCGCGATGTTGCGTCCAGAAAGGCCTGGAGCCTTTAAACCGGCCGGCTGAGCAACAACAAACGTGCTGCCAGAACGGTCATTACCGCAGCGAAGCAATAAGAACCCAGGCGTTTGTGGATCGAGCCTTTGCGAAGGCTCGCATGCAGCCGTCCGGCGCAAAATCCGAGCAGGGAATGAAAGACCAAGGCGATCAGCGCAAGCAGCAAACCCAAGAACATCAATTGCAACGTGACGCTGCTGGTGCCGACGCTGACGAATTGCGGTAGGAACACCATGAAGAACAACAGCGCCTTGGGGTTTAACAGGCTGTTGAGCGTGGCCCGGATCAAGATCTTCCGCAATGAGGCCTGCGTAGGCTGAGTCTCAGTATCCGAAGGGGGCGTCCTCAATGCTTGCCAGGCCAGCCACATCAGATAACAAGCGCCTGCCCACCGCAGCACGTCGAACGCCGGTGCCCAACTCATCACCAATGCCCCTAAACCCGCGCTAACCATGACGGTCATCAGAACATCGGCCAGGGTTATTCCCAGCGCCGCCGCGAGACCGGCGCGCCAGCCGTGCGCGACGGCGTGGCTGGTGACGATAGCCATGTTAGGGCCTGGCACAATCAGCAGCAGCAAGGCGGCAACGATGAAAAGATAGAGATTAGTGCTGTCCGGCATGGCGCAATACTTCCTTGGATGAAAAGTAATGCTAACCGGGAATGTTCAGGTAGAAGCAGATACAGCGAGGACGGATTTGGCCGCAACAGTCTGGTGTAGAGAGGCAAATTGACAGTTGTTAAGGTTGACGGGCATTGGGCGACTCGTAATGGAGATCCCTTTGACGCTTGGTAATCATGCGGGGTGGTCCAAAGGACCTATCCCGCAAGCCTCACCCACACGATCTGTGTACCGGAAAAGGCCGGCGAAGAAGCGCTTTACTTCATCTGCCGTGTGCGCTTCCAGAGACTGCCCGTCATGCACGGTTTTCCAGTCCAGGTGCGAGATCAGCTTGTCCCTTGCATGAGTAGCGTGCGCTGCAACACGGCTTTGCCAGGGGACAGTGGTGCATACTGGGCTGGGCAAGGCCTGTACACGTGAGATGTCTAGAGTTCGCCTGCGGGTTTTTTCAGCACAATGAAACCTGACAGCAGAATAAGGACCAGGCCGGTAGCGGTTCGGCTGTTCAGCATTTCGTTGAACAACAGGGCGCCCCAGGCGATGGCAAAAATCAGGTAGGTGTAGTCAAACGCACCAATGACCGAGGTCTCACCAACCTGGTAGGCCTTGGCGAGCCCGATGCTGACGACCACCATCAGGACCGCCAACACGATCATGATCCACCAGTCGGCCTGGCCCATGGCCGACCAGCCCCCAATCAGGAATCGCAAGCCGTCATCCGCCGGAAAATGCGGGCCGGTCTGCAGCACTACCAGGCTGCCCACCACTCCAATGATCAGCAACGCGACATTCATGGCCAACGCCAATAATACGGGGTCCTCATCGGCACATTTGCCCTTGGTCACCACCACGGCAAGGGCGTATAGAATGGCGGCGAGTACAGGCAGTAGCGCGTAGGTATTGAAGTCTTCGGTGCTCGGCGCCAGGGTAATCACGACCCCGACAAAACCCAGGCTGATCGCCAGCCATTTGCGTATGGTCACGTTCTCCTTCAAGGAGAGGGCCGAGAACAAAGCGATGAACAGAGGTGTGGTATAGATGGCCAAGGCGGCGACGGTCAGGCTGATGAAGGGCAGTGCGCCGTAAAAGGCGATCCACATCAACGACAGCAGCAGGCTTCTTATCACCACCCACAGGGGAGACAGCGGCCACAACTGCGGGGCGCCGCGCAGGTGAACCACCAGGGCCATCAGAATGCCCGAGGCCAGGAAAGAACGGATTACATACAATTGCCACATTGAAGTATCGGCACTGGTGGCCTTTATGATGGCGTCTGACACCGAGAGTAAAAATACCGAACCTACAATGATAAGAATGCTTTGTCGGTTATCGCTGGCGGTTATCGTAGTGCTTCCAGACATGAGTTTTCCTTGATTAACTGCTTTAAGGATTCTGGGTGTGCACTGGCTGTATTTAAAGTGACTTATGGTTACGCAGCAGGACTGAAAGTTATGGATAATTTCAAACGCTCACTGCCCCCGCTGTCCAGCCTTGTGCCTTTTGAAGCGGCGGCGCGACTTGAGAGCTTTTCCAAAGCCTCTGAAGAGTTGAACTTGACCCAGGCCGCAATTAGCAAACAGGTACGTACTCTCGAAGAGTTCCTGGGGGTTGCTTTATTTACCCGCAGAAATCGGGCGGTATTCCTGACGGCGGCGGGTGTCGAATTTCGCGATACTGTTCGGAGCGCATTCCTGGGGATTGCGTCGCGAGCCGAAGACCTGAAGAAAGGCCGGGATAACAGCGAAGTAGTTCTGGTGGCACAGTTGTGCGAAGCTTTTTATTGGCTGACGCCCAATATTCCCGCGCTGCATAGGAAGTACCCGGATATGGAGGTGCGCCTTAACGCATCGACCCAGCCCATCACCGCAACCGCTGAAAAATTTGATATCGCCATCCAGACCTCAGGCCGGGCTTCTGGCGATCACACGCGGTTGTTTACCTTGAGCGACGACATCTATCCGGTCTGTAGCCCGCGCTACCTCGCTTCTTTTGGCAGTACACCGCCGGCCTTGACGGACTTGGCCAACCTGCCGTTGCTGCACCACGTTGCGGTGCCGCAAGACTGGAGCACCTGGAATGATTGGTTGCTGGAATTCGGCATCAAGGCAGGTGACCCCAAGGACAAATTCTTCGACAGTTATCCGGTGATGATGCAGGCCTGTGTCGAGGGGTTCGGTTTTGCCTTGGGATGGCGCCGGACCACCGAAAAAATGCTCGCCAGCGGCGATCTGGTACGGCCCTTTGCCGAATCCACCCATCTGCCGGACGCCCTGAGCGTCTACAAATGGCGAGACGCCAACCTGCGCCCGGCAGCCCGGCAGTTGCTGGATTGGTTGAAGTCATCCTTTGGTGACTGAGCCTGCGTTCGACCCTTTGGACTGCCCCTCGGCAGCGTAGACATCTCCAGCCTATGCTTGGACGTCTAGAAACAAGAAAGCCCGCACGAGGCGGGCTTCTTGAGGTGATTCATAGACTGCTGTAGACATCTATGGATCGGTACTTGGTGGCTACACAGGGACTTGAACCCCGGACCCCAGCATTATGAATGCTATGCTCTAACCAACTGAGCTATGTAGCCAAGTGGCGCGCATTATTCGCGTAGAACGAAGATGCGTCAAGCCTTTTTGTTGAAAATTTTTCTACGCTTTCAACCGTTTAACGAAAATCACCGTTACGGACGACGAGTGGCCGTTGAAACGGCTGGGTGTTGAGTAACTCGTTAGCACCCTAAGGGGATAGCCAGCGCGCAGCGAAAAGTGGCACATTGTCGCTCCTGCACCTGTGCATCCATCTGCTGTACGGAAACGCTCTTCATGGCTCTCACCCATCCCCAGCCTTCAGTGGCTACGGCGTCAGCCGCCGGGCAATCCAGCCCGTTGGTCATGCGTGTCATCGGCGCGGTGGCGCTGGCGCATCTGATCAATGACTTGATCCAGGCGGTGTTACCGTCGATCTACCCAATGCTCAAGGCCAGTTATGGCCTGACGTTTACCCAGGTCGGCCTGATTACCCTGACATTCCAGCTTACCGCTTCCTTGCTTCAACCTTGGGTGGGGTATTACACCGATCGTCATCCCAAGCCGTTTCTGTTGCCGTGCGGGATGATTTGCACGCTGATCGGGATATTGATGATGTCTCAGGTCGGCAGTTTCCCGATGATCCTGCTGGCGGCGGGGTTGATTGGGGTCGGTTCGTCGACCTTTCACCCTGAAGCGTCGCGGGTTGCGCGCCTGGCGTCCGGCGGGCGCTATGGCCTGGCGCAGTCGACCTTTCAGGTGGGAGGCAATGCCGGTTCGGCCTTCGGGCCATTGCTGGCCGCCGCGATCATTATTCCCTTTGGCCAGGGCAATGTGGCCTGGTTCGGCCTGTTCGCGGTATTTGCCCTGGGTGTGCTGTACGCCATCAGCCGCTGGTACCGCAATCATCTGAACCTGTTCAAGCTCAAGCAAGGCCAGGCGGCGACTCACGGCCTGTCCAAGGGGCGGGTGCTGAGCGCCCTGATCGTGTTGGGGGTGCTGGTGTTTTCCAAGTATTTTTACATGGCAAGCTTCACCAGTTACTTCACCTTTTACCTGATCGAGAAGTTCGACCTGTCAGTGGCCAGTTCCCAGTTGCACTTGTTCCTGTTCCTCGGGGCGGTGGCGGCAGGCACATTCTTCGGTGGGCCGATTGGCGACAAGATTGGGCGCAAGGCGGTGATCTGGTTTTCGATTCTGGGCGTGGCGCCGTTCACCTTGCTGCTGCCCCATGTCGACTTGTTCTGGACCAGCGTGCTCAGTGTGGTCATCGGTTTCATCCTGGCCTCGGCATTCTCGGCGATCGTGGTGTACGCGCAGGAGTTGGTGCCGGGTAACGTCGGGATGATCGCCGGGGTGTTCTTCGGTTTGATGTTCGGCTTTGGCGGGATTGGTGCGGCGTTGCTCGGGCATTTGGCGGACATTCATGGCATCGAGTACGTCTACCGGCTGTGCTCGTACCTTCCCTTGCTTGGCGTCCTTGCCATCTTGTTGCCCCGTTCGAAAAAAGCCTGATGCGTCTAGGGGCAAAACTGCAAGCGCTGGGAAGTCAGTGTGCTGGAAGCGTCAGGCCGTAAAGGTTGACGCTTCGTTGCTGCTCACCGAAGCGTGCGACACCGGGTAAATATCCCCAGCGTTCCAGGCCCATTGCCTTGGCGATTCGCAGGCTGCTGTCATTGCCTTCCAGTACCCAGACCACGATGGAGCCGAAGCCGTAGCGGCTGGCAAGAGTGAGGGCGGCCCTGGCCAGGACCACGCCGGCCCCACGACCTCGATGGTCCTTGCGTATGTACAACACCGTTTCACCGGTACGCTTGCAGGCATCCCCGCCCCAGCAAAAACTGTGCACCCAGACGAATCCGATCACCTCGTCTCGACGCTTGAGGACATAAATCGGAAAGCCCTGGCGCTGATAGCCATTCACCACATAGGCGAACTGCTCCGCGCAAATTTTTTCCGTCAAGGTGGAGTTGAACCCGGTCTCGATGGTTTCATTCAGGATGCCGCGCATGGCTTCCAGATCCTCGGGTGCGAAGGCCTGCAGCCCTTTGGGCAGTGGTGTGCGGTGGCTGATCGGGTTCATCGACTCAGCCCGCCATACGTGGCTCGCTTGAGCTGTTCACGGGCCCTGGACAGTCTTGAGCGGACCGTTCCGATCGGGATATCCAGCACATTGGCGGTGTCCTGGTAGCTGCCGTCGGTTTCCAGGGAGGTGTAGAGCGTCACGCGCATTTCCGTGGGCAGGCGATTGATCGCCTGGAGCGCACGTTCAAGTCGACGGTTGATCTCGAACTCCCACCCCAGGTCGCGCCCTTCGTCCTGGCCATGCCAGAGCGCCTCATCGAATTCGCAATGCACGGGCTTGGCATACAAGCGGCGAAAATGATTGCGGATAAGGTTCTGGGCAATCCCGCACATCCAGGTACTCAAGGTGGCCTGGCCGCTGAAATTCGCTCTGCTGCGCCAGGCTTCCAGATAGGTTAATTGCAGAATGTCATCCGCATCTTCGGGATTGAGGATGCGTTTGTGAATGAAGTTACGCAGCTTTTTCCGATGGTCATCGGAAAGATCGAGCATCGATTGTGGAAAGCCAGGGCGGGTTGGTTCTACTGCATCGAAAGGGTTTTCCATTTTTTGTTCCTCAGGTAATCGCCATCGAATGGGTTTCGATGGAGACCTCCTAAGCAGCGCTTATGCCAACCTCGCTTGAATCATAGGTTGTTGATATATCTATATATTTTTTATTGCTTGAGCGTGTTGCATGCAAGATCTGGCACTGAGACTTATGAAACCGTGCCAGTTATTACGCGGGCAATAAAATGTTTCAGCAGTGGGAACTGTTTGAATGGCGGTGGCCACACAGAGGCATGAAAGATCACTCCCGGCCCCCTCTATGAAAGTTGAAGCACGCCATAGCGAAGTTGAAAAAATCAATCAACTGAACCGTGCTTCGGCCGTGGCTCAGTCACCTTTGCCGACGCCCCATGCCGCGCAGCACAACGCGGCAGAGGAAGTTGGCCTGCTCTTCAGTCAGCAGATGGAGCGCCGTAGTAAAAGCCTGGATCAGCGTCAGTTGGTGGTTGCGGGACCTGGGCAACGGGTGCAGAAAATCGAGCACTTGGCCCAGTTATACGAACAGCTGGGGCATCCCGGACAAGAGAGCCTGGCTCACCTGGCGCGACAGGTCCGGGTGTTGCTGTTACAGAAAACCAGTGTCGAAGGATTGCTGGAATTGACGGGAGGCGACCCGGCCAGGACGTATGTGGTGTTGGAGCACATCAGTGCTCAAGCCGAGGCCGAGGCGCGCCAGGTGGAAGCGGCGCGGGCCCGCGATTGCCTGACAACGCTGACCGAGCGCTACCAGGCACAGATTCAAGCTGCCCTGAATATCGCGCTGTCGTTGCAAAAAGGTACCGATGACCAGGCGTTACGCCAAGCCGTCCGCCAGTTGTATTACTCCAGTGTGGTGGTGCGCCAATCCTTGGCGACGATGATGCAAGCGTTGCTCGAACTGTTCGGCGGGGAGCAGTTCAATCACGGCTTGCAAGTCATGCGTCGGGCGCTGGCGGATGATGTCGGAGCCCAGGTTTCCTCCGTGCCCACGGCCAAGTTACGTACGTTATTGCTGGGGCTGCAGGCCTGCGGACAGCTCAACACGGTCTTGCGCGACTGTGCCGGGCTGGCCTTGCGCCTGACCCCGCAAGCCGTCGACAGCAACCAGCAGGCGGTGGTGCTGTTGCAACGTTTGCTGGGGTACGCCAGCACCGGTATTGCGCCCAGGGAGGTCGAGCGTCTTGGCTGCGAGTTCGGCGGGGAAGCGCTGTCGAGCCAACTGGTCTCACTGAATGCGCTCTACCCCTTGATGCAGCGCCTGCCAATGGCGTTGTGGCGCGATAGCCGAAGCCGCCAGGAAAGCTTGAGCAATTTCCTCTTGTGCATGGGGCGAAGCACAGCGGTGGAAGGGCGCACCACCGGCAGCCTGGCGGAGGTGTCCACGTGACTTCGCTTCAATGGCTCAACGCGGTGCTGTTGAGTATTGCGCGCCGCGCCGAAGTCATGGGCGCGGTGATTGTGCTGGCCATCGTGTTTATTTTTATCGTGCCGCTGCCCACCTGGTTGGTGGACATTCTGATCGCGCTCAATATCTGCATTTCCTGCCTGTTGATCGTGTTGGCGCTGTATTTGCCCGGGCCTCTGGCCTTCTCTTCGTTTCCGTCAATCCTGTTGTTGACCACGATGTTCCGTTTGGCGCTGTCGATTGCCACGACTCGGCTGATTCTGCTGGAGCAGGATGCAGGCGACATTGTCGAGGCGTTCGGCAACTTTGTGGTGGGCGGCAACCTGGCGGTGGGCCTGGTGATTTTCATGATTTTGACCATCGTCAACTTCCTGGTGATTACCAAAGGCTCGGAACGTGTCGCCGAAGTGGCGGCCCGCTTCAGCCTCGATGCGATGCCCGGTAAGCAGATGTCCATCGACAGCGACTTGCGTGCCGGCCTGATCGATGGCAACCAGGCCCGCAACAAGCGCGAGCAGTTGTCCCGTGAAAGCCAATTGTTCGGTGCGATGGACGGCGCCATGAAGTTCGTCAAGGGTGACGCGATCGCCGGGCTGGTGATCGTGGTGATCAACCTGTTGGGCGGGTTTTCCACCGGTATGTTTCAGCATGGCATGAGTGCTTCCGACTCTATTGCGTTGTACTCGGTGCTGACCATCGGCGATGGGCTGATTGCGCAGATTCCGGCGCTGCTGATTTCGTTGACTGCCGGCATGATCATTACGCGGGTCGCGCCGGACGGGCTTAACCAGGGCGCCAGTCACGTGGGTGCGGAAATTGCCCGGCAGATGACCAGCGAACCCAAGAGTTGGATGATCGCCTCGGTCGGCATGCTGGCGTTCGCCGCGCTCCCCGGCATGCCGACCGGCGTGTTCATTGTCATTTCGTTAATGACCGGGGCATTGGGTTATCACCTTTCACGTCAACGTGGGAAAGACCAGGCGCCTGAGGGACAAGGCGCGCCGCCGGTGGCGCCGCAAGACAATGGTCATGAAGACTTGCGCGGTTTTGATCCGTCTCGGCCTTACCTGCTGCAATTTGCCGCCGCGTGCGCGGGCGATGCCCGTGTCGCGGGGTTGATTCAGGCGATTCGCCAAGCACGTAATGCGATTGTCACCAGCGTCGGATTGACCCTGCCCCCGTTTGAAATCGAATACAGCCCGGCGCTCGCGGTGGACGAATTCCGCTTTTGCGTGCATGAAGTGCCGATGTTCAAGGCCTCACTGAGTGAGCGCTTGGCGGTGGCGCGGACCGACTGCACCCACGAACCGCCCCAGGGAATCCAGGGCCTGGCGGCTCGGGATGAACAGGATTGGTGGTGGCTGCCCGCGGATGACCCGTTGCTGGCCGACGAACAGTTGGAACGGCTTAGCGCTCAAGAGCTGATTGTCGACCGTATGAAGCGCGCCATGATGCTTAGTGGGCCTCAGTTTCTAGGCATTCAAGAAAGCAAATCAATCCTCAGTTGGCTCGAGTTCAACCAGCCTGAACTGGTCCAGGAGCTGCAACGCATCATGCCGTTGTCGCGCTTTTCCAGCGTGCTGCAACGCTTGGCCAGCGAAGGCATATCCCTGCGTGCGGTGCGCCTGATTGTCGAGGCGCTGATCGAGCACGGCCAGCATGAACGTGAGCCGGAAGCCTTGGCGGACTACGCTCGAATCGCCCTCAAATCCCAGATATATCACCAGTACAGCGAGGCCGACGGCTTGCATGCCTGGCTGTTATCGCCCCACACCGAAAACATCTTGCGCGAGGCGCTGCGGCAGACCCAGACCGGTGTGTTCTTTGCCCTGGACACTGAACACAGTGCATGGCTGGTCAGTCTGCTGAACGAAGGTTTCCCGCCGCGGGCCAAAATCAAAAGCGTACTGCTGGTGGCCCAGGATCTACGCAGTCCGTTGCGTACGTTATTGCTGGAGGAATTCAACCATGTACCGGTGGTGTCCTTTGCCGAGCTGACGAGTGCGGCGAAGGTCAAGGTCCTTGGCCGGATTGATCTGAACCAGGACGGTTTGCAGCATGAGGAGGTGGCGTGAACCCGCCCACGGCTGTGTCTGTGGGCCTGCGCTTACGTGTTGCGGGGAGGCCTGGTTTTGTTTGAGTTGCGGGTACTCACGGGGCTGCATCAAGGGGCCGCATTGCCGCTGTTCGGCGAGCAATGGAGCATCGGCGCCAGTCAGGACGCCGATCTTGCGCTGTACGATCCAGGCATTTCAGAACGCCACGTACAGTTGCGTTGCGCAGCCGGCCGATGGTCGGTGCAAGCGGAGCAAGGCCTCTTGCAAGATGACACCGGCCAGCCTCAGGCACAGATTCCCGACCTGGGGACGAATACGCTCTTTTCCATCGCTGAGGTTCGACTGTATGTCGCCGATGCCGAGCAGCCCTGGCCCCAGGTTCCGACGCCTGCTTCCACGCCAGCGATCGACGTCGAGGATTCCCCGCAATCGCCGCCGTCCTCTGCGCCGACGCTGCGGCACAAGCGCTTCCTGGGGATTTCGGCGGTCGTGGCGCTGGTCATCATCGCGCTGGGCCTGACCCCCACCGAGGAGAGTCAGTCCCAGGCCTCGCTGAGGCCGACGCTGGAGCAAAAAAACCTGCTGTCCAGTGCGTATGAGGTACGCCAACAGCTGTTGAAGATGCTGGAGGCGCGTGAGTTGGCCGATCGCTTTGCGCTGGACGTCATCAATGGCCAGATAACCATCGACGGCACCGGTTCCCGGGATGAACTCGCGTTGATTTCACGGATGCTCGACCGCTTCCAGGAGCAATTCGACACGCCTGTGCCTGTGATCAGCCGGGTACATGAACGCAATACCCGGTTGCCCTTCAAGATCGTCCAGATCGTGGGCGGTAAAAATGGCCACGTCGTTCTGGAGGATGGACATCGATTGTTTCTCGGCGATGAAGTGGAGGGGCTGCGCCTGACCGCCATCGACAACGACAAGGTGGTGTTCGACGGTCAACAGCGCTATGAGGTGAAGTGGTGAGTAATCCGTTCACGGGGCGGCTCGAGCGTTGGCAGCAGCGCCAGTCGGAGACGCTGGCGGGCTATTCGCCGGTGGCGATGCGCGGGCGTATTCAGCGGGTCAATGGCATGTTGCTGCAATGCCGTTTGCCGCAGTCACGTATCGGCGATTTGTGCCTGGTGGAAAAACTGGGTGACGACAGCATGCTGGCGGAGATTATTGGTTTTGATCAGCAGGACGCTGTGCTCAGTGCCCTGGGCAACCTGGAAGGCGTGCAGGTGGGGGCCAGCGTGCAACGCCTGGGCGTACCGCATCGGGTGCGGGTGGGCGACGATTTGCTGGGGCAGGTACTCGATGGCTTCGGTCGCTCGATTGACGGCACCGGCCCCAGTGCATTCGCTGGCGCCGATACGGAAGGGGCGACTACGGTGCTGTGCGACGCACCGCTGGCCACCGAGCGTCCGCGCATCCAGCGGGCGTTGTCCACCGGCGTGCGCTCGATCGATGGCTTGCTGACCCTGGGCGAGGGGCAGCGTGTGGGGCTCTTCGCGGGCGCCGGTTGCGGCAAGACCACATTGCTGGCGGAGATTGCCCGCAACGTCGATTGCGATGTGATTGTGTTTGGTCTGATTGGTGAGCGCGGTCGTGAGCTGCGCGAATTTCTCGACCATGAACTCGATGAGACGCTGCGGGCCAAGGCGGTGCTGGTCTGCGCTACCTCCGACCGCTCCAGCATGGAGCGCGCCCGCGCGGCGTTCACCGCGACCGCCCTGGCAGAGGGCTACCGGAGCAAGGGGCAACGGGTGTTGTTGTTGATTGACTCCCTGACCCGTTTCGCCAGGGCCCAACGCGAGATTGGGCTGGCGGCCGGCGAACCGTTGGGGCGCGGAGGCCTGCCCCCTTCGGTTTACAGCTTGTTGCCGCGCCTGGTGGAGCGCGCGGGCTTGACGCGCCAGGGCGTCATCACTGCCCTCTACACCGTGCTGATCGAACAGGATTCGATGAGCGATCCGGTGGCGGATGAAGTGCGCTCGCTGCTGGACGGCCACATCGTGCTTTCACGCAAATTAGCCGAGCGCGGTCACTACCCGGCGGTCGACGTGCTGGCCAGCCTCTCGCGGATTCTCAGCAACGTGGCCCGACCGGAGCACATCCAGGCGAGCACCGCATTGCGGCGGCTGTTGTCGGCCTATCAGCAGATTGAATTGATGCTCAAGTTGGGCGAATACCAGGCCGGCGCCGATGCGCTGACGGACCTCGCCGTGCAAAGCAGGCAAGCAGTGGATGCGTTTCTGCGCCAGGACCTGAGAGAGCCTTCGCCGATGGCCCTGACCCTGGATCAACTCAGTGAGCTGACAGCCTATGTTCCTTTCTGAAATAGAGACGTTGCGCCGTCTGCGCCGGCACCGGGCCGAGCGTGCCGAGCGCACCCTGCGTGATGCCAAAAGACTCCAGGGCAGCCTGCAGGACCAGCTCCACCAGGCACACGCGGCCCTGGACCAGACCCGCCAGCAGGCTGCGCAGAAAACCGCCGAGCTGGTGCGCAGGCACCAGGGGCAAGTGGTGTCGCTACAGGACTTGAAGACCTGGGGCAATCAGGAGCGCCGGTTGTTGGCCGGCACTGCGCGTGAAGAGGGTGAGCTACGGGAGCTGTACCAGCGGCAGCAGCGGCAAGTGACGCACGTCGAGACGGCGCAGCGGCAGGTCACTCAATGCCTGCGCGAAGTTGAAAAACTTCAGGAGTTGGCGCACTTGCTGGCGCAGGAGGAGTTATGAAGCCGTTGTCGATGGAAAAAACCGAGCGCCGGCATGCACCTGAATCGGATGCCGAGGCAGGCGTGGGCCACACCGTGTCTCTGGAACAGAGCCGATTATTTGCCTGCTACTTCAGTGACGACAGCGGGCGCGAGGGTTTTTCCAGCCGTTCGCCGGGGCAAGTGGCACCGGCCAGTGAGCCGACGATCGAGGCGCTGGTCGAACAGTTGGAGATGCGCCTGAGCGGCGTTTCCCAGTGGCCCTTGAACATGACGCTGTACTTGCCGCGATGGGGACGGATCAACGTCTGTGCCGGGCATGAGAACCAGTCCTGGGACATCACCCTGGAGGCTGAAGAGGCGCGAACCTCGATCTGGCTTGCCGGTGTTCGTCAGGGTTGCCAGGAACGACTGTGCCGGGGACTCGGGCAGCCGGTCAGCCTGCGTCTGCGGAAAATCGGCCAGACATGATGTTGCCTGCATTGAAGTTGCCGGTGGTCGATGGCACCAAAGTGCTCGCGCGGCGTCGCTTGGGGCGTGGGCTGCGCTTGCCGTTCGAGGTCGCCGGCCAGTCGGGCGAATTGCTCCTGGAGCCGGGAATCGCCCCCGCGGGCAAGCGGCTGATGTCATTTGAGACGGCTCGCGGAGTATTGACGTTCAGTGATTCTGGCGCCGTCTTGAGTCTGTTTGGCGAGTGTCCGGTCGGGCTGGCCGAGGCCGGCAATGATCCGGCTTCCTGGGTCTGGGCCTTGTTCCAGCAAAGCTTGAGTGCGCAGTTGAACGACCTTTTTGGATATCTGCAGCCCTTGGGGCAACTGCATCGCCAGACGTTCGGCTGTCGCTTCACGGTAGCGCTGGGAGCCTCCAGGGTCGTGGCGCGCCTGATGCTGGCGCCTGCCAGCCTGCTGGCATTGTGTGATGCCGCCCCGTGGCGCCCGATGGCGAAGGCCTTGCCCGGTTCACTTGCGCTCTCGATACCGGTGACGCTGGCGCGCTTGCAACTGGCCGCTTCGCTGTTGCAGGCGCTGCGCCCTGGCGACGTGCTGGTGCTCGAGAGTCCGCTGTTCAACACCCAGGGTGATGGGCGTGTACGCCTGGGCAAGCACCTGTTGCAAGGGCGTATCGATGATCAAGCCGATGCGTTGCAACTGACACTTTTTTCGATGAGGGAAACGGCGGTGGATGAGGATTTTGCTGAACAATCCCATGAGCAAGGATGGGACGGACAGAGTGAGTACGAGAGCGACGAACCGCTGGAGGATGTTTTTGGTCATGAGCCGTTCGATGAGCTGTCCATGGCCCTCACGGTACGCTGCGGCACGCTGCAATTGACCCTCGGCGAGCTACGCCAATTGGCCCCGGGAGCGGTATTGGGGGTTTGCGGGTATGGGCCCGGGTTGGCCGGACTTTATTACGGCGAACGGCCTATCGGCCAAGGGCAGTTGGTCGAGGTGGATGGCCGGCTGGGCTTGCAGTTGTCACGTGTGATCTTTTCCCGATGACGGTTCAGGGGGTTGACCCGCTACTGTTCGCACTGCTGCTCGGCTCGTTGGCGCTGATGCCCATGCTGTTGATCATCTGCACGGCTTTTTTGAAGATAGTCATTGTGCTGATGATCACCCGCAATGCCATCGGCGTGCAGCAGGTACCGCCGAGCATGGCCTTGAACGGCATCGCGCTGGCGGCCACGCTGTTTATCATGGCGCCCGTGGGTTACGAGATCAGCCAGGTCATCGAGGCGTCCCCGCTGGATACTTCCAGCGTGCAGGCATTCCAGGACACCGGCCTGGTTGCGATAAAGCCGCTACGGGCGTTCATGCAACGCAACACCGATCCGGACCTGTTGATTCATCTGCATGAAAACACCACCCGCATGTGGCCACCGGAGATGAGCCAAGGCACCCATCGCGATGACTTGATTTTGCTGATCCCGGCGTTTGTCCTTTCACAACTGCAAGCCGGCTTTGAAGTGGGCTTTCTGATCTATATCCCGTTCATCGTGATCGACTTGATTGTCTCCAACTTGTTGCTGGCGCTGGGCATGCAGATGGTGTCGCCGATGACCATCTCGCTGCCTCTCAAGTTGCTGTTGTTCGTCCTCGTGTCCGGGTGGTCGCGGTTGCTCGACAGCCTGTTTCTTTCCTTCCTGTGAGTGACACATGGACCCTATTCAGCTGTTCAAGCAGGGCATGTTACTGGTGGTGGTGTTATCGGCTCCACCGTTGATTGTGGCGGTGATCGTCGGGGTGCTGACTTCACTGGTGCAGGCATTGATGCAGGTACAGGATCAGACATTGCCCTTTGGTATCAAGCTGGTGGCGGTGGGCGTGACGTTGGCGTTGACCGGGCGCTGGATTGGCCTCGAGTTGATCAAGTTGATCAACCTCACCTTCGACATGGTCGCGCGCTCAGCGCTTTGAGGAGGGTGCGCGTTGGTCATTCCTTACCTTGAGTACTTGCCCAGCCTGGTGATTTGCATGGCACGTATTTATCCCTGTGCCTTCCTGGTACCCGCCTTCTGTTTCCAGCATGTGCGCGGGATGCCGCGCCATGTGATCGTGATGGTGCTGGCGCTGTTGCCCGTTCCCGGTGTGCATGCCGCGTTGCTGGGGCAGGAGTTGACTCATCTGTTGATCGTCGGGTTGGTGCTCAAGGAGATGGTCCTGGGCTTTTTGCTCGGAACGCTGCTGTCGATGCCTTTCTGGCTGTTCGAGGGCGTGGGGGCGTTGCTCGACAACCAGCGTGGCGCCTTGATCGGCGGCCAACTCAACCCGTCTTTGGGGCCGGATGCGACGCCTATCGGGCACATGCTTAAACAACTGAGTATCTTTCTGCTGATCGTTTCGCTGGGCCTGGGCGTGGTGACTCAGGTGATCTGGGACAGCTACCTGATCTGGCCTGCGACCGTCTGGCTGCCAACGCCGGCGGTCAACGGGTTCAGTGTTTTTCTGGGCTTGCTCGGCGATACGTTTACGCACATGACCCTCTACGCCGCGCCCTTTATCGCGTTATTGCTGCTGATTGAGTTCGCCATCGCCTTGCTCAGCCTTTACAGCCCGCAGTTGCAGGTCATGGTGCTGTCGATGCCGGCCAAGAGCCTGGGGGGCCTGGCGTTTCTGCTGTTGTATCTGCCGGTGCTGCAAGACCTGATTGTCGGGCGCATGAGTCTGCTGTCCGAGTACAAGCACGCGCTGGGGCTGCTGTTCAAGGTGGGCGCATGAGTGATTCGGGCGAGAAAAAACACCCGGCGACCGCCAAGAAACTGCGCGACCAGCGGAAAAAAGGCCAGGTCGCGCAAAGTCAGGACATCGGCAAATTGCTGGCGTTGACGGTCTTGAGCGAGATTGCCTTGTTCTCGGCAGAAAGCAGCATGCAACGCCTCCAGCAACTGTTGATGTTACCGGTGTCGCGGATCGGGCAACCGTTCATGCGAACCTTGGAGGAGGTCGTGGTGGATAGCGCGGCCGTGTTCTTCAGCTTCGCGCTGTTGATGGCCGCCGTGGCGATTGTGACAAAGCTGATCAGCAGCTGGGGGCAATTCGGCGTTCTGTTCGCGCCTGAAACCTTGAAGCCGGACTTCAACCGCCTCAACCCTTTGAACCAGGTCAAGCAGATGTTTTCGGCGCAGTCGCTGATGAACCTGGGCATGGGAGTGGCCAAGGCGCTGCTGATCACGTTGATCCTGTATGGGGTGATCGGTCCGGCGTTGGGCGCGCTGATTGGTTTGACCAGCGGTGACTTGCCTGGCTACATCTCGGCCTTGATCGTGCTGTTCCGGCATCTGCTGCATACCTGCCTGGGATTCTTGCTGGTCATGGCGCTGATCGACCTGGCCTTGCAAAAGCACTTCTTCGCCAAACGCATGCGCATGACCCAGGTCGAGCTGATCAAGGAATACAAGGACATGGAGGGCGATCCCCATGTCAAGAACCAGCGTCGGGCCCTGGCCCAGCAACTGGCTCAGGAGGAGCCGAAGGTCAAGCTGCCCAGGCTGGAAGAATCCGACATGCTGGTGGTCAACCCCACGCATTTTGCAGTGGCGCTTTATTACCGGCCGGGGAAAACCCCGTTGCCGATGCTGGTGGAAAAAGGCACGGATGGCGAGGCGCTGAAGCTGATCGACAGGGCCAAGGCGGCGGATGTACCGGTCATTCAGTGTGTGTGGCTGGCCCGTACGTTGTATCGGGAGGAACTCGGCAACCACATCACCCGGGAGACCTTGCAGGCGGTCGCGCTTATCTATCGCACCCTGCGTGAGCTGGATGAGGAGGCCAAGCGCGAGACGCTCCAGTTACCTGAACTGGATGTGCGGTGACTGGACTTGGCGTGTTCAGTCGCGGCTGCGGTCTTCGTCCAGTCGTTCGAGGTTCGCCAGTGACAGCGCAGCGCTGACGTGTTTATCGAGCGCACGCGCATCGTGCGGTGCAGGCAGGCGCTGCCAGATCACCAGCGCCTGTTCGATGTCCAGGTAGATGAACAATCCCCTGAAGGCGTGCGCGTGTTCGAAGCGTCGTTCCAGTACCTGCCGCACCTGCCCGTGCCTCAGGGCATGCGGTTTGATCTGTAACGCCAGCCCGGGCGTTTCGCCGATGGGCGCGTGAGCGAATGTGACGCCATCGCACAGTGACCAGTGAGCGGCATTGCCGCTCATCAGTTCGTCGAGGAACGCCTGCCGGTGCGGGGCATCGGCAGTCAATCCTGAAGGCTTCATCGCTCGAGGGAGACGCTCTGGTAATCCGCGCGCGGGTTGGACGGACCGGACTCCGCGCGCATGTGTTCAGGCCACCAGATGACCATTTCAGCAGCGTTTGATTGCGGTCGTGAGCAAGAGTCACCCTGGCAGGTCGGGGTGCAGCCGGCCGCCAACAGAACGGTGCCCAGCAGGCCAAGGATCGGGAGGGCGTTTCTCATGGTGCGGTTTTCCTGTTCGTTGTCAGCAGGGAGGGGCGCGACACCCCGATGTGCGCGTCTTTCACTACGGGGCGCATCGCAATAAACACTTCTGCCTCTTCCCCGGGCTTGAGCCAGGCCCGCGGCCAGACGGTGACTGCCAGGGCGTGCGAGGTGCTGCATTCCTTTTCATCGATACGCACATTGCGGTTGAACTGATTGCGCACTACTACCACCGCCACGTTGTACCGTGGGCCGGCATACCATTGGCTGCGCTGCGGATTGAGCGCCAGGAGGTCGCGCGTTCGGCACAGGGTGTCGAGTGCCAGTGGCATCGGCTTGGCCTTGAAACCCTTGGGTACCTGTCCGGTGACCAGATGTGCCAGGGTCGATGAAACATCGCTGCGCTTGATCACGGGTTGATGCGCGGCGTAGCGTCGGGCCAGCGGCTTGAGCGCTGCCTGCAACTCGAGCTGATCGGCTTGCGGCAAATAACGCGAAGGATCGGACTGATCGCCGATGACTCTGGGCGTCAGGATAAACAGGCGCTCGCGCCTGTTGTTTTTGCGCTCAGTGGATGAAAACAGCGCCTTGCCCAGCAGCGGGATATCGCCCAAGAGCGGGATCTTGTTGAGCTTGTCGGTATTTTCGGTGACATGAAAACCGCCCACTACCAATGAGCGTCTTTGCGCCATGACTGCCTGGGTGCTGACTTTACCCTTGCGTACATCGGGCCCGCTGCGTTGCGGGTTGGACTCATCGAAACTGCCGTCTTCGATATCGACCGACAGATGGATCTGGTGCTTGCCTCGGCTGGTGATCACCCTGGGAACCACCTGGAAGCTGGTGCCCACCGTGATCGGCAGAATGGTGGCGTTCTCGTTGCCGGCGGTGAGGTATTGGGTGCGATTGAAATCGATCACCGCGGGTTGGTTTTCCAGGGTCAGGATTGAAGGATTGGACACGATGCTCGCCAGGCCTCGGGCTTCCAGGGCCCGCAGATCAGCGGCAAAGCGATCCATGTTGCTGATCGACAACTGAGAAGAGGTTCCGGGCGCCACGTTGTTCACGCCGGTCTGAAAACGGCTGTTCTGGAAGCCCCAGTTGACGCCCAGCTCGCGCAGTTGAGTGCGCTCGATATCGAGGATGATGGCGTCGATTTCCACAAGCTTGCGCGCCACATCGAGCTTGGCGATAAGCTCGCGATACATCGCTTGGCGCACTGGCAGGTCGTAGATCAATACCGCGTTGTTTCGCGTGTCGGCCTCGACCCGGATTTTGCCGCTGGCGACGGGTGCCCGTGGCGTGATGGCAGCGTTTGCAGCGGGTTGCCCCAGCGTGGCGGGCGGGCTGAGCATCTGTCCCAGCAGCGGATTGCTCAACCGTGGGAGTCCCTGGAGCACGGGCGCCGCGACCAGGGGCGAGGGCGCTGACGTGCGGCTCATGCTGGAGAGCGCGGAGGTTGAGCGGGGCTCCAGCAAGCCACGCAGCATGTTGGCAACGCCGGGGATGGTGAGTTTTTCACCGCGATAATCAATCTGCCGATCTGCCGCATTGGCGAACTGCAGCGTGAAGGTCATTACACTCTGCTTGGCATCTGGGCTTTCGCGTTGGCTGCTGAATTGCCTGATCTGTTCGATGTAGCGTTTCGGACCTGAGACCAGGACCACGCTGTCATCCGGCAGCTCACCCCAACCGAAACGGCTATCGAGCAGGCCAATGTCGGTCAGCGCTTTTTTCAGGTCGGCGATGCTTTCCGAGGAGACTTCCAGGCGTGCAGACTCCTGTTGGTCCAGGGTGCTGATGTACAACGTGTTGTTGTACATGAACCACTGGAAACGATGCTCGACCGCCAGCCTGTCGAGTAGCGACTGTGGCGTGTTGCCGCGTATCTTGCCGTTCACACTGCCTTCAAGGAGTCCGTCGATCTGCAATTGGGTGCCGAATGTCTGGCTGAAATCCTCCAGTACCTCGTGCAGGCTGGTGCTGTCGGCCTCATAGGCGTAGGCGGTGGTCTTCCATTCGGCAGGTATGGCGGCATTGGTCACAGGGGACAGCATCCAGCCAATCGCGGCGATTGCTCCCCAGCACAGGCGTGCGGGCATGCGCTGCGCAGTGGCGTTTTTTTTCTGCGAGCAGGTGCGCTCGACAAGTGCTTCGGGCATGAAAGGGCCTCGGTCTGTTACGACAATGAATGGATCGGCAAATGGGGGCGCCGGGCAGCGGGTTGAACGCCGCGCTCGGCCAGGGCGCGCCAGGTGTCGCGCTGATTCAGAAGGTCTGTCAGGCCTGTGCGTAGCGTGCGCAGATCGGCGCTTTTCTCGAGTGTCAGCAGGATCCACAAACCACCATCATCGGCGGCTTGGGCGAGCGCTCCCTGAAAGTACGCCAGGCTGGAGCGACCGAGCATCAAGTACTTCTCCACCTGCAGCGTGTCCGCCTTGCCCGCGCAGAGTTGAGCGCTCAGCAACACGCCTTCAGGGCTACGGTCAAGGGTGACGGCATCCGTGTTTTCGCACAGTTGCAGCCACGCGTGACCCGAGTTCCACCAGCGTTCGAGCGTGGCGTCCAACTCATTGGATGGCATCGATAATGGTTTTCGAGAGGCTGGACTTCAGGCGTGTCTGCTCTTTCAACGCCGCGGAGGCGAACTGCAGACCTTTCATGGCCTCATGAAAGCGTTGGACGTCCTCAAGGCTGCCCGTGTTGTTCATTGCGATGTCATCGACAGTTTTTTGCGCCTGCAAAAAACGCCTGTCGATTCCCCGTTGGACAGATTCATAAGTTGCCATGGTTTTACTCCACTGGATCGTCCCGAGTGTGTGGCTAATGATGTGGAGTTGGTTCCAATGGTTCGTGTTCATTGAGCAGTAGCCGGCTGACGGCGGTTTCCCAGTCGATGCGCAGGTCTCCCTCTTCGGTTTCAAGCACCAGGGCCAGGGCGCACAGGCTTGGATCCGGCTGCAGATGCCAGGCGTTTGCACCATCCCGCGCCAGCCAGCCCTGGATCTGGGCATAGGTTTGTGGGTTACAGCGCAGTGTGACTTTCACTTGAGTGCTTTTTGCCTGGATCAACTGCCGTAGCAGCGCGTTCAGGCGTTGCGGCGCTACCACCTCTCCCAGCAACTGTTGCAGCGCTGTGTTGACGAGGTGGGTGGCGTGATTTTCCAGCGCGCTGTTCATTGCCTGGCGTTCAGCTTCCCAGCGCTGGAGCTGAGTGTTTGCCTGCTTCCAGAACTCCGCTCGTGCTTGTGCGATCAAGCGTTCGCGGTCCTGTTCAGCGCGCTGCAGCATCTCTTGCGCTTTCACCTGGGTGCTTTTGAGGAGTGCCTCGGCGCGGCCGCAATCGATTAAGGTTTCCCGTGAAATCACAGGCTGTGATAAGCCCGCGGCTTCTGGATGAAGTTTGATTTTGCGTAGCGATAACATGATTGCGTACCTTATGGCGCCTGACTGCGATGGCTCAAATCCGCGAGGAAAGGGTCCGCCAGATGACGGCCTGCCACAGGGCATCCAACTTGGCCGGGGACAGGAGGAGAGGGCGGGCCTGTTCAAGTTCGAGGATGCGCTCGCGGGCAAAACTGATCCGTAATCGTTGCCAGCATTGCGCGGCGACCCAGGCTCGCAGCAGTTGCAGGGGATCATCGGTAGGGGCCAGCCAGGACTCGGTGTTCATGGCTTTGGCGATGCGGCAACACCATAGGCCTTCGTCCTCACTCAGTTGCAGTTGAACCTGCGGGCGACACGCTGCTTCTACCCGTTGCAGGATCACTTGCCTCTCATAGAGGTCGGCCAGGACGAAGCGCAAGTGAGCAGGGTGGGGTTTGAGCGGTTGGCAGGGCTCTATCGCAAACGCGTGTGCCAAGCTCATATGTCGGGCTTGAGCGAGGTTCTGCAACGACTCGGGTTTCACCGCGGCTAAACCTTGAGGCAGCCAATCGGGATGTGCCTCTTTCCAGGCGTGCGCCCACCACCGTACCCAACTGAGTTCATCGTTCATGGCTGCGGGTTTTCGGGCCGCTCATAAGCAGGAACAGATTGTCGCGGTGATTCCGCAGGATGGCGCGGAACCTCGGCCGAGCGCCGTTTGAACCATAGCACCACGCCAAAGCCGGCGAGAAACGGCAACACCATCAGCATGAACAATATGCTTCGCCAAAAGCTGGCGTCTTCACTGGCGATCAGGAATGGGCCTACATAGCTCAATGCTCTTTCTTCCTGATAGGCAGCGGCCGGGACGAAGACGACGGTCAGCTTCTGTGGGTTATCCACAGCGGTCGCCATGCCGGGGATGCCGCTGGCCACCATACGCCGCACGCGGGGGCGTATGCTGTCGGGCTCCAACTGGGGATCGTGTTTGATGAATATGGAGGCAGACGCCGGCTGGACCGGTTCCCCTGGCGCAATACGCTCTGGCAACACCACATGCACGCGGGCGACGATGACGCCGTCGATGTTGGTCAGCGTGGATTCAAGCTCCTGGGACAGTGCATAGATGTAACGTGCCCGCTCCTCAAGGGGCGTGGAAATGACGCCTTCCTTGCGAAAAATATCACCGAGGGTCGACCTGGCATGGTGCGGCAGTCCAACCGCTTCCAGCGTACGCACCGCCCGGCCGATGTCCTTCGCTTCTACCCGCACCACCACACCGTCTTTGGCTGAGGCTTTTTGAGCCTTGATCTGTTTGCTTTCCAGCTCGGCAATCACTTCGTTGGCTTCTTGTTCGGAGAGCTGGCGATGCAGCTCAACGCTTTCACCGCATCCACCGAGCAGCAGCATGAGTAAAAACACACAGTATTTAGACTGAAAGCCTTGCATACAGTTACCTATGACAGGTTGGTGAGCTTTTCTACGGCCTGTACGCTTTTGTTGACAATCTTGGCTGCCAAGGTCACTTCAGTGCTGAGCGACGACAGCGATCGGGTCGTTGCGACAATATCCATGGGATCGGAGCTTTTACTGAGCCGCTTCAAATCATTACCCGCCTTGCTCGACAACGAATTCAAAAGATTCGAGGACTGGGCGAGCGACGAAAGCGTAGGCTTTGCCTCATGGGATGGTGGCGACGCGATAGTCGCACTGAACCAATTGATATCGGAGGTCGCCGGGGCGTTGGCAGGCGTTTCGTATGGGCGGACGCGAGCGTAAGTTCTATCGGTGTCTATTTGCATCTTCATGTTCCGTTAGTCGCTGGGCGGCATCTGTGGATTAGAGAACACACAGGCGTTGAGACATGCAGTTGCCAGGTGCGAAGTAGCTCTTCCCTTCTGCCTTGCAAAAGGGAAGAGCCTTTCGATTAATAGCGAACGCCGCCCGCAGTCGCCAGAAGGCCGCTGATCAATTGGTTGGTCTCCTCACGCTGGCTTTTGGCGATCCCGTTTTGCACGTCTGCCAGCTTTCTGCGTGCATCTTCGGCCGCTGCCATACCCGCGGCTGCATCACCTGCCGCCATGCTGCCTGCTTGTCCAAGCATTGCTAATGGACCCATTTGAAACTCCTTGCTTATTACGGTTATAGGAAAGGAAAAAACTGTCACGTGAACGCAGAGTTTTTGTTGAGAGCGCACCTCGCTTTATCGGTCTGGGTTTAGGAGTCTGCTTTCATTCAGTTTGGATTAGCCAATCGGTGGGAAAGGCGGCCGCGATGTCGTCGCCAGTGGCCAAGAGGCCGGGCTTTGCAGTGACGTTGTTGTGGGCGCACTGACGGTGTTTCCCCTGATCTCGGGGGAGTAACCAGGCAAGCCCGGCTGAGTGAGGGCGAAAGGTTTTATTGATTCTGAAATCGACGCGATAGACTGCTTGATCGCTCTGTTGGTCTCTTCAAGCGATTGCTTCATTTCCCTGACAAGTTCTGCGTTTTCCTGAGTGTTTTTGTTAACCTGGGTCATATCAGGTTTTTTGAATAAGTTGATGATAGGCTCGATAACAAACGCCATATATCTCTCTCCAATAAAACAGTGGATATCTGTCAGAATCATTGTTCGGTTGATTCATGCTTCTGTGAGTGGGAAGAGGCCAGTCAAGGGTTCCGCTGTATCATGCCAGTGGTATTTCTAATTGTTTCATCCGGTGATAGAGCGTTCGGCGTGGGACGCAAAGCTCAAGGGCCGCTGCTTCTACGCTCATTGAGTGACGGCGTAACGAGTCCAGGATCAGGGTTTTTTCTATATGACCCAAACGCTCTTTTAGCGTCATTGTTATTTTTCTGGGCTTTTCGCAACTTGATGAAATGGCCGGCAGCCCGAGTATGAAACGTTTGGCTGCCGAACGCAGTTCCCGAACATTACCCGGCCAAGAGTAACAAAGTACTTCTTGAAGCAAAGAGTGACCAGGCACGGGAGCCGTACACTTGAATTGCTTCGCTTCGTGGTTGATCAGCTTCAGAAATAACGGGATTATTTGCTCGCGTCGCTCGCGTAAAGGCGGAAGATTGATGCTGACGACATTCAGTCGAAAATACAGGTCTTGCCTGAATCGCCCCCGCTCGACCATTTCCTGAAGCGAGTTTTGGGCCGAGGCGATGACGCGCATGTCAACGGCAATGAACTTGGTTGACCCCAGGCGTTCTACACCGCGTGACTCCAGTGCACGCAACAATTTGGCTTGCAGGGGCAACGGCATGCTATCGATTTCATCCAGATACAAGGTGCCCAGATGGGCCGCCTCAATAAAGCCTGCCCGCGATTGAACCGCGCCGGTGAATGCACCATTGGTGACACCAAATAGTTGGCTCTCGGCAAGACTCTCTGGAATGGCGGCACAGTTTATTGCGACAAAACTGCCTCGGCGGCCAGATAAACGATGAATTCGCTCTGCCAAGGTGTCCTTGCCGGTCCCGGTTTCTCCCAATAGCAAAACATCAATATTGCGTGCTGCCATGCTCTGGATGGTTGTTTCCAGGTCTGCGTGTTCGCGTGTATGCGCTGGGCTTTCATCGTTGGCCAGGGATACCGGCATTGTCCGTGCTCCAACAGGGGGATGCCTGTGATTTCTGGGTTTTTAATGGGCGGAGAAAAGCGGCAGTTGAAAACATTCGCTGCTGACCTGCAAGTTCCTGATGGCTTTCAAGCAAAGCCTGTTTAGTTACAGTTAAAGTTATGGGGTTTTACCTTTGAGGGATGTAGGCGCAGGTTCAATGCCGCTCATTAAGTTCAGGGTAAAAACTATTCCGGGGTTTAGATGTCAGTTGTCGACATCCCTGGTGTGGGATTTGTCTTAAGATTATTCATGTGTTTCATGCAGTGTTTTTATCGTTGTTTGTGGCTGTTGCAGTTTTTAGCGGGCATAAAAAAACCGATGCCAGGCATCGGTTTTTTTCGGGATAAGTCTCTTCAGCAAGACTTACACGTTAAAGCGGAAGTGCATCACATCGCCATCTTTAATGATGTATTCCTTGCCTTCCAGGCGCCACTTGCCGGCTTCCTTGGCTCCCGCTTCACCCTTGTACTGAATGAAATCGTTGTAGGCGATGACTTCGGCACGGATAAAACCTTTCTCGAAGTCGGTGTGGATCACGCCGGCGCCTTGAGGGGCGGTAGCGCCCACGCGGACAGTCCATGCGCGAACTTCTTCGACACCTGCGGTGAAGTAGGTCTGCAGGTTGAGCATCTCGTAGCCGGCGCGGATCACACGGTTCAGGCCAGGCTCTTCAAGACCGAGGGCTTCGAGGAACATGTCTTTTTCTTCGCCGTCATCCAGCTCGGCAATTTCCGCTTCGATCTTGTTGCAGACAGGCACGACCATGGCGCCTTCTTCTTCGGCAATGGCCTTCACCACATCCAGCAGCGGGTTGTTCTCAAAGCCGTCTTCGGCGACGTTGGCGATGTACATCACCGGCTTGGTGGTCAGCAGGTGGAAGCCACGAATCACCGCTTTTTCATCGGTACTCATGCTCTTCATCAAACTGCGTGCCGGCTTGCCTTCGGTGAAGTGAGCGATCAATTGCTCCAGCAGGCCCTTCTGGACCACTGCGTCCTTGTCACCGCCCTTGGCGTTGCGCGCGACTTTCTGCAGCTGTTTTTCGCAGCTGTCGAGGTCGGCGAAGATCAGTTCCAGGTCGATAATCTCGATGTCGCGTTTCGGGTCAACGCTGTTGGAAACGTGAATCACGTTCTCGTCTTCGAAGCAGCGGACCACGTGCGCGATGGCATCGGTTTCGCGAATGTTGGCCAGAAACTTGTTGCCCAGGCCTTCGCCTTTCGACGCGCCGGCCACCAGGCCTGCAATGTCGACGAATTCCATGGTGGTCGGCAGGACGCGCTTGGGGTTGACGATGGCCGCCAGTGCGTCCAGGCGCGGATCGGGCATGGGCACGATGCCGCTGTTGGGTTCGATGGTGCAGAAGGGGAAGTTCTCCGCCGCAATACCGGATTTGGTCAGGGCGTTGAACAGGGTGGACTTGCCGACGTTGGGCAGGCCGACGATGCCGCAATTGAATCCCATGGTGTTTCCCCTCGGATAAAAGTCAGGCCTTCTGGCTGTGCAGGTTTTTCATCGCGCGGTTCCATTCACCGGCGAAGATATCCGGCAGCACGCCGAGGGCAAAATCGATGCTGGCATCGAGTTTTTCCTGTTCGGCGCGTGGCGCACGACCCAGGACGAAATTTGAAACCATACTGGCAACGCCTGGGTGGCCAATGCCGAGCCGCAGACGGTAAAAGGTATTCTGATTGCCCAACTGCGCGATGATGTCACGCAGACCATTATGACCGCCATGGCCGCCGCCTTGTTTGAGCTTGGCAACGCCGGGTGGCAGGTCCAGTTCGTCATGGGCCACCAGGATTTCTTCGGGTTTGATCCGGAAGAACCCCGCAAGTGCCGCGACAGCCTGGCCGCTGCGGTTCATGTAGGTGGTGGGAATCAGCAGACGAACATCCTGACCCTGATGCGAGAAGCGTCCGGTCAGGCCAAAATATTTGCGATCGGCCACAAGACTGACGCCTTGCGCGTGGGCGATGCGCTCAACAAAAAGGGCCCCCGCGTTGTGCCGGGTCTGTTCGTATTCAGCGCCTGGATTTCCCAGGCCAACGATCAGTTTAATGGCAGTCACGACAGGGGCCCTTCCTTTGGAGTTGTGGATAACATCGCCGCAACCGTTGTGCGGCGAAAGGGGACGAAAGGAGCTAACTTATCCAGAGATAAACTTCGCGTTATCGCCCGCTTTCTCGCTACGTTCCGGTCCGCGATGTTCCTCAAGCTCCGACGTTACAGAGAGAAATTACTCTGCAGCGGTTTCGCCAGCTTCTTCATCTGCAGCGACTACACGTGGAGCGTGGACGTTGGCAACAGCCTTGTCGTCATCGTGAGCCAGGGCAACGAACTCAACGCCTTTAGGGGCCTTGAGGTCGGACAGGTGAATGATGGTGCCGATTTCAGCGGCCGACAGGTCGACTTCGATGAACTCAGGCAGATCTTTCGGCAGGCAGCTTACTTCCAGCTCGGTCGTGGTGTGGGAAACAACGCCACCTTTCTTGATCGGAGCTTCTTCACCAACAAAGTGCACAGGCACGATAGCGGTCAGTTTCTGACCGGCTACAACGCGTACGAAGTCGGCGTGCAGCACGTGACCCTTGGACGGGTGACGTTGCAGGGCCTTGATGATGACGTTCTGCTTCTTGCCGCCAACGTTCAGCTCGATGATGTGGCTGTAAGCCGCTTCGTTTTCGAGCAGTTTGGCAACTTCTTTAGCCAGCATGCTGATGGACTCAGGGGCTTTGTCGCCACCGTAGACTACAGCTGGAACCAGGCTTGCGAGACGACGCAGGCGGCGGCTCGCACCTTTCCCCAGGTCGGAACGCACTTCAGCATTCAGAGTAAAATCGTTCATGTTGTATCTCCAAAATAACCAGATTCGCCCCAGCGTTTGCGACCAGCGCTAAAGGCGATATGGGCAAAAAAGCCCCGCCCCAACAGAATGCTGGGGCGGGGCGCTTTTCGTCAGGTTGATGTCGCTAAGGTTTGACCCTTAACGGAACATCGCGCTGATCGATTCTTCATTGCTGATACGGCGAACCGCCTCGGCAACTACCGGTGCGATATCCAGTTGACGGATACGCGCACAGGCTTGAGCAGCAGCGGACAACGGGATGGTGTTGGTCACCACCAGTTCGTCCAGTACAGAGTTTTCGATGTTCTCGATCGCTCGGCCCGACAGCACAGGGTGTGTGCAGTAGGCGAAGACTTTAGCCGCACCGTGCTCTTTCAAGGCTTTGGCCGCATGGCACAGGGTGCCGGCGGTGTCGACCATGTCATCAACCAGAATACAGGTACGCCCTTCGACATCACCGATGATATGCATCACTTCAGAGTGATTGGCTTTCTCGCGGCGTTTGTCGATGATCCCGAGATCAACGCCCAGGGATTTGGCCACGGCCCGTGCACGCACGACGCCACCAATGTCCGGGGACACGATCATCAGGTTTTCAAAGCGCTGGTCTTCGATGTCATCCACCAGAACGGGGGAGCCATAGATGTTATCTACCGGAATATCGAAGAATCCCTGGATCTGGTCAGCGTGCAGGTCAACCGTGAGCACACGGTCGATGCCTACCACGGTGAGCATGTCAGCCACGACTTTCGCGCTGATAGCCACACGTGCGGAACGCGGACGGCGATCCTGACGGGCATAACCAAAGTAGGGGATTACAGCTGTGATTCGAGTCGCTGAGGAGCGGCGGAAGGCATCAGCCATCACGACGAGTTCCATCAGGTTATCGTTGGTCGGAGCGCAGGTCGGCTGAATAATGAAGACGTCTTTACCGCGGACATTCTCATTGATCTCGGCTGTAATTTCGCCGTCGGAAAATTTACCGACAGAGATGTCACCGAGAGGGATATGCAGCTGACGTACGACACGTCGAGCCAGATCGGGGTTGGCGTTCCCCGTAAAGACCATCATCTTGGACACGCGCAGTACCTAGAGGCTGAGGGTAACCTGGATGAGTATAGGAAAATGGCAGGGGCGGCTGGATTCGAACCAACGCATGGCAGGATCAAAACCTGCTGCCTTACCGCTTGGCGACGCCCCTGTATCTGTTGCAACGAGTACCCAGTACTCGGTTCCTTTTTAGAGCAGACTTTGCAGCTTGCGATGCAACATCGAAACGTTGCTTCCCTTTGCTACAAACCCTGTAAGGGTCTCTGTAAGAAGGGCCGAGACTTTATCAGCTTCAGCTTTGCTTGGGAAGCCCCCAAACACACAACTTCCAGTACCAGTTAATTTTGCTTCGGTAAATTTACCTAACAAATTCAAAGCGTTACGTACCTCTGGATAACGCCTTGCTACAACCGGTAAGCAGTCATTTCGACTGTTTCCCTTGGGAACGGGGCGCACTTTAATGGGAGAAGAGTTACGTGTCAACAACCGATCTGAAAAAATTTCTGCTGTACTTACAGATACTTGCGGCACAAGCACGACATACCACGGCTCTTCGGGTTCTACAGGGGTGAGTTTCTCCCCGACGCCCTCGGCAAAAGCGGCGTGCCCACGCACGAAAACCGGGACGTCGGCACCCAGCGTCAGGCCCAACGCGGCGAGGCGATCCTCGTCCCAGCCTAATTGCCACAAGTGGTTCAGGCCGAGCAGGGTGGTCGCGGCGTTGGAACTGCCACCGCCGATGCCGCCGCCCATGGGCAGGATCTTGTCGATCCAGATATCGATGCCCAGCGAGCAGCCGGACTGTTCCTGAAGTTTTTTGGCCGCTTTCACGATGAGGTTGCTGTCGTGAGGCACGCCTGCAAATTCCGTGTGCAGTTGAATCACGCCGTCGTCGCGCACGGCAAAGGTCAGTTCGTCGCCGTAGTCGAGAAATTGAAAGAGTGTCTGCAGTTCGTGATAACCGTCTTCACGACGACCAAGAATATGCAGCATCAAATTGAGTTTGGCCGGCGAGGGCAGGCTCAGGCGTTCGCTCATGTCACTGCCCCAGCTTGCGCGGTTGCCAGTCCTTGACCACCAGCGTGACGTCGAGATCGGTGCCGTGCAGCTTGATGCGTTCGGGCAGCCAGTAACCGTTCTGTTCGGCATAGCTCAAGTATTCGACCTGCCAGCCATCCTGCTCCAGGGTGGCCAGGCGGCTGTCGCCGTTAAGGCTCAGGCGGCTTTTGCTGTCAGGTGCGGGCAAGCCACGCACCCACCAGACCAGATGCGAGACCGGCAATTTCCAGCCCATCTGTTCTTCCAGCAAGGCTTCCGGCGTCGGTGCTTCATAACGGCCCTGATTGGCCACTTCAAGGCTGACTTGCCCCGGGCGACCGGTCAGGCGCGCGGCACCACGACCCAGCGGCCCGGACAGGCGAATATCGTAATAGTCCTGGCGTTGTAGCCAGAACAGGGTGCCGCTGCCCGAATCCTTCGGGGCGCGAATGCCGACCTTGCCGTTGATCTGCCAGCCGTCGAGGCTGCTCAGTTGCGCCTTGTGCTGGCGCCATTGTGCCGGGTTGCCCTGGCCTTCAACGGACTCGCGAGCCCCGAAGCCCGCGCAACCGGCGAGCAGGGCGATAAAACTGAAAACGATGGCGTGGCGCAAAAACATAGAATTAAAGAGTCTCGGATCCGGTCAGGCGCTTGATGGTGCTGCGCAGGATAGGGCTTTCGGGTTGTTCCTTGAGGAACTTGCCCCAGATTTGTCTGGCTTCGCGTTGCTTGCCCTGAGCCCAGAGTACTTCGCCCAGGTGAGCGGCGATCTCCTGATCGGGGAAGCGCTCCAGCGCCTGGCGCAGCAGGCGTTCGGCTTCCACCAGATTGCCCAGGCGGTAATTCACCCAGCCCAGGCTGTCGAGCACCGCCGGATCTTCCGGGTTGATGCGGTGTGCCTGTTCGATCAGGACTTTGGCTTCGGCATAACGCGTTGTGCGGTCAGACAGGGTGTAGCCCAGGGCGTTCAGTGCCATGGCGTTGTCCGGATCGCGCTTGATGATCAGGCGCAGGTCTTTCTCCATCTGTGCCAGGTCATTGCGTTTCTCGGCCAGCATGGCGCGGGTGTACAGCAAATTCAGGTCGTCGGGGTATTGCAGCAGAGCCTGCGCGAGGATTTTCCAGGCACGGTCTCCCTGGTTGTTAGCCGACAAGGTCTCGGCCTGGATCAGGTAAAGCTGGATGGCGTAGTCGGGCTGTTCCTCGCGCGCCGTTGCCAGGCGCTTTTCCGCTTCGTCGGTGCGACCGTTGCTCATCAGGATGTCGGCTTGGCGCAACTGGGCCGGCAGATAGTCGTTGCCGGGGCCGACCTTGGCGTACTCGATCAGCGCACCTTGCGGGTCATCCAGCTCCTCGGCGATACGCCCCAGGTTCAGGTGCGCCGAGTCGACATGGCTTTCCCGCGCGATCAGCTCTTCCAGGTAGCTCTTGGCCTCTTGCCAGGCCTTGGCTTCGAGGCAGACCAGCGCCAGGGAATAGCGCAATTCGTCGTCGTCCGGGTATTGCTGGACCAGGCTGGCGAACTCCACTTTGGCGTCCTCCATGCGGTCTTGCTCTACCAGCATGCGCGCGTAGGTCAGGCGCAAACGCTTGTCGTCCGGGTATTGCTTGATGCTTTTTTGCAGCAGTGGCAAGGCCTCCTTGCCGCGATTGAGGCTTTGCAGCAGGCGCGCCCGCAGCAGCAGGGGAGCCACTTCACCGGCTTCCGGCGGATTTTGCTCCAACAGCTTCAGCGCCGCCTCGGCTTCGTCATCCTGTTGCAGCAACAGCGCCTTGCCAAACACCAGCTGGCTATTGCTCGGGTGCTTTTGCAGCAGGCGGTCAAAACTTTTCATCAAGCCATCGCGTGTGTCCTGGTCGGTGTCGGCGGCCGACAGCGCGAGGAAGTCGAAATGCGTGTCACCTTTGCCCTGGAGCACTTTCTCCATATAGAACATGGAGTCGTCGTAGCGTCCGGCCCGCGCCAGCTGGATCGCGGCGGCGCGCTGCGCTTCAAGGTCGTCCGGGGCATTTTTCGCCCAGATCATCGACGTATCCAGTGCGGCCTGATCGGCCCCCAGGTACTCGGCGATACGGAACGCTCGCTCGGAGATGCCTGGATCCTGGGTATTGATGGCCTGGGTGACATAGTTGTCCAGGGCAATGTCAAAACGGTTGCGCTGACCAGCCAGCTCTGCGCTCAGCAGGCTGAACACCGTTTCTTCACTGAACGAGGAGTAAACCTTGGGCTTTTCAGGGACGGGAATGCTGTCTTCCGCCGGCGGGGAACTCTCCGGCGGCACCGGGGCCATGGTCTGGCAGCCGCTGAGGAAGACAAAAGCGAGGAGCAACGCGGAAGATCTATTCATATAGGAAGAGGACGACTAACCTGCGGTCGGATCATCATGACACAAGCCCTCGGCCAAACATAACCGGGGGCGCCGTAATACGTATATTGCCTTCTCGTGCAGGCGCGAGGGGCGCCTGGCCCGATTCTGGATCAGCCCATTGTATTGGGGTTTTTCGCGAGCAAGCTCGCTCCTGCATAGGCACAAGGTATTGGGACAATAGACAAGGGTGGTTGTTCTGGCTCTTTCGAAGTAGGACAATTGTCGGCTTCCCGACATCATCAGCGATATTGAATGGCCTTCCTTGCTCTAGGTATCAACCACAAGACTGCTTCTGTAGACGTCCGCGAGCGCGTGGCGTTTACTCCGGAGCAATTGGTTGAGGCCTTGCAGCAGCTCTGTCGGCTCACCGACAGCCGCGAAGCTGCGATCCTTTCCACCTGCAATCGCAGCGAGCTCTATATAGAGCAGGAGCATCTTTCAGCGGATGTCGTGCTGCGCTGGCTGGCCGATTACCACCATTTGAGCCTCGATGACCTGCGCGCCAGCGCCTATGTGCATGAAGACGATGCGGCCGTTCGTCACATGATGCGCGTGGCCGCCGGCCTCGATTCGCTGGTATTGGGCGAACCGCAGATCCTCGGCCAGATGAAGTCGGCCTACGCCGTGGCCCGTGAAGCCGGGACCGTCGGGCCGCTGTTGGGACGCTTGTTCCAGGCTACGTTCAATTCGGCCAAGCAGGTCCGGACCGACACCGCTATCGGTGAAAACCCGGTGTCGGTGGCGTTTGCCGCGGTGAGCCTGGCCAAGCAGATCTTCAGCGACCTGCAACGCAGCCAGGCGCTGCTGATCGGCGCGGGCGAGACCATCACACTGGTCGCCCGGCACCTGCATGACCTCGGGGTCAAGCGTATCGTGGTGGCCAACCGTACCCTGGAGCGCGCCAGCATCCTCGCCGAAGAGTTTGGCGCCCATGCGGTGCTGCTCGCGGACATTCCGGCCGAACTGGTGCGCAGCGATATCGTCATCAGTTCCACTGCCAGCCAACTGCCGATCCTGGGCAAAGGCGCGGTGGAAAGTGCCTTGAAGCTGCGCAAGCACAAGCCGATTTTCATGGTGGATATCGCCGTTCCCCGGGATATCGAGCCGGAAGTCGGCGAGTTGGACGATGTTTACCTCTATAGCGTCGACGACTTGCACGAAGTGGTCGCTGAAAACCTCAAGAGCCGCCAGGGCGCTGCCCAGGCCGCCGAGGAAATGGTCGCGGTGGGCGCCGATGATTTCATGGTGCGCCTGCGTGAACTGGCCGCCGTGGATGTGCTCAAGGCCTACCGCCAGCAAGGCGAGCGCCTGCGGGACGAGGAATTGAGCAAGGCCCAGCGTATGCTCGCCAATGGCAGCAGCGCGGAAGAGGTCCTGATGCAATTGGCCCGTGGCCTCACCAACAAGTTACTGCATGCACCCAGCGTACAGCTTAAAAAACTGACTGCCGAAGGCCGCCTCGATGCGCTGGCCATGGCCCAGGAACTCTTTGCCCTCGGTGAGGGCGCGTCGGATAGCTCTTCGGATAAAAAACCGCAATGAAAGCGTCACTGCTCAATAAACTGGACGTTCTCCAGGATCGCTTCGAAGAATTGACCGCCTTGCTCGGCGATGGCGAAGTCATTTCCGATCAACACAAGTTTCGCACCTATTCGAAGGAATACGCGGAAGTTGAACCCATTGTGGCCACTTATAAACAGTTGCTGAAGGTTCAGGCCGACCTCGAGGGCGCTCAGGCGCTACTCAAGGACAGCGACCCGGACATGCGCGAAATGGCTGTCGAAGAAGTCCGCGAAGCCAAGGACAAGCTCGCCGAACTGGAAGGCGACCTGCAACGCATGCTGTTGCCCAAGGACCCTAACGATGGGCGTAACGTGTTCCTGGAAATTCGTGCCGGTACCGGCGGTGACGAGGCGGCGATTTTTTCCGGCGACCTGTTTCGCATGTACTCGCGCTATGCCGAGCGACGCGGCTGGCGCGTGGAAATTCTCTCAGAAAACGAAGGCGAACATGGCGGTTATAAAGAAGTCATCGCCCGCGTGGAGGGGGAGAACGTCTACGGCAAGCTGAAGTTCGAGTCGGGTGCTCACCGCGTACAGCGGGTCCCGGCGACTGAATCCCAGGGCCGCATCCACACCTCGGCCTGCACCGTGGCCGTGTTGCCCGAGCCGGACGAACAGGAAGCCATCGAGATCAATCCGGCGGACTTGCGCGTCGACACTTACCGTTCATCGGGAGCTGGTGGGCAGCACGTCAACAAGACCGACTCGGCGATCCGCATCACGCACTTGCCATCCGGGATTGTGGTGGAATGCCAGGAAGAGCGCTCCCAGCACAAGAACCGTGCGCGGGCCATGTCCTGGCTGTCGGCCAAGCTCAATGACCAGCAGACCAGCGCCGCCGCCAACGCGATTGCCAGCGAGCGGAAATTGCTGGTGGGGTCGGGCGACCGCTCCGAACGCATTCGTACTTACAACTTTGCTCAAGGTCGGGTCACCGACCACCGGGTCAACTTGACCCTGTATTCCCTGGACGAAATCCTCGCCGGCGGCGTGGACGCGGTGATCGAGCCGTTGCTGGCCGAGTACCAGGCCGATCAACTGGCCGCGATAGGTGAATAAATGACCATTATTGCCAGCCTGCTACGCGCCGCCGAACTGCCAGACTCGCCCACCGCGCGTCTGGATGCGGAGCTGTTGCTGGCCGCGGCCCTGGGCAAGTCCCGCAGCTATCTGCACACCTGGCCGGAAAAGATCGTCAGCAGCGAAGACGCGCTGCTCTTTGCCGATTACCTGCAGCGTCGCCGCACGGGTGAGCCGGTGGCCTATATCCTCGGCCAGCAAGGTTTCTGGAAGCTCGACCTGGAAGTCGCGCCCCACACGCTGATTCCCCGCCCGGAAACCGAGATGTTGGTGGAAGCCGCACTGCAATTGCTGCCCGCCACATCCGCCAAGGTCCTCGACCTGGGCACCGGCAGCGGCGCGATTGCCCTGGCCCTGGCCAGCGAGCGTCCGGCCTGGAAGGTGACCGCGGTGGATCGTGTGCTGGAGGCCGTGGCCCTGGCCGAGCGCAATCGCCAGCGCCTGCACCTGAACAACGCAACGGTGTTGAGCAGCCATTGGTTCAGCGCCATGAAGGATCACACTTACCACCTGATCATCAGTAACCCGCCCTATATCGCCGCCACCGACCCGCATCTGGTGGCCGGCGATGTGCGCTTCGAACCGGCCAGCGCCTTGGTCGCGGGCCACGACGGTCTCGACGACCTGCGTTTGATCATCGCCCAGGCGCCTGCGCATCTGGAGAGCGGCGGCTGGCTGTTGCTGGAACACGGTTATGACCAGGCAGCGGCTGTTCGCGAACTGCTGCTGGCGCAAGGTTTCGAGGCGGTTCACAGCCGTGTCGACCTCGGTGGGCATGAGCGTATCAGCCTGGGGCATCGGCCGTGCTGACCGATCAGGAGCTGCTGCGCTATAGCCGACAAATTCTGTTGCAGCATGTCGACATTGAAGGTCAGTTGCGCCTGAAAAACAGTCGCGCGCTGATCGTCGGCCTGGGTGGCCTGGGCGCGCCGGTCGCCTTGTACCTCGCGGCGGCCGGTGTCGGCGAACTGCACCTGGCGGATTTCGACACGGTCGACCTGACCAACTTGCAGCGCCAGATCATCCACGATACCGACAGCGTCGGCCTGAGCAAGGTCGACTCGGCGATCCGCCGCCTGAACGCGATCAATCCCGAGATCCTCCTGGTTGCGCATCGTACGGCACTGGACGCGGATTCGCTGTCGGCCGCGGTTGCCGGCGTGGATGTGGTGCTCGATTGCTCGGACAACTTCTCCACGCGCGAAGCGGTGAACGCGGCGTGCGTGGCCGCTGGCAAGCCCTTGGTCAGCGGCGCGGCGATTCGCCTGGATGGGCAGCTCTCGGTGTTTGATCCGCGCCGCCCGGAAAGCCCGTGCTACCACTGTTTATACGGGCACGGCAGTGAAACTGAACTGACCTGCAGCGAAGCCGGTGTCGTCGGCCCGCTGGTGGGGTTGGTCGGCAGCCTGCAAGCCCTGGAAGCCTTGAAGCTGTTGGTCGGTTTTGGTGAGCCGCTGGTAGGCCGCCTGTTGTTGATCGATGCCTTGAGTACGCGTTTCCGTGAGCTGCGAGTCAAGCGCGATCCGGGTTGCAGCGTGTGCGGCAGCCATCATGGTTAAGGATGCACCGATTGGTGTGTTCGACTCCGGTGTCGGCGGTCTCTCGGTACTGGACGAAATCCAGCGTCTGTTGCCCCACGAGTCACTGTTGTACGTGGCGGATTGCGGGCACATTCCTTACGGTGAGAAAACCCCTGAATTCATTCGTGAACGGTCGCACCTGATCGCCGGATTTTTCCGTGAGCAGGGCGCCAAGGCCTTTGTGATCGCCTGCAACACCGCAACGGTTGCCGCGGTGGCTGAGCTGCGTCGGGATTTTCCCGATTGGCCGTTGGTGGGAATGGAACCGGCGGTCAAGCCTGCTGCGGCAGCGACTCGCAGCGGCGTGGTTGGCGTGCTGGCCACCACCGGCACCTTGCAAAGTGCCAAATTCGCCGCGTTGCTGGACCGCTTTGCCAGCGATGTGCGGGTGGTTACCCAGCCGTGCCCGGGTCTGGTGGAGCTGATCGAGACCGGTGACCTCGACAGCCCGGCGCTGCGTCAGTTGCTACAGAGGTATGTCGAACCGCTGCTCGACGCCGGGTGCGACACGATTATCCTGGGATGCACCCATTATCCTTTCCTCAAACCGCTGCTGGCCCAGATGCTGCCCCCCTCGATCATCCTGATCGACACCGGCGCCGCGGTGGCCCGTCAGTTACAACGCCTGTTGGCTGAAGGCGACCTGCTGGCTGAAGGCAATCCCCACGCTACACAATTCTGGACCAGCGGCGATCTGCAGCATCTCCGAAATATCCTACCCAAGCTCTGGAAAACTGCCGGCATTGTGCGAAAATTCGGTCTGTGAAAAATTCGTGAAATAACGGTTTATTAGACTGAACTTCTGCGTAAACGTCGGCTTCTATAGCTCTTGAGCGGTAAACCTCTATAACCTCGTTGGGAAGGATGTTTCATATGAAGCGCTTGTTCTGTTTGGCTGCGATTGCAGCCGTAGTGGTGGGGCACTCGGTTTCAGCCCAGGCCGCAGGCCTGGAATTCGGTGTAGGGCATACCAGCGATTCGACCATGACCTATCGCCTGGGCGTGCAGTCGGACTGGGATAAAAGCTGGTGGCAGAGCGATGTCGGGCGCCTGACCGGTTACTGGAGCGGCGCTTATACTTTCTGGGACGGTGACGAGCGTGCCAGCGTGAGCAGCCTGTCGTTTTCGCCGGTGTTTGTGTATGAGTTTGCCGGGGCGTCGGTAAAGCCCTACATCGAAGCCGGGATCGGGGTGGCCTTGTTCTCCCGCACCCAGATCGAAGACAACAACATCGGCCAGGCTTTCCAGTTCGAGGATCGTCTGGGTTTCGGCCTGCGGTTTGCTGGCGGGCATGAAGTGGGCATTCGCGCCACGCACTACTCCAATGCTGGAATCAGCAGCCATAACGACGGTGTCGAAAGCTATTCGCTGCACTACACCATGGCGCTGTAAATCCTGACGACGCTCCGTAGCAGTTGCCTTGGCCCGGCAACTGCTACGCGATAAAAACGCAGCTATTGCATCAGCGATACATCGTCGCAAGCCCTTGGCGTTCCTCAATGCACTCCGGCGCGCCCATTTCGAACTCCCGGCAAATCAACGGTCGCTTCTCATAGATCGTGCACATCATCGTGTCGCGGTCCAGTGCGGCGCACCAGCCGTCGTCCAGGCGCAGCATGACCTCGCCGCCCCAATCGTCAGTGTCGATAAAGCGATCGGGCACGCCCGTGTCGGTGATCAGCATGACTTCCAGCTGGCAGCAGCACGCCGCGCAGGTGGAGCAGGTGACAGTAGGATCGGCAATTTGAGTGTGTGGGATTCGGGTCATAGGCGCGCAGTGTAAGGCAAGCCGGCGCTGAGCGTATGAAAGTCCTGACGGGCGTTAGTACAAGACGTTGAGCATTGCATGCCCGAGTCATGTCACTGTCGGCAATGGCGACTTTTTCACAGGTCGTCCTTGTGTGGCGGCGGGCTGCGCAACATGCGCTTGCCGATGATCAGTTGGGCTCGGCTCGGCGGTTTCGACAGCGGCCAGAGCGTGGCGATGGACAACGCCGGGAAGGCGATGTCCAGTGGGCGGCTGTCCAACTCGGCGAAAATATGCCGGGCAGCCTTGTCTGCCGACCAGCTCAACGGCATCGGAAAATCATTGCGCGCGGTCAGCACGGTGTCGACAAACCCCGGGCTGACGACGGTGACGTCGATGCCTTCGGATGACAGATCACTACGCAGGGATTCAAACAAGTAACGCAGGCTGGCGCGGGAAGTGCCAGACGCTTCGATGCGGGGCATCGGCAGGTAGGTCACGGCGCTGGCAATCCCCACAAGATGAGGCGCCTGCCCACTGCGTAAAAGTGGCCGCGCGGTGTCGATGCAATAGCTGCTGGCTAACAGATTAGTGCGTACCACATGCTCGATGATCGTGGTATCCAGTTGCCTGGCATCGACGTATTCGCAGGTGCCCGCGTTGAGAATCACCGTGTCCAGGCTGCCCCAGGTTTGCGCAATCCGCTCGCCGATTTCACGTACAGCCTGGCTCTTGGTCAGGTCCCCGGCGACCACCAGCACTTGCCCAGGATAGTGTCGGGCAAGTTGTTCCAGGGGCTTGCTGGAGCGAGCACTGAGTGCCACCTGCGCGCCACTGCCGAGCAGCACGTCGGCCAGGGCCAGGCCGATACCACTGCTGGCGCCGGTCAACCAGTAACGACGAGGCACGGTCGGACTCATACGATTTTCCTTTTCAGGCAGCGAACGAGGCGGTGCGGGAAATTACTCATCCGCACCTCCCGCAGCCTGGCGCGACGGCAGGCTGCGGAACGCGGCCAGGGCGCGCTCGCGGGATTTTTTCAGATCGACGATGGGCCGTGGATAATCGGCCACGCCAAACAGGCCGCCGACGGCATCGGGAGTGTGAACTTGTTTTTTGTTCAGGTCCGCCAGCTGCGGCAACCACTGCTTGATAAAACGCCCTTCGCCGTCGAATTTTTCCGACTGGCTCAGCGGGCTGAAAATCCGGAAATAAGGTGCCGAGTCGGTGCCGGTGGATGCACTCCACTGCCAGCCACCGTTGTTGGCTGCCAGGTCACCGTCGATCAAGTGGCGCATGAAGAAGCGCTCACCTTCGCGCCAGTCGATCAGCAGGTTCTTGGTCAGGAACATTGCCACCACCATACGCAGGCGATTGTGCATCCAGCCGGTTTCCAGCAGTTGGCGCATGGCGGCGTCGATGATCGGCAGACCGGTGCGTGCCTGCTGCCAGGCGGCCAGGTCCTCGGGTGCATTGCGCCAGGCCAGGGCCTCGGTTTCCGGGCGGAAGGCGCGGTGCCGCGACACCCTCGGGTAGCCCACCAGAATATGCTTGTAGAACTCGCGCCACAGCAGCTCATTGATCCAGGTGACCGCACCGACATCACCGCTTTCGAACTCGCCGTGATTGCTTTGCAGGGCCGCATGCAGGCACTGGCGCGGTGAGACCACGCCTGCGGCCAGGTAGGCGGAAAGCTGGCTGGTACCGGGTTTGGCCGGAAAGTCGCGCGCATCCTTGTAATAGTTGATCTGGCCGTCGCAGAACTGCTCGAGGCGCCGCCGCGCTTCTTCTTCGCCGGCAGGCCACAGGGCACGCAAGCTCTCGCCGGGAGCGGCAAACCCGCTCACCTGTTGTGGGATCGGATCGCTGCCGATCGACAGCGGCGCCTGGGCCTTGGGTGTCGCCACCAGACGCGGCAGGGCTGTGTGCAGGCGTTCGTAACAGACTTTGCGGAACTGGCTGTACACCTGGAAGTAGCTGTCGGTCCTGGTCAATACGCTGCCGGGTTGGAACAGCAACTGATCCAGATAACGGTGGAAAGTCACCCCGTCAGCGTCCAGGGCCCGGGCAACCTGCGCGTCACGTCGGGTTTCATGGATTCCATACTCATCGTTGACGTGGACCGCCTCTATGCGCAGCTCTCGGCACAGCTCACGCAGCACCTGGGGCGCCAGGTTCCAGGTGGCGGCATGCCGGACCAGCAGGGGAATATTCAATTTATCCAATGCCTTGCTCAGGCACTGCAGATTTCGCAGCCAGAAGTCCACCTTGCACGGCGCATCGTCATGGGCCAGCCATTGATCCGCGCTGATCAGGTATACGGCCACCGTCGGGCCGCGCTCGCAGGCGGCGGCGAGGGCGGTGTTGTCATGCAGGCGCAGATCGCTGCGCAGCCAGATCAAGTGCATTTAGAGAAGTCCACGCTGGATCAATATCTGATGGGCCGATAACGGGTCTTCGGCCAGAAACAATTCGGGAATCTCATCGGTCAATCCGGACAGTTCGGTTTGGTGGATGCGCACCGTTGGTCCGGCGATCCCGATGGGGCAGTTAACGCCGCTCAACAGCTTCGGCAGTGCCCCCCAATTGATCGACGTGCTGGAATGTAGCAGCACTGCGCGCGGTTGCAGGTGTCCGACCGCCAGCGCCAATTCGCCTGTCGGCAGCGGCCAGTCGAAGACCTCCACGGGGCAATTGGCGCTGCTCGCCAGCCAGGCGCTCAACCACAGATGGGGCTCAAGCGGCAGGTCGGAGTGATTGATCAGCAGCAGCGGCGCGCCATTGAGCTGGCGATTGTTGTGATACATCCGCGCGCCAAACTTGCTGCGCAGCCAGGAATAGAAAAACACCCGTTCCATCTGCGCGCCGAATTGCCCTTGCCAGCGCTGTTCGAGGTCCTTGAGCAACGGCAGCAGCAGGTGTTCACACAGTGTGCGTGGCGGGTACAGCGCCATGGCTTGATTGAAGGTGTCGTCGACCCGACGCTCGGCCAGTTGGCTGATCGCCTGCAACAGGGTTTGTCGCAAACCGTGCCATTCGGTTTCGAGGCTGTCATTGGCGGTCTGCGCGTTGTCGATCAATTGTTTGACCTGGCTGACCGGCACGCCTCGATTGAGCCAGGTAAGAATGGCCTGGATGCGCTGCACATGCTCGGCACCAAACAGCCGATGCCCCTTGGGCGTGCGTTGCGGCACGATCAGTCCGTAGCGTCGCTCCCAGGCGCGCAGAGTCACGGCGTTGACACCGGTCTGGCGCGCCACTTCGCGAATCGGCAGCCAGCCCTGTCGCAGTGCCTCGGCCATGTCGTGCGACGATTCGGCGGGATCTTGCACGGACATCTTCATGGGCTAAATCGCATTACGCAGGCTGAGATTTTCCGGGTGCGGTTGCAGGTAGGCCTGCTGCGCGATGTAGCGGTCCGGATGCTGGCGAAAGTGATGCTTGAGCAAGGTCAGCGGCACCACCAACGGCACGATGCCGTGGCGGTATTGGCCGATGAGGGTTTGCATTTCCTGCTTGTCTTCGGCACTGATGACGTGTTTGAGATAACCGCTGATGTGTTGCAACACATTGGAGTGGGTGCCACGGGTGGCGCACTTTTTCAGCCCTGTCATCAACTCGCTGAAATAGCGTGCCGCGAGGTTATCCAGATCCTCAGCCTGGCCCATGTTGCCGAGCATGTTGCCGAGGCTTTTGTAGTGGGCCGGGCTGTGGGCCATCAGTTGGTATTTGTAGCGCGCGTGGAAGCTGAGCAAGCCATGGCGGGTCAGGCCTTCGGCCAGTAACTGTTGCCAGTCGGCGTAGACGAAGACCCGGGTCAGGAAGTTTTCCCGCAGCACCGGGTCGTGCAGGCGACCGTCTTCTTCCACGGGCAAGTTGGGGTGGCGGGCACAGAACGCCTGGGCGTAGATACCGCGCCCACCGCCTTCGGCCGGCGTGCCGTTGTCGCGGTAGACCTTGACCCGTTCCAAGCCGCACGACGGCGATTTTTGCATGAAGATATAACCACACAGATCAGTGTGTTCAGCGGCCATTTGCCGAGCGTAATCGTGCAGCGGCTGCGTCACGTTCAATTCGCGGTGCACGCTTCCAACGGCTTGCGGTTGTTGCGGATCGCCGACGAGGCGGATGGCTTCGCGGGGGATGCCCAGGCCGATGGCGACCTCCGGGCACAGCGGCACAAAATCGAAGTAGTCGCTGAGGGTCTGGCTGCACAAAGGGGATTGCTTGTGTCCACCGTTGAAGCGCACGTTCTCGCCCAGCAGGCAGGCGCTGATGGCGATCTTGGGTTTTCCGCTGGTGGACGCTGTGTCGTGCATGAGCAAACCTCTGGGAGATTCCTATACAGAGTGCGTTATCTGTACAACTAAGGATCATCATAGGTTTGATATTGTACAAGTCAAATATTTTGTACAAGTTTAGGCGACGTGATTATTTCCAGCCCATTATCCAGGCGTCAGCGTTCCGCAAGGTTTGCCAGGGCAGGCGTTCTTCGCGTCGGGTCAGCACGGCTTGCAGTTCGATCTCCACTACCGAGCCTTGCTCATCACGAAACAATTTGCTCACCAGGAAGTGCTTTTCCTTGTGCCGAGGCTGGGCGGCGGTCCATTTTGACAGCAGCAATTTGGCCGGACTGATGCGGTTCATTGCAGATGTTCCATCAATCGTCGAGCCGCCTCCTGGCCACTCAGCCAGGCGCCTTCAACCCGTCCTGACAGGCACCAGTCGCCACATACGTAGATACCCAGATCGGCATCCGCCAGCACCCCCCATTCATGGCTACCGGCCGGCCGGGCATAGAGCCAGCGGTGGGCGAGGCTGAAGGACGGCGCGGGCATCGGGCAATGCAGCAACTCGGCGAAGGCGCCGTGCAACAACTCAATCACCGCTTCCTTGGGCAGGTCCAGATGCTCCTTGCTCCAGGCGCTGGTGGCGTGCAGCACCCAGGTATCGAGGGTGGTGTCGCGTCCCGGTTTGCTGCGGTTGCGGGCCAGCCAGTCGAGTGGGCTGTCTTGCACGAAGCAGCCTTCCATGGGGGTGTTCAGAGGTGTGTCGAAGGCCAGGGCAATGGCCCAGGTCGGATCCATTTTTACCCCGGCCGCGACGCTTGCCAGTTTGGGCGCGGCCGCCAGCAGTGTGGTGGCTTGATGCGCTGGCGTGGCGATGATCACGTGGCTGAAGGGGCCGTGGTTGCCGCCGTCGGCGTCCAGCAGGTTCCAGTGCTGTTTGCCCTGGAATACCTCGGTGATGCGGCAACTGAACGCCACGGGCAAATCATCCAGCAGGGCGCGGGTGATGGCGCTCATGCGCGGTGTGCCGACCCAACGGGTCTGCTCATCGGGAGACGGGCTCAACTGCCCGGACTGGAAGTTGTACAACTGCGGTTTCCACTGTTCAGCCCAGCCATTGAGCTGCCAACGCTGCACTTCCTGGACGAAGCGCCGGTCGCGGGCGGTGAAGTACTGGGCGCCCAGGTCCAGCGCGCCGGCAGCGCTACGCTTGCTGGACATGCGTCCGCCGCTGCCGCGGCTTTTATCGAAAAGCTGGATAACGTGCCCGGCGTCTTTAAGCGCTCGAGCGGCCGAGAGTCCGGCAATGCCGGTACCGATGATCGCGATGGGGACAGTCATGGGAGGCCTCGTTTTACCTTTGGGTACAGACTACGCCGACACCAATAGCTGTACAATATTGTTTTTTGGTATAAGTTTTGGTGTACCTGAACGTTTGGCATGTCCTATGGTTAAACCTGAGGGTTAAACCAACGTTGCGCCAGATTGAAAAAGAACCCTGTTAGTAAAATAGACCAGTGATGGCCGGCGAACGTTACACGAGGATGAACTCATGCATATTTTGCTGACCGGCGGTACAGGGTTGATCGGCCGCCAGTTGTGCCAGTACTGGCTCACCCAGGGTCATCGGCTGACCGTCTGGAGCCGACGCCCCGAACAGGTGGCCAAGCTCTGCGGTGCCCAGGTGCAGGGCGTGGCTCGGTTGGAGGAGGTGCCGGCCCCGGTGGATGTGGTGGTCAACCTCGCCGGTGCGCCGATTGCCGACCGGCCCTGGACGCATAAACGCAAGGCATTGCTGTGGAGCAGTCGGATCAGCCTGACGGAAACCTTGCTGGCCTGGCTTGAAAGCCTTGAGCAGAAACCGGCGCTGTTGATTTCCGGTTCCGCAGTCGGCTGGTATGGCGATGGCGGTGAACGTGAATTGACCGAAGACAGCGGCCCGGTGCTGGACGATTTTCCCAGCCAGTTATGCATTGCCTGGGAAGAAACGGCCCAGCGTGCCGAAGCGCTGGGCATACGCGTGGTGCTGATACGCACCGGCCTGGTGCTGGCCGCCGAGGGCGGCTTTTTGTCGCGCCTGTTGCTGCCGTTCAAACTGGCGCTGGGTGGGCCTATCGGCAACGGTCGGCAGTGGATGCCGTGGGTGCATATCAAGGATCAAATCGCCCTGATTGATTTTCTTCTGCACAAGTCTGACGCCAGCGGTCCTTATAATGCCTGCGCGCCTCATCCGGTACGTAATCGCGAATTTGCCAAGACCCTGGGCCAGGTGCTGCACCGCCCGGCGTTCATGCCCATGCCGGCCTTTGCCTTGCGCCTGGGACTGGGCGAATTGTCCGGCTTGTTGCTGGGCGGTCAGAAGGCCGTTCCCGAACGGTTGCTGGCCGCCGGTTTCACTTTTCAGTTCACTGAGTTGCACGCGGCCCTGGGCGACTTGTCCAGCCGCCTCTAGAGATAGGATGTTGCATGACGGATCACGCGTTATTACTGGTCAACCTGGGGTCACCGGCGTCCACTTCGGTGGCCGACGTGCGCAGCTACCTCAATCAGTTCTTGATGGACCCTTATGTGATCGACCTGCCGTGGCCGGTGCGGCGGCTGCTGGTGTCGCTGATTCTGATCAAGCGCCCCGAGCAGTCGGCCCATGCCTACGCCTCGATCTGGTGGGACGAAGGCTCGCCGCTGGTGGTGCTGAGCCGCCGCCTGCAACAGCAGATGACGGCTCAGTGGACCCACGGTCCGGTCGAACTGGCCATGCGTTACGGCGAACCGTCGCTTGAAAGCGTGCTGAGCCGCTTGGCAGCCCAGGGGATTCAGAAAGTCACCCTGGCGCCGCTGTATCCGCAGTTTGCCGATAGTACCGTCACCACCGTCATCGAAGAAGCCAAGCGTGTGGTGCGAGACAAAAAGCTCAACCTGCAGTTCTCGATCCTGCAGCCGTTTTACGATGAGCCGGAATACCTCGACGCGTTGGTGGCGAGCGCCAAACCGTATGTGGCGCAGGAATTCGATCACTTGTTGCTGAGTTTCCACGGCCTGCCTGAGCGTCATCTGAAAAAGCTCGACCCGACTGGCGAGCACTGTTTCAAGGATGCCGATTGCTGCAAGAACGCCTCTGCCGAGGTGCTCGCCACCTGCTATCGCGCGCAGTGCTTCAGCGTTGCGCGTAATTTCGCCGAGCGCATGGGCCTGCCGGACGGCAAATGGTCGGTGGCTTTCCAGTCGCGTCTGGGACGGGCGAAGTGGATCGAACCTTACACCGAGGCCCGTCTCGCAGCGTTGGCCGAGCAAGGGGTGAAGAAGTTGCTGGTGATGTGCCCGGCGTTTGTCGCCGATTGCATCGAGACACTGGAGGAGATCGGCGATCGCGGGCTGGAGCAGTTCCGCGAAGCCGGGGGCGAGGAGTTGGTGTTGGTGCCCTGCCTCAATGACGCTCCGCAGTGGGCGGCGGCGCTTAACACTCTCTGCGAAAGAGCGCCGGTGGCGTTGTAAGCGCCCACTCGATAACCGTGGCGAGCGGGCTTGTCCTGTGGCGAGGGGGCTTGTCCTGTGGCGAGGGGGCTTGTCCTGTGGCGAGGGGGCTTGTCCCCCGTTGGGCTGCGCAGCAGCCCCATTCAGGGCTGACGCGGTATATCAGGCTGTTCGCGGCACCTGGTGTTGGGGCTGCTGCGCAGCCCACCGGGACAAACCCCCTCGCCACAGGAGATTTTCGGCTTTAACTGAACGGCATTAACGAATTACAGGTCGAGGGTCAGGCTGACGGTTAAATTACGTGGCTCGCCGGGGTTGACCCAGTAGTTACTGTAGGAGCGCTCGTAGTACTTTTCATCGAACAGGTTGTTGAGGTTCAGCCCCACAGTGACGTTCTCGCTGGCCTTGTAATGGGCCAGCAGGTCGACGGTGTGATACGCCGGTAATTCAAAACTTTTACCGGCCTCGCCGGAGCGATCACCGACGTAGGTAAACGCCGCGCCCAGATCCGAGCCGCGCAGCATGCCGTCCTGAAACTCATACACGCCCAACAGACTGCCGCTGTGTTTGGCCACGCCTAGAATGCGACTGCCGGTGGGAATGTCCTTGTCGCCCTTGGTCACTTCGGCGTCGATGTAGGCATAGGCGCCGATTACGCGCACGGCGTCAGTCAACTGTCCGCTCAGTTGCAGGTCGAAACCCTGGCTGCGCGCCTTGCCGATGGCGCGCTGGGTGTCGGTGCTCGGATCGGTGGCAAGCACATTTTCCTTTTCGATATGGAAGGCGGCGAGGGTGGCGCTGAGGCGGTCGTCGAAGAGTTCGCTCTTGATCCCCACTTCATAACCGACGCCTTCCTCGGGCTTGAAGGATTTATCGTTGGCGTCCAGGCCGTTGTTGGGCTTGAACGAGGTCGAGGCGTTGGCAAACACGCCGACTTGCGGGGTCAACTGATACAACAGACCCGCGCGCTGGGTCAGGGCATCATGGGTCTGGCGGCTAGGCAAGGCGGTGCCGGTGAAGTTGTCGATGTGTTGCTCGAAGTGCTCGAAACGCGCGCCAATCATGCCGCGCAGACGGTCCGTGAACACGATCTGGTCCTGCAGGTTCAGCGCCTGGCTTTTCACCTGTTCGAAGAAGTCGGTGCCGGAGCGCTTGCCGTTGGGCTTGGGCTGGCCGTAGATCGGGTCATAGATGTCGATGGGGTAATTGCCGGCAATCGCGGTGACCCGCTCCTTCTTGCGATAGTCCTCGTACTCGGTGCCGATCAGCAGTTCATGCTGCCAACTGCCGATATCGAACAACCCGCGCAATTCCAATTGAGTGATGCTGTCGTGCCAGCCCATGGAACGTTCGCGATAGCGGCGCTCGATGCTGCGCTCGCCGGGGATCAGCGCACGGTTTTCCGAGGCATCACCCCACAGGCTGCCTTGCTTGTAATGGCTGGCGAGACGCAGTTTCCAGGCATCGTTCAGGTGATGCTCAAGGGTCGCTTGCACGCGGTTGTTGTGGTTGCGGATGTCGCCGTCGTTGGGTTCGCCGAGGAACGTCGAGCGCGACATGCCGCCCCAGCCATTGCCGGGGGCCACCAGGCCGCGGTCGAAGGTCGAGCTGTGGCGCACGAATTCGCTTTCCACCAACAGACTGGTATCCGGGTCCAGCTGCCAACTGATGGAAGGGGCGACGAATACCCGTTTGCTCTGCACGTGGTCGCGGAAACTGTGATTGTCCTCCACCGCCAGGTTGACCCGCGTCAGCACCCGGCCTTCGCTGTCCAGCGGAGTGTTGACGTCAAGCGCGGTGCGGTAGCGATCCCAACTGCCGGCGCTGGTCTGCAGCCTGGTGAAGGCTTCGGGCTGCGGTTTCTTGGTGACGATATTGACGGTGCCGCCGGGATCGCCACGCCCATACAGGCTGGCGGCCGGGCCCTTGAGCACTTCGATGCGTTCGAGATTGGCTGCGTCCGGGGTGCTGGGGTAACCACGGTTGGCGCTGAAACCGTCCTGGTAGAACTCCGAAGTGGTGAAGCCGCGCACGCTGTATTCATACAACGTCAGGCCGCCGAAATTATTCTGCTTGGACACGCCGCCGGCGAACTCGAGGGCGCGTTCGACATTGGTACTGCCCAGATCCTTGAGCACCGTGGCGGGAATCACACTGATCGATTGTGGGATATCCCGCAGGGCGGTGTCGGTCTTGGTCGCGCTGGCCGAACGGGTCGCGCGATAACCGGTGACCGGTCCGGTGGCCGACTCATAAGCATCGGCGGTGACGCTGATGGTATCCAGTTCAAGGGCGCCGGTATCCTCGGCGAATACCGGATCCCCCAACAATCCGAGGGCGATACCGGCCAGGGGAGCAAATTTTCGAGACGTCATGGTCTAGCGTTCCAATGTCAATATTGAAACAATATAACATGACCAATGAGAATTTATCTCTTCAGTGCGCTGGGTTTATTCTTCTTCCTTCACCGGGGCCGTGGCGGGTGGTGGGCGCAGGCCGACTTCAGCCAAGAGTTTGATTTCCTTGCCATTGCGCATCACCTGGATGGCAACCTTGTCGGTCGGTTTGATCCGCGCCACCTGATTCATCGAGCGACGACCATCACCCGCGGGCTCCCCGTCGATGCTGAGGATCACATCGCCAACCTGCATCCCGGCTTTTTCCGCCGGGCCGTCGCGCAGGATGCCGGCGATGACGATGCCCGGACGCCCGGTCAGTCCAAAGGATTCGGACAGTTCCTTGGTCAGCGGCTGAACTTCGATGCCCAGCCAGCCACGTATTACCTGGCCGTGTTCGATGATCGACTTCATCACGTCCATCGCCAGTTTCACCGGGATCGCGAAACCGATGCCTTGGGAACCGCCGGATTTCGAGAAAATCGCGGTGTTGATCCCGGTCAGGTTGCCATTCGCGTCCACCAGCGCTCCGCCCGAGTTGCCGGGGTTGATCGCGGCATCGGTCTGGATAAAGTCTTCGTAACTGTTGAGGCCCAATTGATTGCGCCCGGTGGCGCTGATGATGCCCATGGTCACGGTCTGGCCGACTCCGAACGGGTTGCCGATGGCCAGCGCGACGTCACCGACGCGCAGGCTCTCGGAGCGACCGATGGTGATCGCCGGCAGGTTTTTCAGATCGATTTTCAGCACCGCGAGGTCGGTTTCCGGATCGCTGCCGACCACGCGAGCCAGGGTTTCGCGGCCATCACGCAGGGCCACGACAATCTGGTCGGCCCCGGTGCTCACGTGGTTATTGGTCAGGATGTAGCCTTCCGGGCTCATGATCACGCCGGAACCCAGGCTCGACTCCATCCGCCGCTGCTTGGGCGAGTTGTCGCCGAAAAAGCGTCGGAACTGCGGGTCTTCGAACAACGGATGCGCTGGCTTGTTGACGACCTTGGTGGTGTACAGGTTGACCACGGCCGGCGCCGCGACGATCACGGCATCGGCATAGGTGACCGGGCCTTGTTGCACCGCCGTGGTTCGCGGTGCCTGTTGCAGATTGACGTCCAGGCTCGGCAGGCCGACCCATTCGGGGTAACGCTGAATAATCAGCATCGCGATCAGTACGCCGGCCAGTAATGGCCATCCAAAAAAACGCAGCGCCTTGAGCATCAAGTAAATCCTGACAGGTTGCAGGGGGCGGGAGAGCGCCCATAATGTCGCGCATTATACGAGGCCGCGAGCGCCTCTGAACGGGATATTTAGGAGTCTTTTATGGCCGTTGCCCTCAACACCCTCGTCGAAGAGGCTGACCGTTACCTCGCCAGCGCGAAAATCGCCGATTACTGCCCCAATGGGCTGCAGGTCGAAGGCCGGCCGCAGGTGTTGCGTATCGTCAGTGGCGTGACCGCCAGTCAGGCCTTGCTGGACGCGGCGGTGGAGGCCCAGGCCGATCTGGTGCTGGTGCATCACGGGTATTTCTGGAAAGGCGAAAGCCCGTGCATCACCGGGATGAAGCAGCGTCGCCTGAAGACGCTGCTCAAGCACGATATCAGTCTGCTGGCTTATCACTTGCCGCTGGACCTGCATCCGGACGTGGGGAATAACGTGCAGCTTGCGCGCCAACTGGAGATCACCGTCGAAGGCCCGCTGGATCCGCAAAACCTCAAGGTCGTCGGTCTGGTGGGGTCTCTGGCCGAGCCCGTGTCGGCCCGGGATTTTGCCCGCCGCGTCCAGGAATCCATGGGCCGCGAACCCTTGTTGATCGAAGGCAGCGGGATGATCCGCCGTGTGGGCTGGTGCACGGGCGGCGGCCAAGGGTATATCGATCAGGCCGTGGCGGCCGGCGTCGACCTGTACCTCAGCGGTGAGGCTTCGGAGCAGACTTTCCACAGCGCCCGGGAAAACGACATCAGTTTTATCGCTGCCGGTCATCACGCCACCGAACGTTATGGCGTACAGGCGTTGGGGGATTACCTGGCGCGACGTTTCGCCCTCGAACACCTGTTTATCGACTGCCCCAACCCGATCTAAGCCTCACCACGAGACGACTGTGGGAGCTGTCGCGCCCCAGCGAGGTGGCGCTAGAAGCACCGCGGTGTAGCTGCGGGACCGAGGTGCCTGCATCGCAGCCTCGCCGGGGCTCGACAGCTCCCACATTTGATCAGGTCGAGCGGCCTGCACAGCCAAACCTCGGGGCATATTCATATACCGTTTCGATCTAGTTGGGTCCCTGATTAGAAGCAGGTGCTGTGCTAGCATGCCTCGCTCGAACACGGCCCGCTGGCCGTCCATAAGATCGTTTTTCCGTGAGTAGCCATGGTCGACAAACTGACGCATCTGAAACAGCTGGAGGCGGAAAGCATCCACATCATCCGCGAGGTCGCCGCCGAGTTCGACAACCCGGTGATGCTCTACTCGATCGGTAAAGACTCCGCCGTGATGCTGCACTTGGCGCGCAAGGCATTTTTCCCGGGAAAACTGCCATTCCCGGTGATGCACGTCGACACCCGGTGGAAATTCCAGGAAATGTACACGTTCCGCGACCGCATGGTTGAAGAACTGGGTCTGGACTTGATCACTCACATCAACCCGGACGGCGTGGCGCAAGGCATCAACCCGTTTACCCACGGCAGCGCCAAGCACACCGATATCATGAAGACCGAAGGCCTCAAGCAGGCCTTGGACAAACATGGTTTCGATGCCGCTTTCGGCGGCGCCCGTCGCGATGAAGAGAAATCCCGCGCCAAGGAGCGCGTGTACTCGTTCCGCGACAGTAAGCACCGCTGGGACCCGAAGAACCAGCGCCCGGAACTGTGGAATGTGTACAACGGCAACGTCAACAAAGGCGAGTCGATCCGCGTGTTCCCGCTGTCCAACTGGACCGAGCTGGACATCTGGCAGTACATCTATCTGGAAGGCATCCCGATCGTCCCGCTGTACTTCGCCGCCGAGCGCGACGTGATCGAGAAGAACGGCACGTTGATCATGATCGACGACGAGCGGATTCTCGAGCACCTGTCCGAAGAAGACAAAGCCCGAATCGTCAAAAAGAAAGTACGTTTCCGTACCCTTGGTTGCTACCCGTTGACGGGCGCGGTGGAGTCCGAGGCCGAAAGCCTGACGGACATCATTCAGGAAATGCTCCTGACGCGAACTTCCGAGCGCCAGGGCCGGGTCATCGACCACGATGGCGCAGGCTCGATGGAAGATAAAAAACGTCAAGGCTATTTCTAAGGGGCTGTCATGTCGCATCAATCTGATTTGATCAGCGAGGACATCCTCGCCTACCTGGGCCAGCACGAACGCAAGGAAATGCTGCGCTTTCTGACCTGTGGCAATGTCGACGACGGCAAGAGCACGTTGATCGGACGTCTGCTGCACGACTCCAAGATGATCTACGAAGACCATCTGGAAGCTATCACCCGTGACTCGAAGAAAGTCGGCACCACGGGCGACGACATCGACCTGGCGTTGCTGGTCGACGGCCTGCAGGCCGAGCGTGAGCAAGGCATCACCATTGATGTGGCCTACCGCTATTTCTCCACCGCCAAGCGCAAATTCATCATTGCCGACACCCCCGGCCATGAGCAGTACACCCGCAACATGGCCACCGGTGCGTCCACCTGTGACCTGGCGATCATTCTGGTGGACGCCCGCTACGGCGTGCAGACCCAGACCCGTCGCCACAGCTTTATCGCTTCGCTGCTGGGCATCAAGCACATCGTCATCGCGATCAACAAGATGGACCTCAACGGCTTCGACGAAAGCGTGTTCGAGTCGATCAAGGCCGATTACCTGAAGTTTGCCGAAGGCATTGCCTTCAAGCCGAGCACCATGGCCTTTGTGCCGATGTCGGCGCTCAAGGGCGATAACGTGGTGAACAAGAGCGAGCGTTCGCCCTGGTACACCGGGCAGTCGCTGATGGAGATTCTCGAAACCGTCGAGATCGCCAACGACCGCAACTACACCGACCTGCGTTTCCCGGTGCAGTACGTCAACCGTCCGAACCTGAACTTCCGTGGTTTCGCGGGCACGCTGGCCAGTGGCGTCGTGCACAAAGGCGATGAAGTGGTGGTATTGCCGTCGGGCAAGAGCAGCCGCGTCAAATCCATCGTCACCTTTGAAGGTGAGCTGGAGCACGCCGGCCCGGGCCAGGCCGTGACCCTGACCATGGAAGACGAGATTGATATCTCCCGTGGCGACTTGCTGGTACACGCCGACAACGTGCCGCAAGTGAGCGACGCCTTCGACGCCATGCTGGTGTGGATGGCTGAAGAACCGATGCTGCCGGGCAAGAAATACGACATCAAGCGCGCCACCAGCTACGTGCCGGGTTCCATCACCAGCATCGTCCATCGCGTGGACGTCAATACGCTGGAAGAAGGTCCGGCGAGCGCCTTGCAACTGAACGAGATTGGTCGGGTCAAGGTCAGCCTCGACGCGGCTATCGCGCTGGACGGCTATGCCAGCAACCGCACCACCGGCGCGTTCATCGTGATTGATCGCTTGACCAACGGCACCGTGGCGGCGGGTATGATCATCGCTGCGCCGGTCAACCATGGCAGCGCGGCGCAGCACGGCAAACTGGCCCACGTCGCCACCGAAGAACGCGCCCAGCGTTTCGGCCAGCAGCCTGCCACCGTGTTGTTCAGCGGCCTGTCGGGCGCTGGCAAAAGCACGCTGGCCTATGCCGTCGAGCGCAAGCTGTTCGATATGGGCCGTGCGGTGTTTGTGCTGGATGGCCAGAACCTGCGTCACGACTTGAATAAAGGGTTGCCACAGGATCGTGCCGGACGGACCGAGAACTGGCGTCGTGCGGCCCACGTTGCACGTCAGTTCAACGAGGCCGGCCTGCTGACCCTGGCGGCGTTCGTGGCTCCGGATGCCGAAGGCCGTGAACAGGCCAAGGCGCTGATCGGCAGCGAGCGTCTGCTCACGGTCTACGTGCAGGCTTCGCCGCTGGTCTGTGCCGAGCGCGACCCGCAAGGGCTGTATGCGGCGGGAGGGGATAACATCCCTGGCGATTCCTTCCCGTATGACGTGCCGTTGGATGCCGACCTGGTGATCGACACCCAGGCCCTGTCGCTGGACGACAGCGTCAAGCAAGTGCTGGAGCTGTTGCGTCAGCGCGGCGCTATATAGCAATAAAAAGCCCGTCACCGAGTGATCGATGGCGGGCTCGGTCAAAAATGTGGGAGCGGGCTTGCTCGCGAATGCGGTGGATCAGTCAATACATTTGGTGACTGACACTCAGCATTCGCGAGCAAGCCCGCTCCCACATTTTAATCAGCGATTGCCTGGAAAAGTTGTGTGCAGCTTATCCAGAAGGGCGTCCTTTTCTGTCCACAGGCCATTGATCCAGCCCTGAAATGCCACCCGGTACTCACCATCCTGCTCGTAATTCTTGCCGATGAATTCGATCGGGATCTGCACCTCTTCAAAGTGCACCACCACCTCCTTCACATTCCCGCACAGCAAATCCCAATACCCAGGGCGCCCGCCAGGGTAGTGAATGGTCACGTTGACCAGTGATTTCAACTGCTCGCCCATGGCGTCCAGCACGAAGGCAATCCCACCCGCCTTGGGTTTGAGCAGGTGGCGGAACGGTGAATGCTGCTGGGCATGTTTGCCAGGCGTAAACCGTGTGCCCTCGGCAAAGTTGAAAATACCCACCGGATTGGCGCGAAATTTCGCGCAGGTCTTGCGGGTGGTCTCCAGGTCCTTGCCTTTCTTTTCCGGATGCTTTTCCAGGTAGGCCTTGCTGTAGCGCTTCATGAATGGAAAGCCCAGGGCCCACCACGCCAGGCCAATCACCGGGACCCAGATCAGTTCCTGCTTGAGGAAGAACTTCAGCGGGCGGATACGGCGGTTCAGCACGTACTGCAACACCATGATGTCGACCCAGCTCTGGTGGTTGCTGGTCACCAGATACGAGTGCTGGTAGTCCAGGCCTTCCAGGCCGCTCAAGTGCCAGCGAGTGCGCTGTACCAGGTTCATCCAGGCCTTGTTGTTACTGATCCAGGCCTCATGGGTGTGGTTCATCAGTCCTTCGCTCAGCCGCTTGGCAAACGGCAGCGCCTTGAACAGCGCGACGATAAACAAGAACGAACACAGCAGGATCGTGTTCAACGCCAACAGCAGCGAGGCGATTACCCCGCGCAGGGCGGCAGGCAGAAAATCCAGCATTTAGGCGTCCATAGGTCGGTTGGCGGCTTGAATCGCGGTCAGGGCGATGGTGTAGACGATGTCGTCCACCTGCGCCCCTCGCGGCAGATCGTTAACGGGTTTGCGCAGGCCCTGGAGCATCGGCCCCAGGCTGACGCAATCGGCACTGCGTTGCACCGCTTTGTGGGTGGTGTTGCCGGTATTGAGGTCGGGGAATACGAACACGGTGGCCTTGCCCGCCACCAAGCTGTTGGGCGCCAGTTGCCGGGCGACATTTTCGTTGGCGGCGGCGTCGTACTGCAGCGGACCATCGATCAACAGTGAATGCTGTTGTTCGTGGGCAAGCAGCGTGGCCTCGCGGACTTTTTCCACTTCTTCGCCGCTGGCCGAGTCTCCGCTGGAGTAGCTGATCATCGCCACTCGCGGCGTGATGCCGAACGCGGCGGCCGAGTCGGCGCTTTGCAAGGCGATTTCCGCCAGTTCGCTGGCGCTCGGGTGCGGATTCATCACGCAGTCGCCGTACACCAGCACCTGTTCGGGGAACAGCATGAAAAACACCGACGACACCAAGGTGCAGCCCGGCGCGGTCTTAATCAGTTGCAGGGCCGGGCGGATGGTATTGGCGGTGGAGTGGATAACCCCGGACACCAGGCCGTCGACCTCGTCCAGGGCGAGCATCATGGTGGCGATCACCACGGTGTCTTCCAGTTGTTGCTCGGCCATCGGCGCATTCAGGCTTTTGCTCTTGCGCAGCGCCACCATCGGTTCGACATAGCGCTCGCGAATCAGGTCCGGATCGAGAATCTCCAGGCCTTCGGGCAGTTCGATGCCATGGGCGCGGGCCACGGCCTCGACATCGGCAGGCTTGGCCAGCAGCACGCAGCGGGCGATACCGCGCGCCTGGCAGATGGCGGCGGCTTGCACGGTCAACGGCTCGCTGCCTTCGGGCAGGACGATACGCTTGTTGGCGGCCTGGGCGCGCTGGATCAACTGATAACGGAACACCGCCGGCGACAGGCGCATTTCCCGGGGTGTACCGCAACGCTGGTGCAGCCAGCGCGCATCCAGGTGGCTGGCGACGAAATCAGTGATGATCTCCGCGCGTTCGCGGTCATCGATCGGAATTTCCTTGTTCAGGCTGTTGAGCTGGTTGGCGGTGTCGTAGGAGCCGGTGCTCACCGACAGCACCGGCAACCCGGCCTGGAAGGCCCCACGGCACAGCTCCATGATCCGGGGATCGGGCAGGGTGTCGCTGGTCAGCAGCAAGCCGGCCAGGGGCACGCCATTGATGGCAGCGAGGCTGACGGCGAGGATGATGTCGTCGCGATCACCGGGCGTCACCACCAGGACACCCGGCTTGAGCAGCTCCACGGTGTTACGCATGGTGCGCGCGCAAATGATGATTTTGCTCATGCGCCGGGTTTCATAGTCGCCGGCGTTGAGGATCTGTGCACCCATCAGGTCGGCCACGTCGCGGGTGCGTGGGGCGTTGAGTTCGGGCTGGAACGGAATGCACCCCAATAGCCGGAAATCGCCGCTGCGCAACAGCGGAGAATGTTCCTTGAGGCGTGTGGCGAAGGCTTCCATGCTTTCGTCGGTCTGTACCTTGTTGAGAATCACCCCGAGCACTTTCGGGTCTTTCGGACCGCCGAACAATTGCGCCTGTAATTCGACCCGGCCCGAGAGTTCGGTCAATACTTCGTTTTCCGGCGCCGAGACCAGGATCACTTCGGCATCCAGGCTTTTTGCCAGGTGCAGATTGACCCGCGCCGCATAGCTGGCGCTGCGCGTCGGGACCATGCCTTCGACGATCAGCACGTCCTTGCCCACGGCGGCCTGCTGGTAAAGGGTGATGATTTCTTCGAGCAGTTCATCCAGTTGGCCATCGCCGAGCATGCGCTCGACATGGGCCAGGCCCAGGGGACGGGGAGGCTTCAGGCCGTGGGTGCGCGCCACCAGTTCGGTGGAGCGCTCCGGCCCGGTATCGCCGGGATGCGGCTGGGCAATCGGTTTGAAAAAGCCGACTTTCAGTCCGGCCTGTTCCAGGGTACGCACCAGCCCGAGGCTGATGGAGGTCAGGCCCACACCAAAATCGGTGGGCGCGATAAAAAAAGTCTGCATGCGAATTCTCTGGCGTTGCATGGCTTCGGTGGCGTTCCATAAATCAGCGCCTACCGGGAATCAGGTGCCAAGGTTATCGTTATCCGGGCTCTGCGCACACCAGCCACAGGCAAAGGGCTGACCTATTTTTTCAAGGCGCTGCGCAGGATCGGTGACCCACGCCCGGGATTGCCATGGCGGCTGGTGGCGCAGGTGTTGCGTATGCCCGCACGAAAGCTCGACGACCCAATGTTGCTCTTCGTCGCGGTGAAAACCGACGACCGTCGAGTCACTGGATAGACTCCGTCTGTCCGGGTTGTGTTCGCTTTCGGGCAAATCCTTGTTTAGACTTGTCCGTTCTTCATTCTTCTGCAAAAGGTCTCGCCCCATGACGATCGCCGCTAACAAGGCTGTCTCCATCGACTATACCCTGACCAACGACGCTGGTGAGGTCATCGACAGCTCAGCCGGCGGCGCGCCGCTGGTCTACCTGCAAGGCGCAGGTAACATTATCCCGGGCCTGGAAAAGGCGCTGGAAGGCAAAAGCGTTGGTGATGAGCTGACCGTTGCCGTAGAACCTGAAGATGCCTACGGCGAATACTCCGCTGAACTGGTCAGCACCCTGAGCCGCAGCATGTTCGAAGGCGTCGACGAACTGGAAGTGGGGATGCAGTTCCACGCTTCCGCTCCGGACGGCCAGATGCAGATCGTGACCATCCGTGATCTGGACGGCGATGACGTCACCGTTGACGGCAACCATCCGCTGGCTGGCCAGCGCCTGAACTTCCAGGTCAAGATCGTCGCGGTCCGCGACGCTTCCGAGGAAGAAATGGCTCACGGCCACGTGCATGGCGAAGGCGGTCACCAGCATTAATTGATGAGCCAGGCTCGTCAGTTGCAAATAAAGGCGCCTTCGGGCGCCTTTATTGATTGGCGGCTATTCTTGCCGACTTGGCGGTTGTAATCTCGCACGACCGTTACGAAGAACATGGGAAATCTGGAGTTCGTCATGAGTGCTTTCCACGACCTTAAACTCAAAGCCCTGGATGGTCAGGAGCTGCCTTTGGCGCCCTTCAAGGGGCAAGTCGTGCTGGTGGTCAATGTCGCCTCCAAATGTGGCTTGACACCGCAGTACGCGGCGCTGGAAAACCTCTACCAGAAATACAAGGACCAGGGTTTCACCGTGCTCGGGCTGCCATGCAACCAGTTCGCCGGGCAAGAGCCAGGCACCGAGCAGGAAATCCAGGCGTTTTGCAGCCTCAATTACGGCGTGACCTTTCCCTTGGGCAGCAAGCTCGAGGTGAATGGCCCCGAGCGCCATCAGTTGTATCGTTTGCTGGCGGGTGAGGGCGCCGAGTTTCCTGGCGACATCACCTGGAATTTCGAGAAGTTTCTGCTGGGCAAGGACGGCCGGGTACTGGCGCGATTCTCTCCGCGCACACCACCTGAGGATCCTTCTATCGCTCAGGCCATCGAGAAAGCCCTGGCCTGATTTCGGACATTGGCGGAGCGGCCCAGGCTCTCTCCGCACTTTTACCCCTTAATCACGCTGATCAATAGTGCTGTCGCTCGCGTGCGCCGTCCCATATTATCCGCGTCATAAAATCTTTATGCGCGGAGTGCTCGCATGTCTGTCCAAGCGTTGTTCAAACCTTTCCAGCTCGGCGCATTGCAGTTGCCGACCCGTGTCGTCATGGCGCCGATGACCCGCTCGTTTTCCCCGGGGGGCGTGCCCAATTCCAAGGTCATCGAGTACTACCGTCGCCGCGCCGCCGCCGGCGTGGGGCTGATCATCACCGAAGGCACGGTGGTCGATCACCAGGCTTCCAACGGCTATCCGAACGTTCCGCATTTCTACGGTGAGGCCGCGCTGGCGGGCTGGAAGAAAGTCGTTGAGGCGGTGCATGCCGAAGGCGGCAAGATTGTCCCGCAGTTGTGGCACGTCGGCAGTGTGCGGCGTATCGGCACCGAGCCGGACGCCAGTGTGCCGGGCTATGGCCCGATGGAAAAACTCAAGGACGGCAACGTCGTGGTCCATGGCATGACTGCCCAGGACATCAAGGACGTGATCGGTGCCTTTGCCCAGGCTGCCAAAGACGCCCAGAGTATTGGCATGGACGGCGTGGAAATCCACGGCGCGCACGGTTATCTGGTTGACCAGTTCTTCTGGGAAGGCAGTAACCAGCGCACGGATGAATATGGCGGCAGCCTGGCCAAGCGTTCGCGGTTCGCCATTGAGCTGATTCAAGCCGTGCGTGCGGCGGTAGGTCCCGAGTTTCCGATCATTTTGCGCTTCTCTCAATGGAAGCAGCAGGATTACACCGCGCGGCTGGTGCAAACTCCCGAGGCGCTGGCAGAGTTCCTCAAGCCACTGGCTGACGCGGGTGTGGATATTTTCCACTGCTCTACCCGCAGGTTCTGGGAGCCGGAGTTCGACGGTTCCGAGCTGAACCTGGCGGGTTGGACTCGCAAGCTCACGGGTAAACCGACCATCACCGTGGGCAGTGTCGGTCTGGACGGCGAGTTCCTGCAATTTATGGTCAACACCGACAAAGTGGCGCAGCCGGCGAGTCTGGAAAAACTCCTCGAGCGTCTGAACAATGATGAATTCGACCTGGTGGCCGTGGGCCGTGCGCTGTTGGTCGACCCGGACTGGGCGGTGAAGGTCCGTGAAGGGCGCGAAGGCGACATCTTGCCGTTCAGTCGCGAGGCGTTGACCACGCTGGTTTAAATCCGCCGACAGGCATCGCGGGCTCGCCCCGCGATGCTCAGACCAGTCTTGAGCCGTCCGTCACCCCCAATGTCTCACCGCACGCACCGCGCAATTGGTGTTCAAACTGCTCGATAATCGCGGGCCAGCCTTGACGGCTGGCATGCTGCCGGGCATTGAGCCGTACCCGACGCAGACTCTCGCGCCCCTCCAGCAACCAATTGGCCGCATCGCAAAATGCCTCCTCGTCCCCAGGCATCGCCAATACGCCGTTGTAGCCATGACGGATATGCTGGGTCGCGGCGGCCTGGTCGTACGCCACCACGCCGAGGCCCGAAGCCATGGCTTCAAGGACCACGTTGCCAAAGGTTTCGGTAAGACTGGGGAACAGAAACAGATCCCCGGACGCATAATGCCGGGCCAGTTCTTCGCCGCGCTGGGGGCCGCAAAAAATTGCCTCCGGCAGCTCTCTCTCCAGTATTGCCCGTTGCGGGCCGTTGCCGACAATGATCAGCTTCAGAAGCCGCTGTGGATAAGTGGCCTGCAGTGAATCGAAGCAGCGTTTGAGCAGGCCGAGGTTCTTCTCCGGGGCCAGGCGTCCGACATGCAGCACTGCAACGTCGTCAACGCCCAGGCCCCAGCTTTCGCGCAAGGCATTGTCGTGCTTGGCCGGGTGAAACAGCAGGCTGTCGACACCGCGCGCCAGCATGTCCAGGCGCTCGAAGTTACGCCGCTCAAGCTCCATGCGCTGGCTGACGCTGGGCACCAGGGTCAAGGTCGAACGGTTATGAAACCAGCGCAAGTAATGAGTCAGTAACCGGCTCAACATGCCCAGGCCGTACTGGCTGGAATACTGCTGGAAGTTGGTATGAAAACCGCTGACCACGCTGATCCCCAGGCGTCGTGCCGCCCGCAGTGCCGACAGGCCCAGCGGGCCTTCGGTGGCGATGTACAGCACATCCGGCCGCTGGCGCTTCCAGCGTCGCAGCAGTTTGTGCATCGACGACTGGCCCCATTGCAGGCCCGGATAACCTGGCAGCGGCCAGCCCCGGCAAAGCATCAGGCCATCGTCATTGGGCCGGCGTTGATCGCTGCCCTGGCGAGGACGGATCAGTTCCACCTGGTGGCCACGGGCGCGCAGTCCATCACACAAGCGGCCAAGGGTATTGGCCACCCCGTTGATTTCTGGCGGGAAGGTTTCGGTAATCAGCGTGATATGCAGCAAGGCGTTCGTCATGGCCCTAGTGTCGACGTGGGCCATGTCGCCATTGTGTCATCGGGATGATGGATTTGTGACGGCTCAGGCCTTCTTCACGCGCATCGTCTCGGCGCCTTGCTCGCGTACCCAAAACAGCGTCGCCCCGGCCACCGCGGCCGGCATCATCAACAAATTGAGCACCGGCACCAGCAACACCAGATAAACGCTGCCGCCGAAGCTCATGCTCTGCCAGCGCTTCTGGCGCAGCCAGGCAAGCATCTCGTTCCAGCCCAGTTTATGGTTGTCGGCGGGGTAGTCGATGTATTGGATCGCCATCATCCACACGCCGAACAGCAACCACAGCGGCGCCGCCACCATGTTGACCACCGGGATGAACGACAGGATAAACAAGCCTATCGCGCGCGGCAGGAAATAGCCCAGCTTGCGCATTTCCCGCGCCAGGGTGCGCGGGACCATGGCGAACAGTTCGCCCCAACTGAATGCAGGAAAATCATCGGTGCCGCGCACCACCACTTCGACTTTTTCCGCGAGAAAGCCATTGAACGGTGCGGCAATGATGTTGGCGAGCATGGTAAAGGTGAAGAACACCATCAGCACCACCAGCACCACGAACAGTGGCCAGAGGATGTAGTTGAGGAAGCTCAGCCAGTTGGGAAGCGTCGGCATCAGGGTGTCGACCCACAGGCTGAACTGGTGGCCGGCGAAATAGATCAGGCCGACGAACAGGATCAGGTTGATTGCCAATGGCAGCAGGACAAACAGGCGCAGGCCAGGACTGAGTACCAGCTTGAGGCCTTCGCGCAGGTATTGTGGGCCTGAGAGGACAGGGGCGGGCATTGATAACTCCGGACAAAGAAACGAACGCGCCGACGTTACCGGCTTTGCCTGAAGGGCGAAAGCGCGGTCAGCATGTCGACATTAACTGTAACAAAGGTGTCGATTAATAGCGGTCACGAGATAGAGACCACCTATGAGCTGGATTGTTATTCCGTATTTCCTTAATCTTGCCCACCTCGTTACGCTGCACCCATTATTTTCAGGACCTTGCGAGTTAAAGCCTTCCCCAAGTGCTTCGCGGTCCTTTTTTATTCCAGCCGCTGTGTGGTCCAAGCGGTCGATAGGAGTGAGTCATGTCTGATACCCGTCATTCGCGAGTGATTATTCTCGGTTCCGGCCCTGCCGGTTACAGCGCTGCGGTCTACGCGGCGCGGGCCAACCTCAAGCCGCTGCTGATTACCGGCATGCAGGCGGGCGGTCAGTTGACCACCACCACTGAAGTCGACAACTGGCCGGGCGATGTTCACGGCCTGACCGGGCCGGTGCTGATGGAACGCATGAAAGAACACGCCGAGCGTTTCGAAACCGAAATCGTGTTTGATCACATCAACGCGGTCGACTTTTCGAAAAAGCCCTACAGCCTGATCGGCGACAGCGGCGTCTACACCTGTGACGCGCTGATCATCGCCACTGGCGCCAGCGCTCGTTACCTGGGCCTGCCGTCGGAAGAAGCATTCATGGGCAAAGGTGTTTCGGCCTGTGCGACCTGCGACGGTTTCTTCTACCGCAACAAGCCGGTGGCCGTGGTCGGGGGTGGCAACACCGCAGTGGAAGAAGCGCTGTACCTGGCCAATATCGCCAGCACCGTGACCCTGGTTCACCGCCGTGAAACCTTCCGCGCCGAGAAGATCCTGATCGACAAGCTGCACGCGCGGGTTGCCGAAGGCAAGATCATCCTCAAGCTCAACGCGACCCTGGATGAAGTCTTGGGTGACACTATGGGCGTGACCGGTGCCCGCCTGAAAAACAACGACGGCAGCTTCGATGAGCTGAAAGTCGACGGCGTATTCATCGCCATCGGCCACACGCCGAATACCTCGTTGTTCGAAGGCGTGCTGGAAGCCAAAGACGGTTACCTGGTGGTGCAGGGCGGTCGTGAAGGCAATGCCACGGCCACCAACCTTGAGGGTATCTTTGCCGCTGGTGACGTGGCCGACCACGTGTATCGCCAGGCCATCACTTCCGCGGGCGCTGGCTGCATGGCGGCGCTGGATGCCGAGCGTTACCTCGACGGGCTGCAGAACGCTTCGTTCTAAACCGGTTGCACAAAAAAGGCTTGTAGGAGCGAGCTTGCTCGCGAAAAACGTCAACGATAACGCGTTCATTCTGGATAAACGCGGTGCCTTTGAGTTATTCGCGAGCAAGCTCGCTCCTACAAGGGGTTGGCTTGCCCGACCGGCATCAGGCTTTGCGCGTCAGCGGCTGTGCGGCAAACTTGACCCCCGACAGCCCGTGCTCGATCAGCGCACGAATATTCCCATGATCACTGCCCTCGGGCGTGGCCAGCACCGAACGATAATGCTCGCCAAACGCCAACAGTGCTTCCTGGTCGCTCAAGCCTTCCAACAACGCGAGGCCCAGCGTCTTGCACGAGCCTTCGTTCTGCCCGGCAGGGTTTTCCACGGCGCCGTTGCTGAACGCTTGCGGCTGGTAGTGGTAACCAGCGGCGATAAACGCCAGGGTCTCGGCAAACACGTGTTCGCCGCTGTTGAGGCTGGCGCGCAGGGTATTCAGATCACTCATGGGATTTTCCTTTGGCAAACGCCGCCTGTTGTTCGGCGCTGGCTTCTTTCTGGTATTGGGCTTTCCACTCGGCGTACGGCATGCCGTACACCACCTCGCGAGCGTCATCGAGGCTGACCTCGATCTGGCGCTCATCGGCTTCGGCCTTGTACCACTTGGACAGGCAGTTGCGACAGAAACCGGCAAGGTTCATCAGGTCGATGTTCTGCACATCCTTGCGGCTGTCCAGGTGTGCAACCAACCGGCGAAAGGCGGCGGCTTCAAGTTCAAGGCGTTGTTGATCGTTCATGGGGGGCTCTTCGAGACAGCTTCAAGGGGTAGGCTTCAAGCTGCAAGTGGTATGGGCGGCGGCCGTAAGCTTGCGGCTTACAGCTTGCCGCTTGTAGCTGAGCGGCTTGCCGCAAGCGTTATCGACACTGACTCGGCAAATCGCAGCGCATGGGGCTTGTCGACTTCGACTTCGGCGTAGAGCACCGATTCATTGCTCATCACCAGGTCCAGCAGCTCCTGGGTCAAACGCTCCAGCAGGGCAAAGCGATTGCCTTCCACATGGGCGATGATGGCCTTGGTGATGGTGCGGTAGTTCAACGCGTGGTCGATGTCATTGTCGCGCACCGCTTCTTGTGCGGCATACAGGATGCTCACGTTGATCAACACATCCTGTTTGTTGAGGATTTCATCCTCGTTGATCCCGATAAAGGTACGCAGCCGCAGGTCCTTGACCCGGATGCGTGCCATGCCTGGTTGCAGTTGTGGCATTGCTACTTGCTCCGTCCGATCAGTTGCAGGAACTCCATACGGGTGGTGTTCGACTCGCGGAACGCGCCGAGCATCACCGAGGTGTTCATGGTTGAATTCTGTTTTGCCACGCCGCGCATCATCATGCACATGTGGTGGGCTTCGATGACCACCGCCACGCCGGCCGCCTGGGTCACGCCCTGGATGGCCTCGGCGATTTGCTGCGTGAGGTTTTCCTGGATCTGCAGGCGCCGCGCGAACATGTCGACCAGGCGCGCAATCTTCGACAGGCCCAGGACCTTGCCCGTTGGAATATAGGCGACATGGGCCTTGCCAATAAAGGGCAGCAGGTGATGTTCGCACAGCGAATACAGTTCTATGTTGGCGACGATCACCATTTCGTCGCTGTCCGAGGCGAACAGTGCACCATTGACGACGCCCTCGACGCTCTGGCTGTAGCCGTGACACAGGTACTGCATGGCTTTGGTCGCGCGTTTCGGCGTGTCGAGCAAGCCTTCGCGATCCGGGTCTTCACCCAGTCCCTTGAGGATCTCACGGTAATGGTGGGGCAGGGACAACGTCATACAGCATCCTCGCAAACGGCTTACTTGATATGCCGCCCGCCGTTGACGGTCAGCGTGGTACCGGTGACATAAGGGTTATCCAGCAGGTAGCGCAGGCTCTGGTAAATCACTTCTGCGCCGGGTTCGATGCCGAGTGCCGACTTGGCCAGAACCTTGGCGCGATAAGCCGCATCGTCGTCTTGATTGAACATCACCATCGCCGGCGCGATGCCGTTGACCTTGATCTGGGGAGCGTACTTGGCGGCAAACGACAGGGTCAGGTTATCGAGTCCGGCCTTGGTGGCACAGTAGGCAATGTGCTGGCGGCTGCCCTTGCGGGTGACGTCATCGCTGATATGCACAATGTCGGCGGGCGTGGACTGCTGGAGCAAGCTCGCACAATGCAGGTTGATCAGGTACGGCGCAAGCATGTGTACGCTGAACATGTCGATAAAGGCGCGGCTTTCGTCCCCCGGCGTTTCCGCGGTCCAGGTCGAAGCGTTATGAATGATCGCCCGCAGGCGCCCGGTCTGCGTCTTCAGTTCGGCAATAAAGGCCAGGATACCGGCCTCGGAGGAAAAATCGGCAAACACCGCGATTGCACCCCGGTCGCGCAAGCGCTGTACATCGGCACGTTCAGTGCGATAGCTGAAAATCACCGGCTGCTGCGCGTCCAGCAGACGCAACGCGCAGTGCAGGCCGACGCGTTGGCCGGCACCGGTGATCAGGATCGGGGCGAGGGTAGTGGTCATGGCAGGCTCGGGTCGCAGGCAGGCTAAAACTATACCAGCGACCGGCCGTCGAATGGACTCAAACGGTCGCTTCGCAAGGTTTTGCCGGTGCTGGCGCCGGATTCAACCAGCCGGCCAGCAGGGACGTCGACAGGGGAATGAAGAGATAGACCATCAAGGGCGTGAGGGCCAGGGTGCTGACCAGCACACGACTGAACATTCCAAGTTCGGCCAGCAGGGGGTCAAGTCCGAAATTGAACAGCAGCGACACCGGGAAAAACGCCAGCCAGATGGCGACCGCCTGTTTCCAGCGCGGGGGACGCTGGCCCACGCCGCCAAACCAGCCGTCCATGCCGCTGACCCGATGTTCCGAAGGGTTGGCGAACAACTCGCTGCCGCGATCGAGCCAGGCGCTGCGTGAGGCCGAGAACTCCCAGGCATGCAACGTCTGTTCGTCAGCGAAACGGAAGATAATCTGGAATTCGTCGTCATCGGCAGGGGGCGCGAGCACACCGGAGCCCAGATAGCCGGGAAAGTCGGTGGCCAGTTGCTCGCCTTCACGCAACCAGCTCATCAAGTCCTGATAACGCCCTTTAGCCACACGACGTGCAACCATCAAGGTGACGGGTAAGGTAGACATTGTGTATCTCCAGGTAGGTGGCAGCGCCGCACCGGGTAGGGGGCGCGCCTGACGCCGCCACCGGGTTGGGTGGCTGCGTAAAAACAGGCAAGGATTATTCCTGAATCGAGGAAATATGCCAGCGACACTGGTCGGTTGGCCCGGCGCTTGAAAAAGACAGCTGTAAGTGCGTTAAATAGGATTCAAGTTCACGCGTTTATAGGGATGTTTCGCCACCTGATGCCCGTTATTACTGATCCGCTTGTTGGTTCCACGCTCAGCGGTGTATCCGGCTCGGAGGAGCTGTTCCCGATCCGCGAAGTGTCAAGATTGACAGGTATCAATCCGGTCACGTTGCGCGCATGGGAGCGACGCTATGGTTTGATTCAACCCGTGCGCACCGAAAGTGGGCATCGACTGTACTCGCGGGAAGATATCGACACCGTGCACCGTATCCTCGATTGGATCGAACGCGGCGTCGCGGTCAGCAAAGTCGGCAAGATGCTCGCACGTGACCATGCCCAGGCGGCGTTACTGCGCAACGTGGGTGAGGGCGGCGCACAACACGAAAACACCGATTGGCAGCGGCACTTGCAACAGGCGATCGGCGCGTTCGACGATCGCCTGTTGGAGCGCCTGTATGGCCAGATCTTCGCCACCTACCCTGCATCGGTCGCCTTGCAAGACATCCTGATGCCTCTCTGGCTTCAGCTGCTGCGCCATCAAGGGCATTTCGGGCAGGCCAGTGAATGGCTGTTTTTCGACAGCTTTTTGCGCAATCGGATCTCGCAGCGCCTGCAACTGGCCCAGGTTTCCCGCAAACCCCGGATTTTGTTGTCGGCCATCGCCGGAGAGTGCCGTGAACTGGAACTGTTGGTGGCTGGGGTATTGATGAGCGGTGACGAGTTGGCGGTTCGCGTCCTGAGCATGGGGCAACCCTTCAATGAGTTAACGCTGATCTGCGAAAAGACCCAGCCTCAGGCGTTGGTGGTGTTTTCCAATCATTCGCCGACTGCCGAATTGCCACGCCGGTTGACGCGACTTGCGTTGACCCTGGATTGTCCAATCCTGCTGGCGGGAGATGTCTCGGACATGGTCGGCTCGCAACTGGCGGGCACGTCCATTGGCTGCCTGGGTAACGAAGGGCATTTGATGCAGCGACGTTTGCAACAGTTTATCCAGGGAACCCTCGATACCTGATATCAGGCATGCACTTCGGGGTGGGCGAGGCGATGTTGCTGCAGGATGAACTGGCGCAGGCGTTCGGTTTCGTCCACGTCCCCTTGGCTCAAGCGGTAGGCAAACATGCCTCGGGTCGTTTCGCGTTCGAGGGTGCCACGTACTGCAATTCGCTCATAACCCGAAGGACTGAACCACAGGCAAAAGGTCTTGGGCGGATTGCTTCGACCGCGAACTTCCACCAGCGCGCCCTTGAACGAAATCTCATGCACAAATAATGAGCCGGGTTGGCCCTTGATGTTTTCCAGGGCGACCGGTTCTTCAAGCACCAGGCGCCAGGGGCGGATCATAGGCCCGTCTTCGAAAATGCTCGGCACGCCCAGGCGCAGGTGTAGGGCATGGAACTCGTCTTCGACCAATTGCAATGGAAAGGTCATTTGCTGATTGTCGAATTGTGCCTGGATGGTCACGTTCTCATGCGCCGCCAAGCGGGTGAGCAGATCACGGATTTGCGCACCGCCGTTGACCGTCAGGCTCGACGAAGCGTCGCGCGCATTCAGTTGCGGGTTATGGTGCATGGTCTGGATGAAGTCCAGTTCGTCCTGCGTCAAAAGCGCGTCGCGTTGCATGGATGTGGCTCAGGGAAAGGCGGGCAGAAGGCAATTATTACTCTACAGACCCGGTATTCTAAAGTTTGTTAGAACCGCTCGTCGCCTGCAGTGTGTCCAGTTCGGCCTGGAGCTGCGCCACCTGGGCTTCCAACTGGGTGATGCGCTGCTGGGCCTTGACCTGCGCCGTGACATCTTTTTGCACACCGACAAAATAGGTCTGCTTATCGGCCGGGTTATAAACCGTCGATAATGACAGTTCATTCCAGAAGTGCGTGCCATCCTTACGGTAGTTGCGCAGGATCTCCCGGCAACTGCCACCATTGTCCAAGGCCTCGCGAATGGCGCTCAGCGCCGGCTGGTCACGGTCGCCCGACTGCAGGAAGCGGCAGTCCTGGTAAAGAATATCGTCCAGGTGGTAGCCGGTCAGGCGTTCAAAGGCCGGATTCACATAAATCAACGGCTTGTCCTTGCCTTCCCGCTCGGCGACGACAATTCCTTCGTTGGTGGCGTTGATCACCATTTGCATCAGCTTGGCGTTGATCATCGAGCAGTCCATGGCGTGTTTCTGGATCTGGCAGTGTAAGACAAGTCGGTGATCTGTCCACAGGCCAACAGGGAATGTTGCGACCGGATCCCTGAAAGCGATGGCGGCAGCTGTTAATATCCCAGGCTTTCACTCAACTACAGGATGAGATTGATGAAAGTCGCCATTCTTTCCGGCTCGGTGTACGGCACGGCTGAAGAAGTCGCCCGGCATGCCGCTGCTATCCTCAACGACGCCGGTCTTGACGCATGGCACAACCCCCGGGCAACCCTGGCCGATATTCAGGCCTTTGCCCCCGAAGCTTTTCTGGCCGTGACCTCGACCACCGGCATGGGTGAGTTGCCGGACAGCCTGATGCCGCTGTATTCGACGATTCGCGATCAGTTGCCCGCGGCCTGGCGCGGTTTGCCGGGGGCGGTTATCGGCCTGGGCGATGCCAGTTACGGTGATACTTTTTGCGCGGGCGGCGAGCAAATGCGTGAGCTGTTTGGCGAGTTGGGCGTGCGCGAAGTGCTGCCGATGCTACGCCTGGATGCCAGCGAAAGCGTGACCCCGGAAAGCGACGCAGAACCTTGGCTGGCCAAATTGGTTACCGCGTTGCGTGCCTGATCGCAGTGTCACGAGGCGGCGCCTTGATTGGCGCCGTTTGGCTGACGGCACTTAGACAAATCCGAACTATGCTCAGGGTTGACCCGCTCGGTCATAAAGCTGGCTGCCAACGCAACTCCTGCGTCCGCAAGGTCTGACTAGACTGACGCTTTAGCCGAGAAAATAATAAAAACACCACGCCATCGAGGTCATTGCCGTGAGCCTAGCCCCCGTTCAATCGCCACAGAGTGTAAAAGATCAAGTCAGCGCTGCCGAATGGCAAACCCGTATCGACCTGGCAGCCTGCTATCGCCTGGTGGCCATGCATGGCTGGGATGACCTGATTTTCACCCATATTTCGGCCAAGGTGCCGGGCACCGAAGATTTCCTGATCAATCCGTACGGGCTGATGTTTCACGAAATTACCGCCTCCAGCCTGGTCAAGGTCGATCAGGCCGGCCACAAACTGATGGACAGCCCCTACGAGATCAATCCGGCGGGCTACACCATCCACAGTGCAGTGCATGAGGTGCGGCACGACGTGGTATGCGTGTTGCACACGCATACCGCCGCCGGCGTGGCCGTTTCCGCGCAGAAACAGGGTGTGTTGCCGATCAGTCAGCAATCGCTGTTTGTGCTGTCCAGCCTGGCTTATCACGCCTACGAAGGCGTGGCGCTGAACCACGAAGAAAAAGCCCGCTTGCAAGCTGACCTGGGCGAAAAGAACTTTCTGATGCTGCACAACCACGGTCTTTTGACCTGTGGCGGGACTATCGCTGATACGTTCCTGATGATGTTCATCTTCCAGCGCGCCTGTGACATCCAAGTACTGGCACACAATGGCGGGACCGAGTTGATCGCCATCGAGCCACAGGTGCTCGCGGGTGCCAAGGCGATGCTCGCGGGTGTCACCAAGAGCGCTCAAGGCATGGGAGGTGCACTGGCCTGGCCGGCGTTGTTGCGCAAGCTCGACCAACACGACCCGGGATACCAACTTTGATGCCATTGGCCGAGATTCCCCTGAGCGCCTGGCGCAAGCGTGGACAGAGTTTTGTTTTTCGCGGGCAGACTATTCGCTATTGGGTGGCCGGGCAGGGCGAGCCATTGTTGTTGATTCACGGTTTTCCCAGCGCCAGTTGGGACTGGCACTACCTTTGGCAACCGCTGGCCCAGCGCAACCTGGTGATCGCCTGCGACATGTTGGGCTTTGGCGATTCGGCCAAACCCCTGGATCACACTTACTGCCTGCTGGAGCAGGCGGATTTACACCAGGCGCTGCTGGAACACCTGCGAGTGCACGGGGCGGTGCATGTCATGGCTCACGACTATGGCGACAGCGTCGCTCAGGAACTGCTTGCTCGACACTATGAAGGCCGGTTCAAGATGGCCAGTTGTGTGTTTCTCAACGGGGGCCTGTTTCCCGAGACCCACCGCGCAGCGCTGGTGCAGAAACTGCTGCTCAGCCCTGTGGGCTGGATGGTCGGGCGGGCCTTTGGGCGCAATACCCTGGCCGACACGTTCAGGCAGGTTTTCGGTCCCGACACCCGCCCCAGCGAAAGTGCCCTGGATGATTTCTGGAGCCTGATCGAAAACAACGACGGCCAGCGTATTCTGCACAAGCTGATTGCCTACATTCCTCAACGCCGTCAGCAGCGAGAACGCTGGGTCGCCGCCATGCAACGTGGCGAGTTGCCGTTGCGGGTGATCGATGGCGAAGTGGACCCGGTTTCCGGTGCCCACATGGTCGCGCGCTATCGTGAGCTGGTGCCGGACGCCGACACCGTACTGCTGGGCAATATTGGCCATTACCCGCAGATCGAGGCGCCGGTACAGGTGCTCAAGCATTACCTGGCGTTTCGCGAACGCATTATGCAGGCATCGACACAGCTCGCCTGTACCTGACAATCATCCCTCTGCCTTATCGCGCACCATTCAGCCTCGCCCGTATTTATTGTGACCAGAAGCGCGGTGCCTGACACTCGACTCATCGTCCACTGTTGTCGCTGGAGTTCCGTATGAGTGAGTCTGTGCAGTTCCAAGATAAGGTCGTGATCGTTACCGGTGCGGGTGGCGGATTGGGGCGTGCGCATGCGCTGCTGTTCGCCCGGCACGGGGCCAAGGTCCTGGTCAACGATCTGGGGGGGTCAACCCAGGGCGAGGGCGCGAACGCCTCGGCGGCAGACCGCGTAGTCGCCGAGATTCGCGAGGCCGGTGGGATTGCCGAGGCCAACCACGACTCAGTCACCGATGGCGAAAAGATCGTACAGCATGCCCTCGACGCTTTTGGGCGCATCGACGTGGTGGTCAACAATGCCGGGATCCTGCGGGACAAGACGTTCCACAAAATGGACGATGGCGACTGGGATCTGGTTTACCGGGTACACGTCGAGGGCGCTTATAAAGTCACCCGTGCCGCCTGGCCCCATCTGCGCGAGCAAGGTTATGGCCGCGTGATTTTCACCGCGTCCACCTCAGGCATTTACGGCAATTTCGGCCAGTCCAACTACGGCATGGCCAAGCTGGGTTTGTATGGCCTGACCCGGACGCTGGCGTTGGAAGGCCGCAAGAACAACATCCTGGTCAACGCCATCGCACCGACGGGCGGTACGCGTATGACCGAAGGCCTGATCCCGCCGCACGTTTTCGAGCGGCTCAAGCCGGAGTTGGTCAGTCCGCTGGTGGTGTACCTGGGCAGCGAAGCCTGTCAGGAAACCAGCGGCTTGTTCGAAGTGGGCGGTGGTTGGATCGGCAAAACCCGCTGGGAGCGCAGTCTGGGGGTGGGGTTCAACCCTGAAGCCGGGTTTTCGCCGGAGGATGTGGCGGCCCACTGGGAACAGATCTGTGATTTTGAAGGGGCGGCCCATCCCAAAGACAACATCGAAGCGCTGAAAGAAATGATGGACAACCTGCAGAAATACAGCCTTTGATCGTTGCATGAATATTCTTTAATCGCGACGGAGCGCCCCGGCTGATACCGCCTTTTGCGTAGGAGCGAGCGTGCTCGCGAAGAACTCCAAAGCGCCGCGTTTATCCTGAATACACGGGTTAGCGTTGACGTTCTTCACGAGCAAGCGCTAGGCGCCCCCTCGCTCCTACAACGGTAAGGCCGGGATCAGGCGCTACGGCGCCGCGTTTTGTTTCAGGCATAAAAAAGGCCGCTGCATAAGCAGCGGCCGAAGCAAGACGTTGGATCAAGGAGCTACAAATCAACGTCAGTGAACACCGGTAACGGACTGACAAGTACGGATCAATCCATTCAAAACTGGCTTTACTTCCCGAGTGGAAGCGGACGGTTTGTCCTGAAAGTCCGGCAAGAATAGTCCTCGCTACCCAAATGAAAAATACTCTTTCCTGACATTGACTGTTACTGGATCGGCAACAGTCATTGGGTTGACGCTGTTGTCTCATCCATCCTCCTGATGACCCTTTATCCATCCTGTCGATGCCGTCGGTAGAACCCCGACCAGAGCGTCCTGTAATCCTTTCGGGCGACAAAGCGAATACCTCCTTGGTGCGCTTATCGCTCCTGATCCCGGGCAGTAGGGTGGGGCCTTCTGTCACACCACCGGGGAAGACGCATGACAAAAACAACAATGCGCGCCATCTTCAGGCCACAGGCGCTGGCTGCTGCGGTTGCGTTGGGATGCTGCGCACAGGCGCAGGCTGTTTCGTTCAACATCGGCGAGATCGAAGGGCAATTCGATTCGTCACTTTCGGTAGGTGCCAGCTGGGGCACGCGTGATGCCGACAGCAAGCTGGTGGGCACCGTCAATGGTGGCAGTGGCCAGGCTTCTACCGGCGATGACGGGCGTCAGAATTTCAAGAAAGGCGAGACCTTTTCGAAGATCTTCAAGGGGCTGCATGACCTTGAACTCAAGTACGGCGACACCGGTGTCTTTGTCCGTGGCAAGTACTGGTACGACTTCGAGCTCAAGGATGAAAACCGCGAGTTCAAACAGATCAGCGATCACAACCGCAAAGAAGGCTCGAAATCCAGCGGTGCGCAGATCCTCGATGCCTTCGTTTATCACAACTACTCCCTGGGCGGCCTGCCGGGCACCGTGCGTGGCGGTAAGCAGGTGGTCAGTTGGGGCGAGAGTACCTTCATCGGCAACTCCATCAACAGCATCAACCCGGTCGATGTCTCGGCCTTTCGCCGTCCGGGCGCCGAGATCAAGGAAGGACTGATTCCGGTCAACATGCTCTTTGCTTCACAGGGATTGACCAACCAACTGACGGTGGAAGGGTTTTACCAGTTGGAGTGGGACCAGACGGTGCTGGATAACTGCGGAACCTTCTTTGGGGGGGACGTGGCCGCGGATGGCTGCACCGACAACTACACCGTCGGCAGCCCGGCGATCAGTCCTTTGCAACCGGTGGCCGCCGCGTTTGGCCAGGGTTTTGGCGTGACCGATGAAGGCGTGATCGTGCGCCGCGCCGGTGACCGCGATGCGCGGGATTCCGGGCAATTTGGCATGGCGTTGCGCTGGCTGGGCGACGATACCGAGTACGGCCTGTACTTCATGAACTACCACAGCCGTACACCGACCGTGGGCACCCTCACCGCCAACACCAACCTGGCGACGATTGGCGGCATCATCAACGCGGCCAATGGGATTGCGCCGGGTTCCGGCGCCGGGCTGGCCCAGAGCGTCATGCTTGGGCGGGGTCAGTACTACCTTGAATATCCGGAAGACATTCGCCTGTACGGCGCCAGCTTTGCCACGACCTTGCCCACCGGCACTGCCTGGACCGGAGAAATCAGCTATCGCCCCAACGCGCCCGTGCAACTCAACACCACGGACCTGACGCTGGCGCTGCTCAACCCGATTGCCGGCAACGCCGCTTCGCCGATCAGCAGCTCATTCGGCGCCGACAACACCGGCTACCGTCGCAAGGAAATCACTCAGTTCCAAACCACCATGACCCAGTTCTTCGATCAGGTCCTGGGCGCCGAACGCCTGACCCTGGTGGGTGAAGCGGCCATCGTGCGGGTCGGCGGGCTGGAGGCGAAGACCAAACTGCGCTACGGCCGCGATTCGGTCTACGGCCAATACGGTTTTGGTGGAGACACCGACGGCTTCGTGACCGCCACTTCCTGGGGGTATCGCGCCAGGGCCATCCTCGATTACAGCAACGTGATCGCCGGGATCAACCTCAAGCCCAACCTGTCCTGGTCTCATGACGTCAAGGGTTATGGCCCCAACGGTCTGTTCAACGAAGGCGCCAAGGCCCTCAGCGTCGGTGTCGATGCGGACTACCGCAACACCTACACCGCAAGCCTGAGCTACACCGACTTTTTCGGTGGGGACTACAACACCCTGACCGACCGTGACTTCCTCGCCCTCAGCTTCGGCGTGAACTTCTGATTTGGCTTAAAGAAGGACAAGAGATTATGCGTAAGATGATTTTGCAGTGCGGCGTGCTGGCCTTCAGCCTGTTGGCTGCCAACGTGATGGCCGCGGTGTCACCGGAAGAAGCCGCCAAGCTGGGTACCAGCCTCACGCCGGTGGGCGCAGAGAAAGCCGGTAACGCGGATGGCTCGATTCCGGCCTGGACCGGAGGCATCCCGAAAAACGCCGGCGCGGTGGACAGCAAGGGTTTTCTGGCCGACCCGTTTGCCAATGAAAAACCGCTGTTCGTGATCACCGCCGCCACCGTCGATCAGTACAAGGACAAGCTGTCCGACGGTCAGGTGGCAATGTTCAAGCGTTATCCCGAAACCTACAAGATTCCGGTGTACCCGAGCCACCGCACGGTCAATCTGCCGGACGACATCTATGAGTCGATCAAGCGCAGTGCGCTGAACGTCAAGTCGATCAACGATGGCAACGGCCTGGAGAACTTCACCGGCAACCGTTACTACGCTTTTCCGATTCCGAAGAACGGTGTCGAAGTGTTGTGGAACCACATCACCCGTTACCACGGCGGCAACCTGCGGCGCATCATCACCCAGGCCACCCCGCAGACCAACGGCAGCTACACGCCGATCCGCTTTGAAGAGGAAGTGGCGGTACCGCAGCTGATCCCGGACATGGACCCGGCCAAGGGCGCCAACGTGCTGACCTTCTTCAAGCAATCGGTAACGGCGCCGGCGCGCCTGGCGGGCAACGTGCTGCTGGTACATGAAACCCTCGATCAGGTGAAAGAGCCACGTCTGGCCTGGATCTACAACGCCGGCCAGCGTCGGGTACGGCGTGCGCCGCAAGTTGCCTACGACGGGCCGGGTACCGCTTCGGACGGTCTGCGCACCTCGGACAACTTCGATATGTTCTCCGGTGCGCCAGACCGTTACGATTGGAAACTGGTGGGCAAGAAGGAAATGTACATCCCCTACAACAGCTACAAGCTCGATTCGCCGTCCCTCAAATACGACGACATCATCAAGGCCGGGCACATCAATCAGGACCTGACCCGCTACGAGCTGCACCGGGTCTGGGAAGTCGTCGGCACGGTCAAGCCCAGCGAGCGGCATATCTACGCCAAGCGTCATATGTACATCGACGAAGACAGCTGGCAGGTCGCGCTGGTGGATCACTATGACGGCCGCGGCCAACTGTGGCGCGTCGCCGAGGGGCATGCGCAGTTCTACTACAACCATCAGACACCGGCCTATACCGTCGAAACGCTGTACGACATCATCGCCGGCCGCTACCTCGCGCTTGGTATGAAAAACGAGGAGAAAAGCAGCTTTGTGTTTGGCTTTGACGCCAGGGCGGCGGACTACACACCCGCAGCGCTGCGCACCTCGGGCGTGCGCTGAGACTGGAGGTCGGACATTTAACTGTGGAGAGGGGGCTTTTCCCAATGCTGTTCAGCTAAGCAAGTGAAGCGCCTGTACCGCTTTTGTGGCGAGGGGGCTTGTCCCCCGTTGGGCTGCGCAGCAGCCCCAAATCCAGGCGCCGAGGAGTACCTGAAGCACCGCACTTGTCATTATCGGGGCTGCTGCGCAGCCCAACGGGGGACAAGCCCCCTCGCCACAAAAGCGGAATCAGGTCTTTCAGATCTCCCACCGGGCGCCTTTTGGCGCCCGGCTTTTTTATGTCGAGCAATCAGCCTGCTGAATACTTCTTCAACAACCGGTCACCACAGGACTACGGTAGGCCGCAGGCCGCATAAAAATAATAAAGGGACGCTGTAATGACCGCCATGACCCGTTGTCTGGATCGTCCTGGATTCATGCCACGTTTGTCTTCCCATCATCTGTCGCGCCCGCGCCTGAGCGAGCCACTGCTGGCGGCCGAGGCGCGGGTGAAATTGCTCTGCGCCCCGGCCGGCAGCGGCAAGAGCGCGTTGCTGGCCGAATGCGCATTGCAGGCGCCGGCCAGTGTCCAGGTCTATTGGTTGCCCCTGAATGGGCTCGCCCTCGATCCCCTCGACTTTTGTCAGCGCCTGGCCCAAAGCCTGGGCCTGGTGTTTGTCGATGAGAGCACGTTGGCAATGGACCTGAGCCGCTGGCAGTCTGCGGCCTGGCTGTTTCTTGATGATTATTGCCGGGTTCCCGCGCCCGCGCTGGACGCTTTGCTGGATCGTCTCCTGGTGGCCAGCAGCCCGGCGCTGACCTGGTGGTTGGGCGCGCGGCGCCGGCCGGCCTGCAATTGGCCGCGGTTGCTGCTCGATGATGAGTTGTGGGAGTGCACTGGCGCGGAACTGGCCTTTGACCGAGATGACGTCCAACGGCTCATCAGCCACCATGCGAATGCCGGGCAAACCGCTGACAAGGTGCTGCAGTTCAGCGCGGGCTGGTGCGCTGGCGTGCGTGTCGCCCTGCTGGAGGGTGATCATCCACCGGATAGCTGCGCCTGGCATGGACGATCCCAGACGCTGCTCGATTATCTGCAACACGAACTGTTCAGCACGTTGCCCGAAGAGTTGGAGGAGGCCTGGCGCGTGCTGGCGCACTTGCCACGGTTCAACCCGGCTTTGTGTGAGCACCTGTTCGGATGTGGTGACGGCGCCAGTCACCTGCGCAACTTGCAGGCGTTGGGCGCGTTTATCGAGCCCTGGGAAGACTCGCCGGACTGGTTGCAGGTGTTCGCGCCCTTGGCCCAATTGCTACGGGACGAACCCTGGCCGGCCAAGCGCTCCTGGCATCGGCGCGCCTGCCAATGGTTCACCGCCGCGGAGGACTGGCAGGCCGCTTTTGAACAGGCGTTGCTGGCGCAGGAATACGAAATGGCGGTCAGCTTGTTGCAACACTTCAGTTTTGAAGATCTGTTCCGCCAGCAAAATGCGGTGCTGTTGTTGCGCTTGCATGAGCAGCATGGGGATGAACTGCTGCTCGGCTCGGCGCAACTGGTGGGCCTGGTCACGGCCGCCCTGTTATTCGCCGGACGCTTCGATCGGGCGGCGCAATGCATCAACCAATTGGCGCGTTTCACCCCGCAACCCTCGGCTTCCTTGCAACGTCATCTGCTGGCGCGTTGGCAGGCGCAATGGGGTTGGTTGTTGCATCTGGATGGTGAAGCGACACGCGCCCGCGAGCACTTTCTCGAAGCCCTGGAGGATTTGCCGGACAGCGCCTGGACATCGCGCCTGATGTGTTTGTCCGGGCTGACCCAGCAAGCGCTGTTACGCGGCGAACTGGATGTCGCCCAAACGCTGAATCGCCAGGCGCTGTGCCTGGCGCGCGCCCATGGCTCCCTGCTGCTCGAAGCCGTGCTTGAATTGGATCACGCGCAATTGCTGGAACAGCGTGGTGCACCGTACCGGGCCCAGAGTCTGTTGGAAAATGTCCAGACCATGCTGGGTCAGCAACACCTCAAGGCGGGTCCATTGATGGGGCGGATCGCCCTGCGGCGTGGGCACCTGGCCTTGCGCCAAGGGCAGGATGAGCTGGCCGCTCAATGCCTCGCGTCAGGTTTGCAGATCTGTCAGCAGAGCCAGGACAAACGTGCGCTTTATGGCTTCCTCGGGCTCGCGATGCTGGCGGCCAACCAGGGTGATTACGCCCAGGCGTTTATCCAGTTGCGTGACGCCGAACGCCTGATGCAGCAGCGGCAAGTACCCGACACCGTGTACCGGGCCGTGTTGCTGTTGCTCAGTGGGCATTTCTGGCTGCAACAAGGGCGGGCCGAACTGACCCTGGAGGCGGTCAGCCGGGTGCTGCGCCACTTTCAAGGACCGAATGCCAAGCAGGCGCCGCCCGCTACCCTGGAGCTGATCCCCAGGCTTGAATACCTGTTGGTGCTGGCCCAGGTAAAACTGCGCTGCGCCGATCAACCCATACCTCGCCTTACGACCTTGCTGGAGGCCGCCCGCCAGCGCGGCATGCAGTGCCTGGAAGTGGAGTTGCATCTGGTCTTGGGGGAGGTGGCCTGGCAACAGGGCGATCGAGCCCTGGCGGTACGCTCATTGCAAACCGGCCTGGAACTGGCGGGGCGGTGTCAGGTGCAGCAGGCGATTCGCGAACTGCGCTTGCGTCAGCCGGGCTTGTTGAGCGAATTGGGGCTGGAGCCCCAGGAGCAGGTGGCGGTGACGGGAGATAATCCCCTCAGCCAACGCGAGCTGGAGGTGCTGCAACTGATTGCGTTGGGTAACTCCAACCTGGAAATCGCCGACCAGTTGTTCATCTCTCTGCACACGGTGAAAACCCATGCGCGCAGGATTCACAGCAAGTTGGGGGTGGAGCGACGCACCCAGGCCGTGGCCAAGGCCAAGACGCTGGGTCTGATGGGCTAAGGCTGGTAGCCCATGCGCCAACTCACCGCTTGGCTCGCGGCCAACAACTGCCTGGCCGCCGGCCCGTCTTCATCGGCGTGAAATAACGAGGTCGGCCCAACCACCGTCAGCACCGCCGCCACTTGCCCCATGGCGTTGAACACCGGGGCCGACAATGCGTCGACTCCAGGCATCAGCAAACCATGCACACAGTGCAGGCCGCGCTGGCGAATCTGTTCGCAGGTTTGCGCGTAAGCCTGATCGTCCGCCAGCGTATGCGCGATGCCGGCCTGGATCTCCTGGGCACGCAACTCCACGGTTTCCCGAGGCGCCAGGAACGCGCTGAATACCAGCCCTGTGGAAGAACTGAGCAGTGGCAGCACCGAGCCCAATTGTGTGACCACCGTGACTGCGCGCACGGCCGGTTCGATATGCACCACGGTCGGCCCCTGGTTGCCCCATACCGCCAGAAAGCAGGTCTCATTCAACTCATCGCGCAACTCCGCCAGCGGCAGGGCGGCGACTTTCAGCACGTCCATGCTGCCCAGCGCGGCGAGCCCCACGCGCAAGGCTTCGCGTCCCAGGCCGTAATGGTTGGTGGCGGCGTTCTGTTCGGCAAAGCCCGACGCAATCAACGCCTGCAAGTAGCGATGGACCTTACTGGCGGGCATCTGCACATGTTCGGCAAGGCGCGAGAGGGACGTGGCGGGCGACAGTTCGGCCAGGGCCTTGAGGATGTCGGTGCCGACCTCGGCCGAGCGGACTTTCTGTTTACCGGTGTCGCGGGTAGCGAGCGGCTTTTCCATGGAGGGCATGTATCTCAGGGACGAATGGCGGTCTTTATAGCTTGACGCTCCATACCAATCAAATTACGTTATGCGTAATTGGATTACGATAAAAATAACAACAGCCTGCGCAGGCTTCTTCAAGAGGGCGGCGCGGTGCTGTTCACTCCACTTGAGGAGGCGTCATGTCCCTTGATTCCTTGGCCTACCAATCGGGCTTTGGCAATGAGTTCGCCAGTGAGGCCTTGCCCGGCGCCTTGCCGGTCGGCCAGAACTCACCGCAAAAAACGCCCTACGGGCTGTACACCGAATTGCTCTCCGGCACCGCCTTCACCATGCTCCGCAGCGAGGCGCGACGCACCTGGTTGTACCGCATTCAGCCGTCGGCCAATCATCCGCCATTCGTCAAACTTGAGCGGCAACTGGCCGGAGGCCCATTGGGGGCCGTGACGCCCAATCGCCTGCGCTGGAACCCGCTGGAGATTCCCGGTGACGCGACCGACTTTATCGACGGCCTGGTCGGCATGGTCGCCAACACAGGCTCGGAAACCCCTACCGGCATCAGCATCTACCATTACCGCGCCACCCGTTCCATGGAACGGGTGTTCTTTAATGCCGACGGCGAGCTGTTGATCGTTCCCGAACAAGGCCGTCTGCGCATCGTCACTGAGTTGGGTGTGCTTGACGTCGAACCGCTGGAAATCGTGGTCGTGCCACGGGGCATGAAATTTCGCGTCGAGTTGCTGGACGGCGTGGCGCGCGGCTATGTCGCCGAAAACCATGGCGCACCGCTGCGCCTGCCCGACCTTGGGCCGATCGGCAGCAATGGCCTGGCCAACCCGCGGGACTTCCTCACGCCCGTGGCGCACTACGAAGACCTGTCGCAGCCGACGCCGTTGGTGCAGAAATTCCTCGGTGAACTCTGGGGTTGCACGCTGGACCATTCGCCGCTGAACGTCGTGGCCTGGCACGGCAACAATGTGCCTTACAAGTACGATCTGCGTCGTTTCAACACCATTGGCACGGTGAGTTTCGACCACCCGGACCCTTCGATCTTCACCGTGTTGACCTCGCCCACCAGCGTCCACGGTTTGGCCAACCTCGACTTCGTGATCTTCCCGCCGCGCTGGATGGTCGCCGAGAACACCTTCCGGCCACCGTGGTTCCATCGCAACCTGATGAACGAATACATGGGCCTGATCCAGGGCGCCTACGACGCCAAGGCTGAAGGCTTCCTGCCCGGCGGCGCGTCACTGCACAGTTGCATGAGCGCCCACGGCCCGGATGGCGAGACCTGTACCAAGGCGATCGCTGTCGACCTCGCACCCCACAAAATCGAGAACACCATGGCCTTCATGTTCGAGACCAGCCAAGTGCTGCGTCCGACCCAGTACGCCCTGGAGTGCTCGCAATTGCAAAGCAATTACGACGCTTGCTGGTCCTCGTTGCCGGCAACCTTCAATCCGAATCGGAGATAACCATGACTCAGTCCACCATCACCCGCAGTTGGGTGGCCTCCGCCAATGGTCACGCGGATTTCCCTCTGCAAAACCTGCCGCTCGGTGTGTTCAGCCTAGACGGCTCGGTGCCGCGTTGTGGCGTGGCCATCGGTGAGCATATCTTTGACCTGCAGGCCGCCCGGGACTGCTTTGACGGCGAGGCGCGACGCGCCGTCGACGCGACGGCCAGCGGCCGGTTGAATGAGTTTTTCGAGCTGGGACGCGGCCCTCGAGTGGCTTTGCGCGAGCGCTTGCTTGAATTGCTGGGCGAAGGCAGCAACCTGCAGGACCAACTGCAAGCACTGGGCGCCAAGGTGCTGCCGCTGGCTGCTGACTGCCAGATGCACATGCCGGCGAAAATCAACGATTACACTGACTTTTACGTCGGCATCGAGCATGCGCAAAACGTCGGCAAACTGTTCCGCCCAGACAACCCATTGCTGCCCAACTACAAGTATGTGCCGATCGGCTATCACGGCCGTGCATCGACAATCCGCCTGTCTGGCACCGAGGTGCGTCGGCCCAAGGGCCAAACCCTGCCCGCCGGGCAGACCGAGCCTGCGTTTGGCCCTTGTGCGCGACTCGATTACGAGCTGGAGCTGGGCATCTGGATCGGCCAGGGCAATGCCATGGGCGATTCGATTGCTATTGGCGACGCTGCCGATCACATCGCCGGTTTCTGCCTGCTCAACGATTGGTCGGCACGGGATATCCAGGCGTGGGAATACCAGCCGCTGGGGCCGTTCCTGTCGAAAAGCTTCATCACCAGTATTTCGCCGTGGGTGGTGACGGCCGAAGCCCTGGAACCCTTCCGCAAGGCACAACCGGCGCGTCCTGAAGGCGATCCACAACCGCTGTCTTACTTGCTGGACAAACGCGATCAAGCGGGCGGAGCGTTTGACATTGAACTGGAGGTATTGCTGACCACCGCCTCGATGCGCGAGCAGAACCTGCCGGCCCATCGCTTGACCTTGAGCAACACTCGGCATATGTACTGGACCGTCGCGCAAATGGTTGCGCACCACAGCGTCAACGGTTGCCAGTTGCAGGCCGGTGATCTGTTCGGTTCGGGCACCTTGTCAGGGCCGCAGGCCGGGCAGTTCGGCAGCCTGCTGGAAATCACCGAAGGCGGTAAAAAACCGATTGAACTGGCCTCGGGCGAGGTGCGCAAGTTCCTCGAGGACGGCGACGAAATCATCCTGCGCGCCCGTTGCAGCCGCGACGGTTTTGCTTCCATCGGTTTCGGCGAATGCCGCGGCACCGTGGTCGCGGCGCGCTAACCAGAGGTCAAGGGCATGCAACTCTATACTTACTACCGCTCCACTGCGTCCTATCGGGTACGGATCGCCCTGGCGCTCAAGGGCCTGGATTTCACCGCGGTGCCGATCAACCTGTTGGTGCCGGCCGGCGGTGCCAATCGCCAGCCGGAATATCTGGCGATCAACCCGCAAGGCCGTGTTCCGGCCTTGCGCACGCATGACGGCAAGCTATTGATTCAGTCGTCGGCGATCATCGAATACCTGGACGAACGGTATCCACAGCCACCGCTGCTCTCCAAAGATCTCGTGGCCCGTGCGCATGAACGGGCAGTGGCGTCGATCATCGGCTGTGACGTTCATCCGTTGCACAACTCCAGTACGCAGAACCTGTTGCGCCAGTGGGGGCATGACGAAACGCAACTGCTGGAATGGATCGGGCACTGGATCAGTCAGGGGTTGAGCACGGTGGAGCAGTTGATCGGCGATCAAGGGTTTTGCTTTGGCGAGCGCCCGGGGCTGGCCGATGCGTTTCTGATTCCGCAGCTGTATGCGGCCGAGCGCTTCAAGGTGTCGTTGGATGCCTACCCACGGATTCAGCGAGTGGCCGCTTTGGCGGCACAGCACCCAGCGTTTGTCCAGGCTCATCCGGCGAACCAGCCTGACACCCCATAACTCAAGGGCTACGCAGTCTGTTCCGTAGCCAGCGCGTGGAGTCACACCGAGTCGGCGCAAGTGCCGGGCATCCGGAATGCTGCGTCACAGGTGCTGCACGGTGTCGCTCCAGCTTACGCCAAGAGGCTCAGTGCACCACTGAATTGGGCGGCAGATGGCCCAGTCGCTCAGTCAAGCGCAAGCGTTGGACCGGGTCTTCGCTGAGCATCAGCGCATGTTCAAGATCGAAGCGCTCGGCATTCGGGCAGTCCAGGTGCTTATACAGACTGGCCCGCGCCAGGTAGTCGGCGGCGCTGGCATTTCCCAGTTCCAGCACCCGCTCGGCATCCACCAGGGCGGCGAGGTAGTTGTCGTTGGATAAGTGCAACTGACGCAGGTTACGTGACAGTCGTTGCAGGATAAGCCTGGGCTCGGCGGTGTGCAGGTGATCGGCTTGCAGCTTGAGGTTGGGGCCGTATTGGCGCTGTAGCAGCTCACGGCAGTCGTTGGGATACAGGCGTCGACCGCCGCAGGGATCAAGCAGATGATCGGCGCCGCTCACCCGCAGCAGGAAGTGTCCCGGAAAGTTGACGCCGACCATCGGAATGTCCAGGCGTTGCGCCAGCTCCAGTGCAATCAGCGCCAAGGCCAACGGCTGTCCGCGTCGGCGTTGCAGGACCTTGTCCAGCAGCGCGGCGGCGGGGCGCAACGGGGTGAAGTCATCCTGAGCGAAACCCAGGTCGTTCATCCGCCGCAGCAGTGGTTGCCCCAGTTCATCGGGGGCAAGCAAGGGCATGTCCAGGCTGACCTGTTGTTGTAACCCTTTGATCTCGGCCAGCAGCTTGTGCGGCTCGACGGCCGGATCATGTTCGGCAGCTATCCACAGCGCGGCCTCGAACAGCGCGGGAGGGGAGCAATCCAGACAGGCGAAAAAGGCTTGGCGGGGATTCATTGGGTTCTCCGGCAGATGCTTCGTTTTAGCCTTACTGCGAATATTCGTCCAGTGCCAGGGGCAGCGACCTCTTTGTTTATGTCGCAAACCCTGAAAAAACGGCGGGCTTATTCCTGCGTGTTTCGGCAGGTTTCCAGCGTCAGTTCTATACTTGGCGCCTACAATAGGTGATTCGGGAGCTTGACGATGTTTGCTCTCATGCACAGCAACCGCCTTGAATCGTTGCACCTGAGCGTCGACCCGGTGACCGGGTTGAGGGCGATCATTGCCATCCACAGCAGCCGCCGGGGTCCCGCCCTGGGTGGTTGCCGCTACCTCGCTTACCCCGATGACGAAAGTGCCGTGGCGGATGCTGCGCGCCTGGCCCAGGGCATGAGCTACAAGGCCGCCCTGGCTGGTCTGCCGGTGGGCGGCGGCAATGCGGTGATCATTCGTCCCGCGCATGTGGAAAGTCGGGCGGCCCTGTTCGAAGCGTTCGGTCGTTGTATCGAGCAGTTGGACGGTCGCTACGTCACCGCCATTGATAGCGGTACCTCCGTCGCCGACATGGATTGTATTGCCCAGCAAACCCGTTTCGTCACCAGCACTTCCGCAGCGGGTGATCCCTCGCCTCACGCGGCCATGGGCGTATTTGCCGGCATCCGCACCACCGCCATGGCTCGCCTCGGCAGCGATAATCTGGAAGGTTTGCGCGTGGCGATCCAAGGCCTGGGGAATGTCGGTTTTGCCCTGGCCGAACAACTGCACGCCGCAGGCGCCGAGTTGCTGGTGAGTGACATCGACCACGGTAAAGTGCAGTTGGCCATGGAACAGTTGGGCGCCCATCCGATTGCCAACGATGCCTTGCTCAGCACCCCCTGCGACATTCTCGCGCCTTGCGGCCTCGGCGCGGTGCTCAATCGCCAAAGTGTCGGGCAGTTACGTTGCGCAGCGGTGGCCGGTTCTGCCAGCGCGCAACTGACTCACCTGCAAGTGGCCGATCAGTTGGAAGGGCGGGGCATCCTCTACGCGCCGGACTACGTCATCAATTCCGGCGGCTTGATCTACGTCGCCCTCAAGCACGGCGGCGCGGAACTCGCCACCATCACTGCTCACCTGTCGAATATCGGCGCGCGTCTGACTGAGATTTTTGCCCACGCCCAGGCTGAAAAACGCTCACCCGCCCGGGTTGCCGATGAATTGGCGGAACGCTTGTTGTATCCGCCGTCAGGCAGCGTGTAAATCCCATGGTTTGGGGCGCCGTTGAACCAGGCCAAAGACACTCGGACGAGTGAATGATGGCGTCACTGATGCATTCAAATAAATACTTTTGCCGTGGGTTGGCTTTGGATGTTAAGCGCATGGGGCGGTGGTTGGACTCTCACTTCGCCAGTATCCCCGACAGGCGCAGATTCAGATTCATTAGGCCACTATCCCGGCTGTCTTTTTCCGTTTGCTATTACGTTCATTGTCCACCATACCCAAGGTGTACTGATGGCGCGTGAGCGCGCTCGTCCTGCCGCGACAATGCAGAAGAAGGGTCAATATGAGATGAACAGTAGTTTCGGCGGACGATTAAAAGAAATACGCCGCACGTTTCGGCTTTCTCAGCATGACTTTGGTGCACTCGGTGGCGTTGCAACGAATGCGCAAGGGAAGTATGAGAACGATAGCAGGCAGCCAAGGTCTGGTTACCTTGTGGCCATTTGGCGGCGAGGCGTCGATGTGCTGTATGTGCTTACCGGAGAGCGAACGGCTTCGAGCGCATACCCGCTGGGCGAGAGCGAAATTGCGCTGGTCGAAAACTACCGCAGATTGAATCCAACCGATCAGCGTACCGTCTGCATGATCCTCTCATCACTTCTGATCGATTCACAGTAACCGCCCCTCTAAAGGTATAGCCGGCAACCTATCGGTTAAAGCCATTCTCGCAGCATTCAAATGTTCACCTCCAGCATGCATCTGTTTGCTTGTGGGCTTACTCCATTAAGGATTAATAGCCGTGCGTCTTTCCAGTTTCCTGATCAGTAATATCGAGCCGATCCTTCAAGAGTGGGAGGACTTCGCGCGAACAATCCGTACGGATTGCTCACCGTTAGACTCCCTTGGATTGCGCGATCATGCCGAACTCATGTTGCGGGCGATTGCCGAGGATCTTCAAAGCTATCAGTCGGTGCACCAGCAGCTCGAAAAGTCCAAGGGACTGGTTGCCACCCAAGACGAATCGGCAGCACACCTGCATGCGATTACGCGACTGATGGCGGGTTTTACGGTAGAACAACTGGCCTCCGAATTCCGTGCGTTGCGTGCCAGCGTGATCAACCACTGGATGAAGCAAGTCAAGGCGGGCGAGGAATTTGAAGTGGATGACATGATCCGTTTCAACGAAGCGATTGATCAGGTGCTTGCGGAGTCGATAAGCAGCTACGCAGCCGCCGTGCAGGCTTCCCGGGATGTGTTCCTGGGCGTGCTGGGGCACGATTTGCGCACGCCGTTGAGCGCGATCCTGATGGGGGCGGATGTTCTTCTGCGCACTGATGAGTTGGGTTCCAGGACGACAAAAATTGCGTCGCGGATCTATACCAGCGTCAAACGCGCTTCACGCATTGTGGGAGACCTGCTGGATTTCACTCGATCACACTTGGGGCGCGGGATTCCCGTCAACCTTGTATCAATCGACATCGCACCGGTCTTTGAACGGATCGTCGAGGAGTCACGCGCTGTCTATCCAGATGCCAACATTGTGGTGATGAAGACTGAATATGCCGAAGGCGAGTTCGACAGTGCGCGCATGGAGCAGGTTTTCTCAAACCTGATCGGTAACGCACTGCAGCATGGCGCGGGTCATACGCCGGTCACCGTCAAGCTGGATGTATCGGATGAGCACCTTGTATTCAGTGTCCACAACTTCGGGAAAGCCATTCCCACAGACGTTCTACCGTTCATTTTCAGCCCGATGGGGCGCTATTCCCCCGAAGCGTTAGAGGAAAACGGACCTTACGCCAGTCTGGGCCTGGGCCTGTTTATCGTTGATCAAATAGTGAGCGCTCACGAAGGCCGCATCGAGGTCGCATCCGACCCTGAGCGGGGAACGACATTCAGGGTCGAAATTGCACTGAAAGTCTCTTCGGCCATGTGACACCGGGAGGTCTCGGGCCGAATTTGACCGGAGGCTCGCAAGCCACAGTGTTCCTGAAGGATCACTGTGGCTGATCCGAACGTGATTATCGGGCGCCCACGGGCGCACTGCTGCGGCGCAGGACCAGGACACCGCCAATCGCGGCGAGGATCGAACCGATCAACACCCCGACTTTGACTTCATCAATCAAATGAGCGGAACCGGCGAAGGCCAGGTTGCCAATGAACAAGCTCATGGTGAAGCCAATCCCGCACAGCAGGGCGACGCCGTAAAGCTGTAGCCAGCTGCTTCCTTCCGGCAACTTGGCCATGCCGAGGCGAATGGCCAAGGCCGCCAATAGAAAAATACCGATCTGTTTGCCGAGCAACAGGCCCAGCGCTACGCCCAGCGGAACCGGATCGACCAGGTTCGCCAAGGAGATACCGGACAGTGAAACACCGGCGTTGGCGAAGCCAAAAATCGGTACCACCGCGAACGCTACCCAAAAATGCAGTTTTTCTTCGAGGAAGAGCAAGGGCGAACGCGCCTCTTCCTCAGGTCGGCCCATCGGCACGCATAAGGCTACGGCGACTCCCGCCAGCGTGGCGTGCACACCCGATTGCAGCACGAAAAACCACAACACGCCCCCGACCAGGAGATAGGGAAAGAGACGTTTTACACCCAGTCGATTCATTGCAATCAGAACCAGCAGTGTCGCTAGCGAGGCCAGCAACATCGGCATGGAGAGTCCCGATGTGTAGAAAAAGGCGATGATCACCACCGCGCCAAGGTCGTCAATGATTGCCAGGGCCGCGAGGAATACCTTCAGCGAAGTCGGGACCCGTTTGCCCAGCAATGACAGCACGCCCAGTGCGAACGCGATGTCGGTAGCGGCTGGAATCGCCCATCCACCCAATGTCTCGGGATTACCCCAGTTGATGGCGACGTAGATCAACGCCGGGACCACCATGCCGCCCAAGGCACCGAACCCCGGCAAGGCACGTTGACCCCAGGTGGAAAGTCCGCCCGCAAGCACTTCTCTCTTGATTTCGAGGCCGACCATCAGGAAGAAGATCGCCATCAGGCCATCATTCACCCAATGTTCGACAGACATGCCCAGCCAGACAACACGCAAGGCATCGAAGTAAGTCTGGGAGAGCGGCGAGTTAGCCACAATCAACGCCGCCAGCGCTGCGCCCATCAGCACCAGTCCACCCGCGGATTCCGACGACAGGAAGCGGGCCAGAATGGCGGCAGCTCTAGGGGTTTCGGCTTTAGCTTGATGCTTGCTCATCAGCGTCCTTAGTGGAGTCCAAAAGGTAATATATTAACATCTGACCGCCCGATTGAGCGGCTTGAAACAATTGGTATTCAAGCCGCCAGCCACTCAATTACCTGCGGGACTTACGGCTCTGGAGTCGACTCCAGGCACACTCCATATGTCGCGTATCGGCTGTTTTCCGCAGATTTTTATCGAATATCCCGGCCAGACTTCTCGCTGCTTGGTACCATCCAGCACACTTGTATGAAGATTTAATGTCAGAAAGGGATTTTTCGTGAGCGTTATCCGTCACTGGTTACGACAGCCTTGTGCGCGCCTCATCGCGCTGACCGGACTGGTTCTGATCGTGCCTGTTGGCTTGCGGGCAGCTTTGGGTTGGTCGAATCCTCTCGGGTTCCTTTCAGATGTGGGCATGGCGAGCCTGCTCATCGTATTGCTGCATCGTCGTCCGTGGTGGTTAGCGCTTCCCGTGTTAGTGGCCTGGAGCCTTATGACGCTGGCGACTGCCGAGCTGGTCAGTGCGGTCGGCAGGCTGCCTACCCCTGCGGATTTGCACTACCTGATCGATCCCCAGTTTATGGAAAACTCCACCGGTGCTGGTTTCGCCCATCCGTGGCTGGCCGTCAGCCTTTGCCTTGGACTGGTGGTCTGGCTGATGACGCTGTGGCTGGGGCGTTCCACCTCGGCGCCAAGCTTGCCGGGGCGTGCGCTGGCGGTGCCGCTCGTGTTGTTGATCGCCCATTGGGGGGCTCAGCACCTGGCGCCCTCCGATGAAGATGAATGGCGTTTGTTCAATCTCCCGCATCAACTGCTGTCCGCCAGCGTCGGCAGCGTGCAATTGCGCGCGCAAGAGTGGTTGGAGGGCGATGTGGTCGATGTTCCTCCGCGCATGGCGGGGCTTACTCGACTCGACCTGGACGGCGAGAAATTGCTCCCGGCACCGGGAACGGCGCGCAATGTGTTGATCATCGCGTTGGAGGGCATCCCTGGCGCCTACGTGGGGGTCAACCGGCAGGCCCTGAACAAGCGCTATCAGGAAAACCTCATGCCCAATCTCAGTCGTTGGGCCGAACGCGGAATGAATACCCCGGACTATGTGCTGCACAGCCATCAGACCATTCGTGGTTTGTACGCAATGCTTTGCGGCGATTACGACAAGTTGGACAACGGTACGCCCAAGGGGGTCGAAATGCTGACCCAGAGCGAGCGTAACCAGGCATGCCTGCCGGCCCAATTGCGCAAAAACGGGTTCGCCACTCACTACCTTCAAGGTGCGGGCCTGCGCTTCATGGCCAAAGACAAAATCATGCCGCACATCGGCTTCGACGCCACCCATGGCCTGGAATGGTTCACCAACAGTAACTATCTGGAATTTCCCTGGGGCAAAGACGACAAGGCGTTCTTCGAAGGGGCGCTGGATTACGTCGGCCAGCTGAAAAAACAGAAAAAACCCTGGATGCTGACGCTGCTGACCGTGGGTACCCACCAACCCTATTCGGCCCCTGAAGATTACTTGCAACGCTACGACAACCCCAAGCAGGCGGCGGTCGCTTATCTGGATGACGCTCTTGGGCAATTCCTCGACGGCCTGGAGCGCAAGGGCGTTTTGAACGATACCCTCGTCGTGATCACCTCGGACGAATCCCACGGCATAGAGGATGTGCGCCTGGCGTCCTCCTGGGGCTTCAACCTGATGCTGGCACCCGAGCAGCGTCAGTTGCCCAGGCTCAAGTCCGGGGTCTACGGTCATGTTGATCTGAGTGCTTCGATACTCGACTATCTTGCCTTGCCCGTTCCTTCAGCCTTGAGTGGCCGCTCGCTGTTCCGCGACTATGAAAAGGGACGCGAGATCATGTCGTTCACCAACGGCAAGCTTCGCTATCACGATGGCAAGGGCACGTTCACCGAGTGCGACTTTCAACAGCGCTGCCGGTATTACGCCAGCGAAGGTTTCATCGCCGAGCGCGCCACATGGCTTGGCCAGTACGCTGGTAAACGCGCCCGGGAAATCACCGCCAGGGCGACGGCGCTGGATCATTCGTTGCTCCGGACACCGTTGAATCAGCACTTCCAGTTCGGCAGCCCGGCGATTATCCCACTGCAGGCGCAGATCAAGGATGACTGGGCCGATAATCTTATCGGTGCCCAGTATCTGGAAATGCCCAAGGGTTCGCACACTCGCGTACGCCTGACGGTGCGCTCGGTAGATCCACTGCGCGACGCGCATGTGCAGCTCAAGGCCAAGGAAATGGAGCAGGATGTCCAGTTGGGCCTACCCGATGAAATGATCGTTACCGCCGACCGGCCGCTGGAAATGGAATTCAGCTTTGCCAATCCGCAGCCCCGCAAGGCGTTCTCGTTCCACCTGCTGGGCTACGGCTCGGGAGCCGTGGAAGTGAGCGATTTCAGCGTGATAACCGAGTTGTCGGAAGCGCCCGAGGTGCACGAAGAAAACCTGGTCGACATCAGTGCCCATTCCGGCTAGACGGAATGTACGGGTTTCACCCGGCCATACCCCAGGCGAAGAGTGCTCGACGAGCATCTTCATGTACCAAGGCTCGAACTTAGGGGCGCACCCGAGCAGTGTTCAAAGCACATGAGTCCCCTTGGGCTATGTGCGCCCTCCTATGCAGAGAGACTGCAGACTACTCGGCGCTCGACTCGGTGAGTTCCGCCAAGGCACCGACGTTATTCTTGAACGCTGCGGCGAATACCGCGCGGTTTTTTGCCATATAGATACTGGCATCTTCAGCCTGCTTTTCTGTCAGGCCTGCAACGTTTTTCAGCAAGACGTCGGTCAATGACTCTGCCAATTCGAGCATCTGGTCATGCGCATCCGCTAGCTTACGATCCACGAATGTAGTCTCCAGGTCGCGGGTACTGCGATACAGGGTTTCAACAGCCATTTTTGGCCTCGTCATCAGGTGCAGTATTGAGGGGCGTCATCCCCGTTTTTACGTGTGAAAACACATCATCGATTTTCGATTACTGTATTTATATACAGCTAAAAGCATAAGCCAATCCACGGCCTTTGGGTAGCAGCTTTTTAATGTAGCCGGAAAATCGGGTTTGTCGCCTGTCCGGTTGCCGCAGCCATGAAGCCCCCGACGCAGAAAAGTGTCTCATATCACCCAGCCATCATCTTAGTCTGCAATCCCTGGCCTTTTTTCTGCATGCACAGATATCGTCACGCCGAACGGGCACTATCCGCTCGGGGCGCAGGCACCGATTAGAAGTTGGTTGATATTTATACAATGGTGGTGAGTGATGACAGAAATGAGATGGGCTGAAAAGCTGCGCAGGAGTTTGCACGCGAACGCGGATTCGCTGGGTAACCTGGCGGTGGAGGCGTTTCACTACTTGGCGCTTTTTGGCATTGGAGCGATCACCGCCTATGCGGCGGTCCTGACTTTTATTGAAATGCTCCAGAAAGGCGGGATCAGCGTTGACGATATCCTGCTGTTGTTTATCTACCTGGAATTGGGGGCAATGGTCGGTATCTATTTCAAGACCAACCACATGCCTATCCGCTTCCTGCTCTATGTCGCCATCACCGCGTTGACCCGTTTGCTGATCGGTGACGTGTCCCACCACAATGCCCCGGACCTGGGGATCATTTACCTGTGTGGCGGGATCCTGTTGCTGGCGTTCGCGATCCTGGTGGTGCGATTCGCTTCTTCACGCTATCCGTCCGTCAAGGAAAAGTCGGAATAGTGAGTCAGGCTCTGGCGCTCGCCTGTGGCGGGCTGCCGGGAGAGCGCCGCAAAAGTTTGTGGTTATCGCCATCGGTCATCATTGCCAGGATCTCCATGGCGCTGTGCCCTTGTTCGATCGCAATGCCGAATTGCACGCTTTGCACCAGGCGCTTGAGGCGTTGCGGATCGTTGCGTTGTTCGGCGCTGATCATGCGCTTGGCGACGACGCCGCTGTCGTCGGAGAGGGTCAGCATGATGCTGCCGTCCAGCCGCTGGATGCTCAGGTTGACCCGATATTTGGGTGTGAACGTGTCAGTGATGGTCTGAAAAGGATTGTCCATGGTGCGTTACCGCCTGATATGAGCATGCAGTCATTGACGACCGGTGTCGGAATTAGTTCGTGTTGCCCGATCACCGGCCATCCCCCGCTGAGGTTTTCACAAAGTCCGTTTTCCTCATCAGTGGTAGAGCAAGGGGCGTGCCGTATAACGCGTGGCCCTGTGGTTGCGGGGGCAAAAAAGGCGGACGCCGAGGTCCGCCTTTTTCCGGATGATCCGTTTCAGGGCGCAAGCGAGAAAATGCTCGCACACAGCGCAGCCCGCCCGATCAGCACTCCACCCAGCTGACCGCCAGGCCGCCCCGTGAAGTTTCTTTGTATTTGTCATGCATGTCGGCACCGGTATCGCGCATGGTGCGGATCACCCGGTCGAGGGAAATGAAGTGTTTGCCGTCTCCGCGCAGGGCCATTTGCGTGGCGTTGATGGCTTTGACGGCGGCGATCGCATTGCGCTCGATGCACGGCACCTGAACCAGGCCGCCCACGGGGTCACAGGTCAGGCCGAGGTTGTGCTCGAGGCCGATTTCGGCGGCGTTTTCCAGTTGCTCCGGGGTGGCCCCGAGGATGTCGGCCAGGCCGGCGGCAGCCATCGCGCAGGCGGAGCCGACTTCACCCTGGCAACCGACTTCGGCACCGGAAATCGAAGCGTTTTTCTTGCATAAAATACCGACGGCCGCCGCAGCGAGGAAGAAATTGACCACGTCGTCGTCAGACGCGTCTGTGTTGAACTTCATGTAGTAATGCAGCACGGCCGGAATGATGCCCGCTGCGCCATTGGTTGGAGCGGTGACCATCCGTCCCCCGGCGGCGTTTTCTTCGTTGACGGCGAGGGCGAACAGGTTGACCCATTCCATGGCGGAGAGGGTTGAGGTGATCACATTCGGCTTGCCGATTTCCAGCAGGCTTCGGTGCAACTTTGCCGCACGGCGCGGTACATCCAGCCCACCTGGCAAGATGCCTTCGTCTCGCAGGCCTTGCTCGACGCATTCGCGCATCACCGACCAGATATGCAGCAGGCCGCTGCGAATCTCTTCGTCACTGCGCCAGGCCCGCTCGTTGGCCATCATTAACGCCGAAACCCGCAGGCCGTGCGTGTTGCACAAGGCCAGCAGTTCGGCGGCGCTGGAAAAGTCATAAGGCAATTCGACATCGCTTGCCGTGGCGGTACCCGCGGCGGCTTCGGCGGCGTTGATGATGAACCCACCGCCCACCGAATAGTAGGTTTGCTCGCTCAGCAGGCCGTTTTCGCCGTAGGCGTGCAAGGACATGGCGTTGGGGTGGTAGGACAGGCTCTCGTCCAGCAGCAGGAGATCTTGTTGCCAGTTGAAGGCAATTTCTACTTTGCCCGCGAGCAGTAACAGGCCGGACTCGCGCACTCGTTGGATGCGCGGCCCTATCGAGGACGGGTCCAGCCGATCTGGCCATTCGCCCATCAACCCCATCACGCACGCACGGTCGGTCGCATGACCCACCCCGGTGGCGGAAAGCGAGCCGTACAAGCGGATTTCCACTCGTCGGGTGTGTTCCAGCAGTTGCTGGGCGGCCAGGGCCTCGGCGAAGGTTGCCGCAGCCCGCATGGGACCCACGGTATGGGAGCTGGATGGGCCGATGCCCACCTTGAATAGATCAAAAACACTGATAGCCATGCTAAAGCCTTGCAAGCAATGGAGTAGGAATCGCTGCCATTTTTTGTAGGACCAGCGCAATTGGCGCGATACTGACCTGCTCGTTCGGCACTGACCAACGAATTATCCTAAGACACCCTTTAGCAGGACTAAACGCTATGGCCCGTCCGCTTCACGCCCAGACCTACGTCTGGCTGCACGTATTTGCCTGCGCCGCCCGGCATTTATCTTTCACCCGTTGCGCGGAGGAGTTGCATATCACTCCGGGAGCGGTCAGCCAGCAGATCCGTCAATTGGAGGAGCGCCTGGGCTTCCGCCTGTTTCATCGGCGCGCGCGTGGGGTCGAGCTGAGTGCCGAGGGGCAGCGGTTGGCCACCACCGTGAGTGAGGCCTACGGTAGCATTGATGCCGAGCTGCGGCGGCTGGATGCCGGGATGATCAGCGGCACCTTGCGTCTGCGTTCCATTCCTTCATTTCTGGGGAAATGGCTGACGCCGCGACTGCCGCGCCTGCAGCAACGCTTTCCGGATATCCAACTGCGGCTGGTGGCGGAAGACAGCAGCATTGCCCTGCACGAGGGCGACTTCGACCTGGCGATTGATCTTAACGATGGCAGCTATCCCGGTCTGTTATCCACAGCATTGTTGGATGAGCAGATTTTTCCGGTTTGCGCGCCGAGCCTGTTGCGTGGGCGTCCGCCGCTCCACGGTCCGGCGGACCTGGTGCATTTCCCACTGCTGCACGACATTACCGCCTGGCGCGGGAGTTATGAATACGCAGAGTGGGAGTTTTACCTGAATGCCATTGGCTACCATGGCGCGGATGTCCGGCGCGGGCACACCTTCAATCGCAATCACCTCACTATCGAGGCGGCCATCGCCGGCATGGGCGTGGCGATTGCCAGGCGCACCTTGCTCAATGACGAACTGGAACGCGGGACCTTGATCGTGCCGTTCGGCCTGGCGGTCCCCAATCACAAGCGCTACGTGCTGCTGTATGCGCCGGGCGCGCTGAGTCATCCTGGCGTGCGGGCGGTGCACGACTGGCTGGTGGAGGAGGCAGGGATTTTTCGCGGATTGCACCCGTTGGGAGAGGGCAATTGTAAGGAGTCTTGTACGTGAGAGCCTGTAGGTAACTCCCGACGATAACAGTGCTTTTGACCGTTGTCAGGCTTAATTTGCGATGTGCGATTTATCTTTGCAAGGGGCTTGAATTGTTTGGCTGTCTGCCCAATTGTGTAATCAAGAGGTCATGGTTTCACCGTACCGGTGATGCAGTTGTGACTTCTCGCGAGCTAGCTGAAATAAGGGAAGAACTATGCAAATCCAAGTCAATAGCGATAACCATATTGAAAGCAGCATCCGACTGGAGGAGTGGGTACGTACTACCATTGAGAGCACGCTCGAACATTATGAGGAAGACCTGACCCGCGTTGAGGTTTACCTGCGGGATGAGAACGGCGACAAGCCAGGCCCCCACGATTTAAGTTGCCGACTGGAAGCACGGCCAAAGGGCCATCAACCGATTTCGGTCATTCATAAAGCCGACACCCTGGAACAGGCCATCGACGGGGCGGCCACCAAGCTGGATAACGCGCTGGATCATCTGTTTGGCAAACTGCAAGGCAAGCCCCGCGCTGCCAAAAGCACGCCAAACAATAAAGTCGATGATGCCGGCCTTGAAGAGGAATTTCTGGAAAACGAGCAGGCTGCGCTTAACAGCTGACAGCTGATCCTTTTTTCAACCCCCAAGAAACGGGCCTGCTGATGCAGGCCCGTTTTGGTTTATAGGTGTCGCTGCGGCTTCGTGTCGGTTAGGACCAGGAGCAAACGGCGGTCCGTAGCGCAATCCCTCCTCATTCGTTCTCTTTTGCTTATGAGAATATTTATCATTAAACTCGCGCCCCTGATGAACCTGGCGCCGCGGGCATGAAAAACAAACCATCACTTCCACTTTCCTATCGCCTTGCCGTGGCTTCGCGGGTACTGGCGGCTGTTGTCGGCGGTTATCTGCTGGCGTCTCTGGCCAGTGTCTGCATGACCTTATGGTTGCCGTTGTCCCGTGCCGATGCGGTGATCAGCGGCATGTTGAGTTCGTTCGTGGTCTATCTGCTGGCCGTGATCTGGTGCTTTGCCTGCCGCACTGCCACGCTCGCCTGGTTCGGGGTACTGGTGCCGAGTGCCGTATTGGCCACCCTGGCAGGATTGGCCTATTGGATGGCTCGAGCATGAAAGAAGGTTTCCGCCAGGCGATGGCCTGGTTACACACGTGGGCCGGGTTGATTTTCGGCTGGCTGTTGTTCGCGATTTTCCTGACCGGCACCCTGGCCTATTTCAACGATGAAATTACCCACTGGATGCAACCGGAAGTGCCGGTCCGTACGGTCGACGATGCCCGCAGCCTGGGCATGGCCCAGGCTTATTTGCAGCAACACGCACCCACCGCCGCCCGCTGGTTCATTAACTTGCCCACGCCTCGCGATCCCGGTTTGTCGGTGATGTGGCAAGACAAAATCGATCCCGGCAAGCGTGGCAATTTCAGCGAAAAGCTGATCGACCCGCTTACCGGCGAGCACGTCCAGGCCCGGGAAAGCCGTGGCGGCGATTTCTTCTACCGCTTCCACTTCCAGTTGCAGATGCCGTATCCCTGGGGCCGCTGGCTGTCGACGATTGCAGCGATGGTGATGTTTGTCGCGTTGATCAGCGGGATCATTACCCACAAGAAAATCTTCAAGGACTTCTTCACCTTCCGCCCGCGCAAGGGCCAGCGTTCCTGGCTCGACGGGCATAACGCGGTGGGTGTGCTGGTGTTGCCGTTTCACCTGATGATCACCTACAGCAGTCTGGTGATCTTCATGACGCTGGTCATGCCCGCCAGCATTCTCGCCTCCTACGACGGCGATACCCGGGCCTTTTTCAATGATGTGGTGCCATCCAGCAACAACGCGCCGGCGCTTGGCCAACCGGGGAAGTTGTTGCCCCTGGGGCCGCTGGTTGAGCAGGCGAAAGCGCAGTGGAACGGAGGGCAGATCGGCCGGCTGGCGGTGAATAATCCCGGCGACGTGAATGCTTCGGTCAATGTGTTTCGCGCCGGCTCTGATCGGGTGGTGCATGACTTTGGCAGCACCGTGTCGTTCAATGGCACCACCGGGGAGATGCTCAGTGTCAGCAGCGGGCAATCCCTGCCGATGGTCATCAGCGGCAGTTTCTATGGCCTGCACATGGGCCATTTCGCCGGTCCGGTGTTGCGCTGGTTGTACTTCATCTGTGGCTTGGCAAGCACCGCGATGATCGGCACGGGACTGGTGATCTGGTTGGGCAAGCGTCAGCTCAAACATGCGAAAGCCGGCGTGCTGCCGTTTGAACTGCGGTTGGTGGAAGTGTTGAATATTGCCAGCATGTCCGGGCTGGTGATCGCGATTGCGGCGTTTTTCTGGGCCAATCGCCTGCTGCCCACACACTTCGCCGAGCGTTCTGGCTGGGAAGTACAGAGCTTCTTTATTGCTTGGGGGCTGACGTTGCTGCACGCCATGCTGCGTCGCGGCCGTCGGGCCTGGATCGAGCAGTTGGGGCTTGGCGCCTTGCTGTTTGCGGGGGTGCCGTTGCTCAACGCACTGACCACCTCGGAGCACCTGGGCGTGACCCTGGCCAAAGGTGATTGGAGCATGGCCGGGTTTGACCTGACATGCCTTGGCAGCGGGGCATTTCTCGCCTGGGCTGCCTGGAAAATGCGCCAGCGCCGCGTCGCCCAGTCCAAGACCGAGCGCCCCCGGGCGTTGGCCCTCAAAGGCGAGGTGCACTGATGCTGTTGGCCCTGTTGCTGTGTTACGCCGGTTTCACCGCCTTGTGTTTATCCATGGACCGTCACCACGGCGAGTTGCTGCACAGCAAGCCTTCACCCCGTCGGCGCCTGGGTTTGCGCGTGGGGGGCTGGGTGCTGTTGCTGGTGTCGATCTGGCCGGCGGTGCACATGGCCGGTTGGAGCAGGGGGCTGGTGGATTGGTGTGCGGTGCTGATGCTCAGCGCGTTGTTGCTGGTGTGGCTGTTGCCCTATCGGCCGAGGCTGGCCTTGATCCTGGCCGGTGTCGGCCTGCTGGCCAGCCCGGTTGCGGCCTTCGCGGTAATCTGAGCGGACCTTGATGATCAACACGCCTCCCGAATCCCCGGATCCACGTCACGCCGAAGTGTCGGGCGAGCGTGCGCATTTCCTGCAAGTGTTCTTGTCCCAGCGTTCGCAGATGGAGGCGTTGGTCAGTCGGCGTGTGGGTTGCCGGGCGACGGCGGCGGATCTGGTGCAAGATCTGTTTTTACGGTTTTGGCGCCGGCCACTGGTACAAGTCGAAGAACTCAGCACCTACCTGTTGCGCTGCGCCGGGAATATCGCCATCGATCACTTGCGCAGCGAAGGCGCGCGGGTGCGAGGCACTGAAAGCTGGTTGCCCGAGCAGCAGCATCATTACGGTTCAGAACCCCAGGCGGCGCTGGAGGCCGGTAACGATTTGCGGCACGTCGAAGCCGCCTTGCGCAGCTTGCCCGAGCGCACGCGGCAGATTTTTTTGCTCAACCGCATTCACGGTCGCAAATACGCAGAGATCGCCAAGGCCATGGGCCTGTCCCAAAGCGCCGTGGAAAAACATATGATGCGCGCCCTTGAAGCCTGCAAAGCCAGCCTTCGTGAACCCTGCGCGCCGCGCTCGCCAGGGAAAGCACCGTGATCAACACTGACCGCGTCACCCCGACGCCCGCTCAGGAGCAGACCGCCTTGGCCTGGCTCAGCCTGCTCCACGATCAGCCCAGCAGTGGCGACCAGGCCACCTTCAGTCGCTGGCTGCGCGCCGACCCCGCGCATGTCGAGGCGTACGCACAGGCCCAAGTGCTATGGGAATTGAGCGAAGTGCCAGCGAGCAAACTGGCGGATGAAGACGCCTTGGCCCTGCAGGGTTACTTGAACGCCATGCACGCGGCGAAACGTACCCGTGCGCGCCGCTGGCCTGCCGCCATGGCCATGGCCGCGTGTCTGTTGCTGATGGTTTCGGTGGGGGCGGGCTGGCAGCCGCAGCGCTGGCTCGATGACCTGGGCGCTGATTACGTCACTGCGCCGGGGGAAATCAGAACCGTGACCCTGGCGGATCAAAGCCAAGTCACCCTGGATGCCGACAGCGCCATTGCGGTGGATTTCCGTCACGGTGAGCGCCATATCCAACTGCGCCGTGGCGCGGGTTTTTTCAATGTGACGCATACCGGCGCGTCCTTTGTGGTGCAAGCTGGCAGTGGTGAGGCGCGGGTGCTGGGCACGCAATTTGAAGTGCGTCTGCAGCCAGCTGGCGCTGAGGTGACGGTGTTGTCCGGGCGGGTCGGCGTCACGCCATCCAAGCAGGGTGCTCGACAAATCCTCGGCGCCGGCCAGCAGGTGGCCTACGCCGACGGTCGTGCCGAGACCCTGCAGGCTGTGGACAGCGAGTCGCGGTTGGCCTGGCGCGACGGCTGGCTCAACTATTACAAAACGCCGTTGGTCGACGTGATCAATGACCTGGGACGCTATTACCCCGGTCGCATCCTGCTGCTCAATGATGAACTCGGCGCCCGTCGGGTCAGCGGCAGCTTCCCGAGCAAAGACCCGCAGGCGGTACTCAACGCACTGCAAGCGGTGCTCGGGTTTGAACAGCACAGTGTGCTGGGCCGGCTGATCGTGGTGCGCTAAGGCTTAGTCTGAACAGCACGCGTTAAAATAATTTGAAGAGTGTGCTGAGGTAAACCCAAGGCCCAACCGTGTAGTGCTTGAAACTGCGATCAATTCGCATTAACAGTGTTCTCCACACGGGTTCTCAAGCATGAAGTCCAGGGTAAAGTCAGCGACAGGCGGTTCGGTTAAACAGTGGCTGGGGGCTTCTTTCCTGAGCATGTGCGCGCCCGTGTTGTTGCCCCTCAGCGTGGCGCAGGCGGCAGAGACGCAACAGCAAAGCGCGCTATTCAGCTTCGCACTCCAGGCCAAACCGTTGCCGCAGGCATTGAGTGACTTCAGCCGCGTGACCGGTATCAGCGTGGTCTACACCGACGAAACGCCCTACGACCTCAAGGCCCCGGCGGTCAGCGGGCGAATGAGCGCGACCCAGGCCATGCAGCGGTTACTGGGCAACTCCGGCTTTACCTTCCGCCAGATCGACGCCCGCACCCTGGCCCTCGAACCGCTACCCAGCGCTGGCGCGCTGAACCTTGGCGCCACCACCATCAGCGCGGTCAACCCGCAGCAGGACAGCACCAGCTATCAGCCGCCGCCAACCAGTTCGGTGATGCGCTCCCAGGGCCTGCTGCTGGAAACGCCGCAGAGCGTCAATGTGGTGCCGGCCCAAGTGATGCGTGACCAACTGCCGCGTAACCTGGATGACGCCTTGAACAATATCAGTGGCATTACCCAGTCCAATACCCTGGGCAGCACCCAGGACGCGGTAATGTTGCGCGGATTTGGTGGCAACCGTAACGGCTCGGTCATGCGTGACGGCATGCCGGTGGTGCAGGGCCGGGCGCTGAACGAAAGCGCCGAACGGGTCGAAGTGCTCAAGGGCCCGGCCTCGCTGCTGTACGGCATCCAGGACCCAGGCGGGGTGATCAACATTGTCAGCAAAAAGCCCGAGCTGACCCAGTCCACCGCGCTCACCGTGCGCGGTTCTACCTTTGGCGAGGGCAAGCACGGCAGTGGCGGCAACCTCGACACCACCGGCCCGATGGGCGACAGCGGCCTGGCCTATCGTTTGATCCTCGATCACGCCGATGAAGATTACTGGCGCAACTTCGGCACTTACCGTGAAAGCCTGATCGCACCGTCCATTGCCTGGTACGGCGACAACACGCAATTGCTCTTTGCCTACGAACATCGCGAATTTCTCTCGCCGTTCGACCGTGGCACGGCCATCGATCCGAAGACCAATCATCCCCTCGACATCCCGGCCACACGTCGTCTGGACGAGCCGTTCAATAACATGGAAGGGCGTTCCGATCTGTATCGCGTGGAAGCCGATCATGCGCTGAATGACGACTGGAAAGCCCACTTCGGCTACAGCTGGAACCGCGAAACCTACGATGCCAGCCAGGTGCGGGTGAGCAAGGTCAACAACGACGGCACCCTGACGCGCAGCATGGATGGCACCCAGGGCGCCCTGACCACCGACCGCTTCACCACGGTCAGTCTTGAGGGCAAGGTGGACGTGGCTGGCATGCGCCATGACCTGGTGTTCGGCGTGGATGACGAGTACCGCAAGATCCACCGTGCCGACCTGATCCGCCAGGCCAGCCGCAGTACTTTCAGCTACACCGATCCGGTCTATGGCCGCGAAGTGGCGGGTAGCAACGTCAGCGCACCGGACAGCAACCAGACTGATCTGTTGCGCAGTGATTCGGTGTTCTTCCAGGACGCTATTCACCTCACCGATCAGTGGATTCTGGTGGGCGGCGCGCGTTTCCAGATGTACGACCAATACGCAGGCAAGGGCCGCCCGTTCACCGCCAACACCGACAGCAATGGCCAGAAATGGGTGCCCCGCGCCGGCCTGGTGTATCGCTATACCGAGGCGTTGTCGTTCTACGGCAGCTACACCGAGTCCTTCAAGCCCAACTCCACCATCGCCCCGCTGGACAACAAAACGGTGATCGACGGCAGCATCGACCCGGAGGAGTCCAAGTCCTGGGAACTGGGGGCCAAGTTCGATCTGCCGGGTCGCATCACCGCCAGCGCGGCCTTGTTCGATATCCACAAGCGCAATGTGCTGGTGTCTATCGGTGAAGGCGCGACATCGGTCTACAGCGTGGCCGGCAAGGTGCGCTCGCGTGGACTGGAGATGGACCTGAGCGGGCAATTGAGCGACCAGTGGAGCCTGATCGGCAGCTACGCCTACACCGATGCCGAAGTGACCGAGGACCCGGCCTATAAGGGCAAGCGTCTGCAGAATGTGGCGAAAAATTCCGGCTCGGTGTCGGCGGTGTATGACTTCGGCACGATAGTCGGCGGCGACCAGTTGCGGATCGGCGCCGGCGCCCGTTATGTCGGCGAACGTGCCGGCGATGCCCTCAACAGCTTCGACTTGCCGGGCTACACCGTGGCCGATGCCTTCGCCACCTATGACACGCGGATCGAAGGACAGAAGGTCAAGTTTCAGCTCAACGTGAAAAATCTCTTCGATCGCACCTACTACACCTCGGCCGTCAGCCGCCTGTTTGTGTCCATGGGCGATGCGCGACAGGTCTCGCTCTCGAGCACTCTTGAGTTCTGATGGGGCTTGAATGGCGAAACCCGGCAATGACGCTGGCGGCCAGAGCTGCTAGCGTTGCGGTTTTTGATGATTGCCAGGGAACACCGATGCGGTTGGGACAATGGATACACACCGGCGCACTGCTGGTGGGCTTGGGGCTGTTGTTGGGTGGTTGCGCCACGACGTCGAACACCACCGAACAGGCGTTGGACCAGTTGCTGGCAGACCCGGCCCTGGCTGGCGCCAGCGTGTCGCTGATGGTGCGCGATGCCCGCAGTGGCAGCACCTTGTACCAGCACAATCCACGCACGCGGCTGATTCCGGCCTCCAGCCTGAAACTGCTGACCACCGCCGCGGCGATGGATGTGCTGGGGCCGCAGTATCGGTTTTCCACGCAACTGTTGAGTAACGGCAGCCGTCAGGGCGAGCGGTTGGTGGGTAACCTGTACTTGCGCGGCCTGGGTGATCCGACCATTCAGTGGGCGGATTACCAGGCGCTGGCGGCGAACCTGGCGGGGCAGGGCATCCAGCAGATCCAGGGCGACCTGGTGTTCGATGACACATTTTTCGATGCCGAGCGCCTGGGCCTCGACTGGGCCCATGACGACGAGGACAAGTACTACGGCGCGCAGATTTCGGCGCTGACCGTGTCGCCCAATACGGATTTTGATGCGGGCACCCTGACCGTTACGGCGAGGGCACCGCTAGCGGTCGGTCAACCCGTGAGTGTCACCATCAGCCCCGCTACCGATTACGTGCAGGTCAATAGCCGGGCGGTCAGCGGTGCGGGCAACAGCTTCGGACTCAATCGCCAGCACGGCACTAACCTGTTACGCCTCAGTGGCACGCTGAAGCCGGGCACGCAAAGTCGCCAATGGGTCAGCGTGTGGGAGCCGACGCAACTGGTGGCCAATCTGTTTGAACGGGCATTGGCCGAGCAAGGCATCACGGTTCAGGGCAAGCGCGTGATTGGCGCTGTCAGCCCAGCGACGGCGAGGGTGTTGGCGGAGCACCAATCGGCACCCTTGCAGGAACTGATCAGGCCATTGCTCAAGCTCTCCAACAACAGCATGGCCGAAGCGCTGCTCAAGGCCATGGGCCGCAAGCAGGCGAATGCCGGCACGGCGGCCGCGGGCGTGGCGGCTGTTGCCGACTTCATGCAACGCCAGGGCCTGGACCCGGCGACCTTGAGCCAGGTAGACGGTTCCGGGTTGTCTCGGCGCAATCTGCTCTCGGCGCAGAGTTTCACTGATCTGTTAGTGGCCGTAAGCAAGCAACCCTGGTTCAACACCTGGCATGACGCGCTGCCTGTCGCCGGTAACCCGAAACGCCTGATTGGCGGCAGCCTGCGTTATCGACTGCGGGAAACACCGGCGCAAAACAACCTGCATGCCAAGACGGGATCGATGGGCGGGGTTTCGTCATTGAGCGGTTACATCACCGATGCCGAAGGGCGGCGGTTAGTGTTCTCGATGCTGACCAACAACTATGTGGTCGCAGGCGCGCGGATCAAAGCCCTGGAAGACCGGCTGGCGATCATCCTGTGTAGGGGCGAGGGGGGCGCCTAGGCCTGGCGCGCCCTCGCTCCTACAGCATAGGTATCTACACAACTTTCAGAAACTGACGAATTTTCCTGTGGCGAGCGGGCTTGTCCCGCGTTGGGCTGAAGCAGCCCTAAAACCAGCCGCTACGGAGTATCTGATACACCGCATTCGGCTTACTGGGACTGCTTCGCAGCCCCGCGCGGGACAAGCCCGCTTGCCACAACAGCCCTATCTGCTTGGATTTAAGCGTTGAGACAACGTTGTGTAGATACCTATGCTCCTACCGTGAGGTGTTCAGGTTTAAGTTGAGGTTCAGCGGAACGCCTGCCGGTATTGCCCCGGCGTCGCGCCCAGTGCCTGGCGAAACCGGTTGGTAAAGTGGCTGGCGCTGGAGAATCCGCACGCCAAGGCAATTTCCCCTAGCGGTAATGAACCATCGCGTAGCATCGCCTGGGCGCGGGTCAGGCGCCGGGCCAGCAGATATTGATGGGGCGGCAAGCCAAAGCTGGTGCGAAACATCCGCGCGAAGTGGTATTCGGACAAGGCACACAACCCCGCCAGTTGCCCCAGGCTGATGGGCTCGGCCAGTTGCTGGTCGATGAACTCCATCAACTGCCGGCGCTGGTGCGTGGCCAAGCCACCTTTCAAGCGCAACCCTTCGCGCAGGCCCACCTGGCTGAGCAAGGTGTGGTTGAGCATCTCAAAGGCCAGGCTGCTGGTCAGCAGGCGTTCGGCGGGTTCCTGCCAGTTCAGGCTGATCAGTTGATGAAAGCGCCGGGCCTGCCGGGCGTCTTCGAGAAAGGTGCTTTCGCGCAGTTGCAGCGCCCGTGGTTCCCGATCGAGCAGGGTGACGCACCCCAAATCAAACTGTTGCGGGCTGATGTACACGTGAGCCAGGCGAATCTCGCCGTTGATCACCCACGCCGACTGGTGTCCGGCGGGCAGGATGCACAGCTTGTCGGGGCCGCCCTTGGTGTCTGGCTGGTCACGCCTGAAAGTGCCGGTGCCGCCGCTGACGTAGCAGGACAGCGTGTGATGGCTGGGCGCTTCATAGGCCTGTGCGTCGTGGTGGTTGCTCCATAACGCCGCGGACAGGCCATCACCGAGTTCGGCGCTTAGCTCCAGGCGAGCATTCGGCGAGCGGTTCAGGGCTTGAAAGACTTGCAGGTTGTCCAGTGCTGGCATGTGGGTTCTCTCCGACGCTTTGCATCCTACTCCCGGTAACCGACGCTGTGCGCCCGCGCGACGATAAAAGCGCAAGAATCTGCAAGTGCGCGGGGCCATGGCGGGGCGAGACTGTGCTTCAACCTCCGGAGTGCGCCATGAACCTTTCGCTGTATTTACTCACCGTGCTGATCTGGGGCACCACCTGGATTGCCCTCAAGTGGCAATTGGGCGTGGTGGCGATTGAAGCGTCAATCGTCTATCGCTTTGCCTTGGCGGCGCTGCTGCTGTTTGTGCTGCTGGTGCTCAGCCGCAAGTTGCAGGTGATGAACCGTCGCGGCCATCTGATCTGCCTGGCCCAGGGCTTATGCCTGTTTTGCGTGAACTTCATGTGCTTTCTCACGGCCAGCCAGTGGATTCCCAGCGGTCTGGTGGCCGTGGTGTTCTCCACCGCGACGCTGTGGAATGCGTTGAATGCCCGGCTGTTCCTGGGCCAGAAAGTCGCACGCAATGTGGTGATGGGCGGTGGTCTCGGATTGTCTGGTCTCGGTTTGCTGTTCTGGCCGGAACTGGCGGGGCACACCGCCAGTCCGCACACCTGGCTCGGCCTGGGGTTGGCGCTCGTGGGCACGATGTGTTTTTCGGCGGGCAACATGCTGTCGAGCCTGCAACAGAAAGCCGGGCTCAAGCCCTTGACCACCAATGCCTGGGGCATGGCGTACGGGGCGTCGATGCTGGCACTGTATTGCGTCGTGCAAGGCATTCCCTTCGACATGGAGTGGAACAGTCGCTACATCGGTTCGCTGCTGTACCTGGTGATTCCGGGCTCGGTGATTGGCTTTACCGCCTACCTGACGCTGGTCGGCCGCATGGGGCCGGAGCGTGCAGCGTATTGCACGGTGTTGTTCCCGGTGGTGGCGCTGAATGTGTCGGCACTGGTCGAAGGCTATCAATGGACCGCCCCGGCGTTGGCCGGCTTGGTGCTGGTGATGCTGGGCAATGTGCTGGTGTTTCGCAAACCCCGTGTCGTCGTGCCAGTGAATACGTTCTGTAAGCCGAAGCAGATTTAATGTGTGGGCTTGCTCCCACACAAGCCCGTACCCCATTTGTTGATCGGGGTTACTTCAGGCCCAGGCGCTTGGCCATTCGTCCCAGGTTGGCGCGGTCCAGGCCCAGTTCGCGGGCGGTGCTGGCCCAGTTGTGCTGGTGACGTTCCAGGCACGCTTGTATGACCTGCCGTTGATAGTTTTCGGTGGCGAGGCGCAAGTCGCCGGTCACCGCGGGCGTTTCGCTTGGCTCCTCGATTCGCGGTGCGGCGGCATTGGGTAAGTCCAGGTCCGCAGCGCTCAGGCTGAGGATCTTTGGCCGGTCCCGGCAGTTGCCCAACGCCTTCAAGGCGCTGCGGCCGATCAGGTGCTCCAGCTCCCGCACATTGCCCGGCCAGGCATACCCCAACAACGCTGCCTGGGCGTCGCTGGTCAGGCGCAGGCTGCCCAGGCCCATGCGGGAGCGGTTCTGCTCAAGGAAAAAACCCGCCAGCAGCAACACGTCGCGACCGCGCTCGCGCAGGGCCGGGACCTGCAGCGGGTACACGCTCAAGCGGTGATAGAAATCCGCGCGATAACGCCCTGTGCGCACTTCCGCGGCCAGGTCACGGTTGGTGGCCGCGATCAGGCGCACGTCGACTCGATGCTCGGTGTCCGAGCCCAAGCGTTGCAATTGTCCACTTTGCAGCACCCGCAACAGCTTGGCCTGGACCGACAGCGACAGTTCCCCGACCTCATCGAGAAACAATGTACCGCCGTTCGCCAGTTCAAACTTGCCGCGCCGCTCGTTCAGCGCGCCGGTAAAGGCGCCTCGTACGTGGCCGAACAGTTCGCTTTCCACCAGAGTTTCCGGCAGCGCCGCGCAGTTGAGGCTGATCATCGGTTTTTCCGCGCGCGGCGAGGCGGCATGGATGGCCTGGGCTACCAGCTCCTTGCCGACCCCGGTTTCACCCGTGATCAACACGGTCAGGTCGCTGCCGCCCACCAGTTTGATTTCTTCCACCAGGCGCTTGTGGGTTTTGCTCTGGCCGATCATCTCCTTGTGCTGCTGGCCGCTGGCCTGGCGATAAATCTCGGCGCGCTGGTGCTCGTCTTCGGCCCGCAAAGCCAGGCGTTCGATGCGCTCTGCGACATTGACGGTGGCCGCGGCGAGGCTGGCAAAAGCTTGCAGGGCTTCCAGTTCGATGCGCTCGAAGCGTTCGGTGTCCAGCGCATCCAGGGTCAGCAGGCCCCAGGGCCGGTCGTCGATAAACAGCGGGCATCCCATGCAGTCATGGATTTCAAGGTGGCCGTGAAGGCCCGCGACCAAGCCGTCGTAGGGATCGGGCAGGCTGCTGTCAGTGTCGAATCGCGTGGGGCCGGCGCTGCTCAGCAATACCTCGAAGCGCGGGTGTTCGCTGATTTTGAAGCGCCGCCCGAGGGTGTCCGGGCTCAAGCCGTCCACCGCCAGCGGCACCAGCCATTCACCGTCCAGACGCAGCAGCGCGGCGGCATCGCAGGGTAACAGGGCGCGCATGGCTTGCAGCAGGCGCCGGTAACGTTCGCCTTCCGGCAATTCGCGGGACAGGTCGGCGACCAGCGGCAGCAAGGTGGTGAGCAGGGAATGTGCAGTCATAATGACTCCTTGTAGTCGTTATGACTATAAAGTGTGTGAGGTCATATTGACTATCTTAATCTTAACCTACTAATAAATAAGCAGTTATTAGTTGGCACGAATACTGAGTGGTACAGGGTAATTATTCAGAAGCCCAAAAAGCTCAGGAGTCTCCCTATGCTTAGCGTTCAAGACCGTACCATCATCAAGTCCACCGTGCCGCTGCTGGAAAGCGGCGGCGAAGCGCTGATCACTCACTTCTACCGGATGATGTTGTCCGAATACCCCGAGGTGCGACCGCTGTTCAATCAGGCGCATCAGGCCAGCGGCGACCAACCCCGTGCGTTGGCCAACGGCGTACTGATGTATGCGCGGCACATCGACCAGTTGGATCAACTGGGGGATCTGGTGGCCAAAATCATCAACAAACACGTGGCCTTGCAAATCCTCCCGGAGCATTACCCGATCGTCGGCAGTTGCCTGCTGCGGGCGATTTCCGAAGTGCTCGGCAGTGAAATCGCCACGCCGCAAGTGATGAGCGCCTGGGGCGCGGCGTATGGCCAGTTGGCAGACATCCTGATCGGCGCTGAAGCGGCGATCTATGCAGAAAAGGCGCAAGCCGTGGGCGGCTGGCGCGGGGCGCGGGCGTTCACGTTGGTCAAGCGCGTCGAAGAGAGCAGTGAAATCACGTCCTTCTACTTTGCGCCTGTGGATAACGGCCCGATCCTGGCGGCGGAGCCTGGCCAGTACATCGGCATGAAACTGCTGCTGGAGGGCGAAGAAGTGCGCCGCAACTATTCATTGTCGGCCCGCACCGATTCGGGCCAGTACCGTATCAGCGTCAAGCGCGAAGCCGGTGGGCGGGTGTCCAACTACCTGCATGACCAGTTGCAGGTCGGGGCGAGTATCGATCTGTTTCCGCCAGCGGGCGAGTTCACCCTGGCGGCCAGCGACAAACCGCTGGTGTTGATCAGTGGCGGCGTGGGGATCACACCGACCTTGCCGATGCTGGAAGCGGCCCTGGCCACCGAGCGTCCGGTGCACTTTATCCACTGCGCGCGCAACGGCGGTGTGCATGCGTTTCGTGACTGGGTCGATGGATTGGCCGAGCGTCATCCGCAACTGACGCGTTTCTATTGCTACGCCGAGGACGACGGTGTCAGCCCGGCAGCGGACAAGATCGGTTTGCTCAGCCAGGAACAACTGGCGGCATGGTTGCCCGAGCAGCGTGACGTGGATGCTTACTTCCTGGGGCCAAAAGGTTTCATGGCCGCCATCAAGCGTCACCTCAAGGCTCTCGGCGTGCCTGAAAAGCAAAGCCGCTACGAGTTCTTCGGCCCGGCTGCGGCGCTGGAATGAGTGGCTGAGGTCTAAAACCGCACCGGCCCCATCGCGAGCAAGCCCGCTCCCACATTTTGATTTGTGAATACATTCAAAATGTGGGAGCGGGCTTGCTCGCGATGGGGTCTTCAAGACCACCGACAGATTAATGTGGAGTTAACCCGTTCTGCCTAACCTCGCACGGCCGGCTGCTAAATTTTCACTTCCTGCGTGTAAACTTGCGGTCATTGGCATAACGATTATCAGGCAAGGAAATGGGCATGAGTGACGAAATGCGGTTGGGACGCGAGCGGCGTTTCCTGGTGTTGCTGGGTATTATCTGTCTGGCCCTGATCGGCGGGGCGCTTTACATGCAGGTGGTGTTGGGCGAAGCGCCGTGCCCGCTGTGCATCCTGCAACGCTACGCCTTGCTGTTGATTGCCCTGTTTGCCTTTATTGGCGCCGCGATGCGTACCCAGCGCAGCGTCAGCGTATTTGAAGGGTTGGTGGTGCTCAGCGCTTTGGGCGGCGTGGCCGCCGCCGGGCATCATGTCTATACCCAGTTCTATCCCGCCATCAGTTGTGGTGTCGATGTACTGCAACCGATTGTCGATGACCTGCCCCTGGCGAAGATTTTCCCTCTGGGCTTTCAGGTCGACGGCTTCTGCAGCACGCCGTACCCGCCGGTGCTCGGCCTGTCCCTGGCCCAATGGGCGCTGGTAGCGTTTATCTTGACGGTGATCCTGGTTCCCCTGGGCATTTACCGTAACCGTAAAAACCACGCCTGAACCGATACCCGGCGCCCCGATCTTGCATGAGCAAGGTCGGGGCGTTTTTGTTTGCGGCGGTTTTGTGAAAGGACCGTGACGCCGGACAAGTTTGGCGCGCCACAACGTGCGACACGTTGTCACACTGAGGTCGTCGCAGGACGTTTCCCATCGCTTGCCCTGCAGATTAATTGTGCCTCGATTCGGCGGTTCAGCCTGTCAGTTCAGCGTCTGGCCCACGCCGCGCACGGCGTGATGTTCACATCTGTGGATGATGTCTGAATGCCTTGTTTTCAGGGGGCTTGAATGGGTTTGAGGAGGAGCGGAAGAGGCCCCTGGGTGCGACAGAATGGCTAATAGCACGGCATTTTTTGGGGTTTTTGTTGAGAATCAAACGCGATAAGATCCCGCACCTTCGCGGGAATGGTGCAGGATTATTGTTGGAAACGATAAAAATTATTTCTTTATAAGTCATGGTTTATACATCGCTAGCTAACTACAATCGCCCGCACTGAGTGTCCGGTGCTGCTCAACCCTGAGCAAAATAGGGCGGTCGAGAGGCGAGAATCTTGCTTCATGCGACCCCGGTGCCGGCAGCCTTTCAACTATCCGCACCAAATGGAATTGGTCTGTAACAAGGCCTTTGACCCACGAATTCGAATAAGAACTCACTGCTAAACCTGGACGTGTCGTTCAGCGCATGACGCGCCAGGCAGGCCCTTATTCAATCGAAGAGAAATGCCAACCCTTGGCAGGGTGAAGTGTTGGCGATCAAAACCCAACTGCATTGCGCAAGCTGCTTTAGAGGTCGTGAGATGAGTAAAAACAGGTACACCCGATTACTAGGCTTATTGCCGCTTTTCGGCATGCTATTGCTGGGAGGCTGCAACTGGACGTTGCTCGACCCTAAGGGACAGGTCGGCCTGGATCAACGCAACCTGATCATCACCGCCACCCTGCTGATGCTGTTGGTCGTGGTGCCCGTGATCGTGATGACCTTCGCGTTCGCCTGGAAATACCGCGCGTCCAACACCAAGGCCACCTACGCGCCGAAGTGGTCGCACTCCACCAAGATTGAAATCGCGGTGTGGCTGGTACCTGTACTCATCATCATCGCCCTGGGTTACATCACCTATAAGTCGACCCACGAGCTGGACCCTTACCGTCCGCTGGAATCCGACGTGCCGCCGATCACCATCGAAGTGGTCGCGCTGGACTGGAAGTGGCTGTTCATCTATCCCGACCAGGGCATCGCGACCGTGAACAAGATCGTGTTCCCGGCCAACACCCCAATCAATTTCAAAGTGACCTCTGACGCGGTGATGAACTCGTTCTTCATCCCGGGCCTGGGTGGTCAGATCTACGCGATGGCGGGCATGCAGACCAAGCTGCACCTGATTGCCAACCAGAACGCAGAGCTCGATGGTATCTCCGCCAACTACAGTGGCGCGGGCTTTACCGGCATGAAATTCAAAGCAATCGCCACCACTCAGGAAGCATTCGACGCCTGGGTAAAAGAAGCCAAGAGCTCACCAAAACAGCTTGAACAAGCTGAATACGAAGCCCTTGCCAAGCCAAGCCAGAACAACCCTGTAGAGCTGTACTCCTCGTACACGCCGGACCTGTTTCAGAAAATCATCGATAAGTATGAAGGGATGAAACCAGGCAAGCCGGTCAAGCACGAGAAGAAAGAAGTGGCTGCTGTGCAAGGGACGGACGCAAATTCGCATTCAGCTGCCGGGGCAGAGGAGTAAACGATGTTTGGTAAATTAAGTTGGGAAGCGGTCCCGTTCCACGAGCCGATCGTGATGGTGACCATCGCCATGATCGCGCTGGGTGGTCTGGCACTGTTTGCGGCAATCACCTACTTCAAGAAGTGGACCTATCTGTGGACCGAGTGGCTGACGTCGGTCGACCACAAGAAAATCGGCGTGATGTACATCATCGTCGCCATGGTCATGCTGCTGCGTGGTTTTGCCGACGCCATCATGATGCGTACCCAGTTGGCCATGGCCACCGAGGGTTCGCCTGGCTACCTGCCGCCTGAGCACTATGACCAGATCTTCACCGCCCACGGTGTGATCATGATCATCTTCATGGCGATGCCTTTCTTCACCGGCCTGATGAACCTTGCAGTGCCGCTGCAGATCGGTGCGCGTGACGTTGCGTTCCCGTTCCTCAACTCCCTGAGCTTCTGGCTGCTGGTTTCCGGCGTCGTGCTGATCAACCTGTCCCTGGGCGTCGGCGAATTCGCCAAGACCGGTTGGGTGGCCTATCCGCCGTTGTCGGGGCTGCAATACAGTCCGGGCGTGGGGATGGATTACTACATCTGGGCGCTACAGCTATCAGGACTGGGGACAACGCTGACGGGGGTCAACTTCCTGGCCACCGTGCTGAAAATGCGTACCCCTGGCATGAAGCTGATGGACATGCCGATCTTCACCTGGACCTGCACCTGGGCCAACGTGCTGATCGTGGCTTCGTTCCCGATCCTGACCGCTACCTTGGCCTTGCTGACGCTTGACCGTTACATGGATTTCCACATTTTCACCAATGAACTTGGTGGCAATCCAATGATGTACGTCAACCTGTTCTGGGCCTGGGGTCACCCTGAGGTGTACATCCTGATCCTGCCGGCGTTCGGGATTTTCTCCGAAGTCATCTCGACCTTCTCCGGCAAGCGTCTGTTTGGCCACCACTCGATGATCTACGCTTCCGGCGCGATCTCGGTACTGGGCTTCATGGTTTGGCTGCACCACTTCTTCACCATGGGTTCGGGGGCCAGCGTCAACGCCTTCTTCGGCCTGGCGACGATGCTGATTTCGATCCCGACGGGGGTGAAGCTATTCAACTGGCTGTTCACCATCTACCACGGCCGCCTGCGTATCACCAGCCAGGTCCTGTGGACCCTGGGCTTCATGGTGACCTTCGCCATCGGCGGCATGACCGGCGTACTGCTGGCCATTCCGGGTGCTGACTTCGTCCTGCACAACAGCCTGTTCGTGATCGCGCACTTCCACAACGTGATCATCGGTGGTGCGGTATTCGGTTACATCGCTGGTTTCAGCTTCTACTTCCCGAAAGCGTTCGGCTTCAAGCTGCACGAAGGTTGGGGCAAGGCTGCATTCTGGTTCTGGATCTCCGGCTTCTTCGTCGCGTTCATGCCGCTCTACGCACTGGGCTTCATGGGCATGACCCGTCGCCTGAACGCCACCACCAACCCGGAGTGGGTACCGTACCTGTACGTTGCCATGTTCGGCGCGGTGATGATCGCCGTGGGTATTGCCTGCCAGTTGATCCAGCTGTACGTCAGTATCCGTGACCGCAAGCAGAACGAATGTGTGTCGGGCGATCCATGGAATGCTCACACCCTGGAATGGTCGACCTCGTCGCCACCACCGTTCTACAACTTCGCCGTGCTGCCGAAAGCCGAGACTATCGATCCGTTCACCGAAGCCAAGGAAAACGGTACTGCGTACCAGCAACCGACGCGCTACTCGCCGATCCACATGCCTAACAACACCGCGACTGGTGTGGTCATGGGCGCGCTGTTGACGGTCTTCGGTTTCGCGATGATCTGGCACATCTGGTGGCTGGCGATCGCAAGCCTGGCTGGCACCGTGATCTATTTCGTGATCCACGCCGCGCGTGACGATCAGGGCTACATGGTGCCGGTCGACGTGATCGAGCGCATCGAAGCCGAGCAGCACGCTCGCCTGGTGGCCGAGAAAAAGATTCCGGCCAACCGTGTTGAAACCTCGTTGGAACAGGCTTAAACCATGTCGAACTTAGTGACCAATGCTGGACACGCCCATGTCGATGACCATGGGCACGATGACCACCACGACGCGGGCGAGATGACCGTCTACGGTTTCTGGCTCTACCTGATGACCGACTGCATCCTGTTTGCGTCGATCTTCGCGGTATACGCGGTACTGGTAAACAACGTTGCGGGTGGCCCGTCGGGCCACGACATCTTCGAGCTGAATTATGTACTCGGCGAAACCGCCTTGCTGCTGTTCAGTTCGATCACCTACGGCTTTGCCATGCTGGCGTTCTTCCGTAGCAACAAGGCGGGCGTGCTGAAGTGGCTGGGCCTGACCTTCCTGCTCGGCCTTGGCTTTATCGCCATGGAGATCAACGAGTTCCACTTGCTGATCTCCGAAGGCTACGGTCCTAGCCGTTCCGGCTTCCTGTCGGCGTTCTTCACCCTGGTCGGGACTCACGGCCTGCACGTGACCGCCGGTCTGATCTGGATGGCGATCATGATGTATCAGGTCAACAAGCATGGCCTGACGTCGACCAACAAGACCCGCCTGAGCTGCCTGAGCCTGTTCTGGCACTTCCTGGACGTGGTCTGGATCTGCGTCTTCACCGTTGTCTACTTGATGGGGACTCTGTAATGGCTAATGCACACTCCCATGACAGCCATGATGCGAGCCACGGCAGCGTAAAGTCTTACGCCATCGGCTTCATCCTGTCGGTGATCCTGACTGTTATCCCGTTCGGCCTGGTGATGTACCCGACCCTGCCGAAGACCATGACACTGGCCATCGTGCTGTTGTTCGCAGTAATCCAGGTGATCGTTCACCTGTATTACTTCCTGCACCTGGATCGCTCCCAGGCGCAGCGTAACAACGTGATCGCATTTGTGTTCACGGCGATCGTGATCCTGCTGCTGGTTGGCCTGTCGTTGTGGATCATGTTCAGCATCCACACCTACATGATGGCGAAGTGAGGTAAGACCCGATGTCGCTTAAGCACTTTATCCAAATCACCAAACCGGGGATCATTTTCGGTAACGTGCTTTCTGTGGCAGGCGGCTTCTTCCTGGCCTCCAAGGGGCATGTCGATCTGGCCATCTTCCTGGCGGCAATGATCGGCACTTCCCTTGTGGTGGCTTCCGGTTGCGTGTTCAACAACTGCATCGACCGCGACATCGACATCAAGATGGAGCGCACCAAGAACCGTGCGCTGGTTCAGGGGCTTGTATCCCTGAAACTGGCGCTGGTTTTCGCGACCCTCCTGGGCGTCGCCGGCGTCGTGTTGTTGTACAAGGTGGCCAACCCACTGGCGGCGCTGTTTGCCGTCATCGGGTTTGTCATCTACGTTGGCCTGTACAGTCTCTACCTCAAGCGCAAGTCGGTTCACGGCACGCTGGTGGGCAGTCTGTCGGGGGCGATGCCACCGGTGATTGGTTATGTGGCTGTGACCAATAGCTTCGACATGGCTGCGCTGGTGCTACTGGTGATGTTCAGCCTGTGGCAGATGCCGCATTCTTACGCCATCGCGATCTTTCGCTTCAATGACTACCTGGCTGCGTCGATTCCGGTATTGCCGGTCAAGCGTGGCATCCAGGTGGCCAAGAAACATATCCTGCTCTACATCCTGGCCTTCCTCGTGGCGACCTTGATGTTGACCTTCAGTGGTTACGCCGGCATGAGCTACCTCGCCGTCGCCGCCGCCATGGGCATGTACTGGTTGTACATGGCCTGGACCGGCTACAAGGCGGTGGATGACACCGTCTGGGCGCGCAAGCTGTTTGTCTTCTCGATCTTCACCATCACCGCCTTGAGCGTGATGATGTCCCTGGATTTCCAGGTGCCGAAAGAGTTGCTGCTGACCTACGCCAACTGAGTGCAGGTGTATTGAAAAGCCCCGCCCTTCGAGAGAAGCGCGGGGCTTTTTCATGGCGGCTGCGAAAGCGCCGCCGGCAGGCACCCTGATGCAGGAAACCCTGTAGGAGCGAGCTTGCTCGCGAAAAACCAGAGAGCGTCGCGGGGTATCAGGTTTCCCGCGTTATCGTTGACGATCTTCGCGAGCAAGCTCGCTCCTACGAGGGCTGGGGTTGGGTTATTGCGCGGCGATGCTGTAGCCATCAAACGCGGTCTGCTGTTGCAGCGCGGTCACGATGTTCTTGCGGGTCAGCGGTTGTTCGGCACCGGCGTTATCCACGAAGATCTCGCTTTCAAGCTCAGCTTCATCGCCTTCACCGACAAAGGTAAAGCCGAGGAATTCAAACGCCTCACGGTCGACATTCGGTTTGGCGCGTGGCGAGCGCAGCGGCAGAGTGACGCTGATGCCGTCCTTGCTGATGGCAAACACTTCCATTTCCTTCTTCGCCCGCGCGGTTTTGCCTTTACCGCCGCTTGGATTGCTGATGGCCTGGTGGGTCTGGTTCAGGACCTTGAGGGCCAGGCCGTAGACCAGTTCCTGAAACGCGGGGTCGTCCTTGAAGCTGGAGAGAATACGGCTGATCGAGAATTTGCTGCTCAGGTCTTCCAGCGCGGCGGTGTCGGCGGCCTCGGCGTCCTTGAGTTGCTTGAGCTGGCCCATCAGCTCGTAGGCCTTGTCATCGTCGAAGGCGTCATGAGCCTGGCGGATGGCGACGCGCAATTCGCGGATCTGGTCGCTTTCCCTGGAGGTGTGGAACGCGTCCAGCACCATTTCACTGATGCTCTTGGCCGCGGGCACATGCTGTGAAAGATTGATGGCGTTTTCGTATTCAGCTTTGGACTGCAAGGTGACTACGGATTCTTCGGTGCGGGAATCGGACATTGAAATTTCACTACTTCAGTAAACGGGGGAGACGGGAAAAGCGTCGGGCATTTTCAGGGGCGAGGCTGACCAGGTCAAGGCGGCACTCTGCCCACGGCGTCACGTCTCGCTGATTCAATCCAGCCTGTGCAGGCATGTCTCGAGGATATCCAGGCCTTCCTCCAGCACCTCAGGCTCAATGGTCAGGGGCGCCAGCAAGCGCACAATATGTCGGCTCTTGCCGCTGGGCATCAGCAGCAGACCGGCATCCCGGGCCAGGCTCAGCAGTTGGGTCAATTGGGCGGATGCCGGGGCGCCGTCGGGAAGCCGCAACTCGATGCCGCGCATGGCGCCGACGCCGGTCAGGCGGCCCAGGTAGGCGGAAACTTTTTGGCTTTTCCATACGGCGTGGCGCCGGACGATGGCGCCTTCCTGCTGTTCGCCCCAGGCCTGCAAGTGTGCATCGGTCATCACATCAAGGGTGGCCAATGCGGCCGCGCAAGCAATCGGATTGCCGGAATAAGTACCGCCCAATCCGCCTTTGGGCAAGGTGTCCATCAACGCTCTGCGCCCGACCACGGCACCCAGCGGGACACCGCCGGCGATGCTTTTTCCGAGCAGGATCAGGTCCGGTTCGATGCCCAGGCGCGAGAAGGCAAAACGCTGACCGGTGCGGCCAAAGCCGGACTGGATCTCATCGACGATCAACAGAATGCCGCGCTCATCGCACAGGCGCCGCAGGGCCTTGGCAAACTGGCTGTCGAGGGCGAGGAAACCCGCTTCACCCTGGACCGGCTCAACGATGAAACACGCGATGTCATTAACGTCGATCTCGACGCTGAACAATCGCTCCATGGCGTTGATCGCATCGTCGCAGGTCACGCCGTTGTCCGCGCTGGGGTAGGGCAAGTGGTACACAGTGCCGGGCAGGACGCCGACTTTTTGCTTGTAGGGCGCGACCTTGCCATTGAGATTGAGAGTGGTCAGGGTCCGGCCATGAAACCCGCCATCAAAGGCGATGACCGCGGTGCGGCCGGTTGCGCCGCGCACGATTTTCAGGGCGTTCTCGGCCGCTTCGGCACCGCTGTTGGTGAGCATGCCACTGACCGGATAACTCACCGGAATGAAGGCCGTAAGGCGCTTCATCAGTTCGATATAGGGCGCATGGGGCGCGGCGTTGAAGGCGTAGTGCGTGAGCCGGGTGGCTTGTTCGCGAATGGCCTCCACCACGCTCGGGTGGCAATGGCCCAGGTTGAGTACGCCGATACCGCCGACAAAGTCGATATAGCGTTTGCCGTCGGTGTCCCAGACTTCGGCATTTTTACCGTGGCTGAGGCTGATGGGGTGGACGATGGAAATCGACTGGCTGATGGATTCGCGACTCATGGGATCCTGGACTCGAAAAAGGCAAACGTGCCCTATCTAAGCCGTGAGCCGCACGTGCCCGCAAACGAAATAAAGTCGCCGGGTCATTATTAAAAGTCGGGATGTGCTGCGACGTATCCCACCATCCAGCTCAAAAACGCCTTGACCTTGGGAATCTCGCCGGCGTGTTCGGCATGCGCGATAAAGTGCGCGCCGGCGCTGGGCATGGCGTAGTCCCAAGGAATCATCAGGCTACCCTGGGCCAGTTCCTCGGTGACCAGATACTGCGGCACCAATGCCACGCCGTAGCCCGATTGCGCTGCGCGAATGCACATGTAGAACGTATCGAAACGCGGGCCGTGGTAGCTGTTTTGCGAATGCAGGCCTTGTTCCAGAAACCACTCGTGCCAGGCTTCGGGTCGCGAGGTGCATTGCAGCAGGGTATGGCGCGAAGATGCGTCGCTGCCCGGTGCAACGAAACCTGGCGCGCAGACCGGCACCACGACTTCGCGAAACAGCTCGATGCAGGTCGCTCCCGGCCACGAGCCCTGGCCGAAGAAAAACGCGATATCGGCCTTGGCCTGCAACACGTCGAACGGTTCCAGTTCGTTGCGGATATCCAGATGAATGTTCGGCTGCCTGGCCGCGAAATCCTTGAGCTTGGGGACCAGCCAGCGGTCGCCGAAAGTCGGCTGGGTGGCGATGCGCAGGACTTCGGTTTCGCCGCCGTAGGTGAGGATATAGCGGCTGGAGATGTCGACCTGAGTCAGGATCTTGTGCACCTCGGCCAAGTACAAGGCACCCGCTGGCGACAGGTATAAACGCTGGCGCACCCGTTCGAACAGGTTGTGGCAAAGCATTTCCTCGAGCTGGGCCACTTGTTTGCTGACGGCACTTTGGGTCAGGTGCAGTTCTTCGGCGGCACGTGTGAAGCTCAGGTGGCGGGCGGCGGCTTCGAAGCATTGCAGGGCTGTCATCGAAGGAGTCAAGCGTTTTGAAATCATGGGAGTTCATTCCAAATCGGAAGGAGCCTTTGCCTAAACGTCGTTTGTGAGCCAGGCCTAAAGCCGTTGATACTGAGCGGCAATACTATAAACCGGCGCGGCTTTTCGGCGCCGAACAATAAAAATCGACAGGGAGCGCCTTGCATGAAAAACCTGAAAAACACCTTGGCCGCACTCGCCGCCGCCACTGCATTGGGGCTGGCCGGTACCGCTCAGGCCGGGGCGACGCTGGACGCGATTCAGAAGAAGGGCTTTATCCAGTGCGGCGTCAGCGACGGTCTGCCCGGCTTCGGCGTGCCGGACGCCCAGGGCAAGATGACTGGCATTGATGTGGATGTGTGCCACGCGGTGGCCGCCGCGCTGTTCGGCGACGCCTCGAAAGTGAAATTCAGCCAACTGACCGCCAAGGAACGCTTTACCGCGTTGCAGTCCGGGGAAATCGACCTGATCTCGCGCAACACCACCTGGACCAGCTCCCGTGATACCGGCATGGGCCTGGTGTTCACCGGGGTGACCTATTACGACGGCATCGGCTTTCTGGTGAACACCAAACTGGGGGTGAAACATGCCAAGGAGCTGGACGGCGCGACCCTGTGTATCCAGGCCGGTACTACCACTGAGCTGAATGTCTCGGATTACTTCCGCGCCAATGGCATGCAGTACACCCCCATCACCTTCGACACGGCCGATGAAAGTGCCAAGGGCCTGGAAGCCGGTCGTTGCGATGTGCTGACCACCGACCAGTCGGGCCTGTATGCCCAGCGGATCAAGATGGCGCACCCGGAGGAGTTCATCGTGCTGCCCGAGGTGATTTCCAAGGAACCTCTGGGTCCACTGGTGCGCAAGGGCGACGATGATTGGTTCAGCATCGTCAAGTGGACGCTGTTCGCCATGCTCAATGCCGAGGAAATGGGTATCACCTCGCAGAATGTCGAAGAGCAAGCCAAGACCACCAAGAATCCGGATATAGCACGGTTGCTGGGCGCCGACGGCGAGTACGGCAAGGACCTCAAGTTGCGCAAGGACTGGGTGGTGCAGATCGTCAAGCAAGTGGGCAACTACGGCGAAGTGTTCGAGCGCAATATCGGCCAGGACAGCGTGTTGAAAATCCCGCGCGGGCTGAATGCCTTGTGGAACAACGGCGGCATTCAGTACGCACCGCCGGTTCGCTAGCGGTTCAGGACGACACGGCGTTCTTGCCCGCCGCCTTGGACTGATACAGCGCCTGGTCCGCCCTGGCCATCAGGGTGGCGGGCGCCTCGTTATCCAGGCGCTGCACCACCCCGAGGCTCAAGGTCACCTTGAACTCACCGATGCTCGGTAAATCGAGGATTTCCTGGCGGATGCGTTCGGCCAACAGCCTCGCGGTTTCAACGCTGCTTTTGGGCAGGATCAGCATGAACTCGTCGCCACCCCAACGCGCCAGCAGATCGTCCTGGCCTACGCAGCGTTCCAGGCGTTCCACCACCTGCAACAGGGTGGCGTCACCCACGGCGTGACCGTGTCGGTCGTTGATCGGCTTGAAGTCGTCGATGTCCATGGCAATCAATGACAAGGGCAGGCGAAACCGTTGGGCGCGGTCACATTCTTCCAGCAGGACTTTTTCCAGGCGATAGCGATTGGCGATGCGGGTCAGGGTATCGCGTTCCGCCAGCGAGCGATTTTCGTCCAGTTGCAACTGCAGTTGCTGATTGACCCGGGACAATTCACGGGTGCGCTCGGCCACCAGCGCCTCCAGGGATTGGTTGCGTCGCTCGAGCTGTTCCAGCGAGCGTTTACGCGCCTGGATACTGCGGTGCGCGCCGACCATCCGTGACACTGAACCGTCGGCATTGCGCGCGATCACGTAGCCGCGATCTTCGATCCACAGCCAGGTGCCATCCTTCTTGCGGCAACGATACTCGGCTTGATAGTACGGGGTGTGGCGGTTGATGTAGTCGTCAAAGGCTTTCATCACGCGGGGATAATCGTCGGGATGAATCACGTTTTCCCAGGTGAAGACGCTATTTTCCAGGGAGTGATGGGCATAACCCAGCATGTCGTACCAGCCTGGATTGCGATAGACGAATCCGGTGTTGGCGTTCCAGTCCCAGATACCGTCACTGACCAGTTCCATGACGGCATGCAGCATGTCTGTATTGAGGTCGGAGCATTCGTTCTTCAACGGGCTACCGGATGTATCGTCCATCTGCGCGCTTCCTGCGAAGGTATTGGCCGGAAATGGCCAGTCAGGTGTTAACGCCGATACTCCGTGGCTGCGGTACTTTACAACGAGGTTTGGCAACAGAGAAAGAGCCTGCCGTTTCGAGGCAAAGTGCCATCATTCGCGGGCGAGGCGCTAACCGCGCCTACTGTGGCTCTACCATGCGGGTGCTGGGCGAACCGTCGGCATTGTGCTGATAAATGGCTTCGGGTTGACCCTGTTCGTTGAAGAACACCTGTCCGACGCCCGCACTGTTCCATAACCGCTCGCCGGCCTCGGCATGTTCCGGGGTATGTGGCACCACTTGCATGCGTCGCCGGCGTGTCAGCCAGTTCAGCGGCGAACGAGGCGAATAGAGCCAGCGATTCAGCCGGTCGAACCATTCGAGCAAGCTGCGGGGGAACTCGTTCTTGATGCCGCTGCTGGTGATCTGCCAGATATTCGGCCCGGCATCGCGATGGCGGATCAGCACTTCGTAGACAAATGAATAATGCACATCGCCCGACAGGATCACGTAGTTGCCCGGTGTGCGTGAGTGACGAAATATATTCAGGATCACTTGCGCCGCGCCACGATGGGCCATCCAGTTTTCGGCATCGACCAATAACGGATAACCGCACCAGCTGAAGACTTTCTGTATGGTTTCGATCAGCTTGACGCCGAAGATCGGCGCCGGTGAAACGATGATGGCCGACGGATGATCCAGCAGTTCGTGCTGCAACTCGCTCAAGGCTTCCCAGTCCAGCAGGCCGGACGGTTGCTTGAGCGTGAACTCGCTGCGCCAGCGCCGGGTACGGGTGTCGAGCACCACCAGGGCCGGCGAGGTTGGCAGTACGTAATGCCATTGCTGGAATTTCAGCAGCTCACTCAGCAGTTCGTCCTGGGCGGATGCGTCCAGGTGGTTGTCCCGCGTCTGGGCCGTGGTGGTCAGGGCCAGGGTTTTATTCAGCAGCGCTGCGAAGGCATCCGGGTTGTTCCCCCAGCCCTGGCAAAGCATGTAGGCCAGCAAGGCATTGCCGATGATGCGCTTGGAGAACGGGTTGCCGTAAGCGGTTGCTTCCCATTGCGCGCTGAGATTCCAGTCATCGGTGATGTCGTGGTCATCGAAAATCATCAGGCATGACACGTGGGCGAACACCCGGGCCACTCCATTCAGGCCGTCGCGGAACCGGTCCACTTGCAGCTGTTCTCGGGCATAGCGCGCCCGTTCTTCGTCGTCAAGACGAGGCGCTGTCGGGCAGATCAGTGTCCAGGGGGTTGGCGACCAGACCAGCAAGTACATCGCCATGACTTCGGCAAAGGTCACCAGATGATTGTCAGCCGTGCTACTGGTGAAAATCGGCTTCTTTACCCCACCAAAAAAACGCTCGCGCAAGGTCTCGTTGCTTTCCAGGGCAGGCAGCAGGTCGGCGCGATGGTAGTAGCTGGCCGGATGATCGTAGAGCCGGGTGCTGTCATCCACCACGGCGCCGTCCAGGTACTCATCGAACAGACCCAGGCGGGCGATCAATCCATGAATTGCCCGCAGCATCGGCCCCGCCACGTCGTCGGCATAGACCTGGTCGCCGCTCATCATCAGCAGCGCCGGACTGTGTTCGGGCGTGCGCGCCTCGGCCAGCACACGGTCGACACACAGCAGGCCTTCGTCGGCGTAATGGTGGGGTTTGCGGCAAGAACCGTGCATCAACTGACGGATACGACTGTGCAGGACAAAATCCGCGGTTTGGGCATTGCCGTACAGCAGATGAGGCGCCCATTCGGCGATGCCGGACGGTGTGCCGTTGGCTTGCGCGATCAGCAGGTCATAGCCAATCGACACATCGTGGGGCAGAGGACTTTGCAGTGCCACGTCGATCAGGTGGATAAACGCCGCGCGCCCTACGGGAACGACTTGGCAGCGTGTCGCGTCCAGATCGATTTCAAGCGTCTGTGGATTCTGCTCCTGGATCCAGCTCAGTTTCAGCGTCAATGCCAGGGGGCGGCTGCCCACCAGCCATAACACCAGGCGTCCCGGTTCGAGACGGCGCAGCAAAGGGCCGGCAAGTACGGCGGGCAACAGGTCGGGGTGCGGCATGAAGAATACGGCCCTGGGCAATAGCGGACTGGGTAGCGTAGCGCAGTGGATGTCAGTGTTTTGTCAAGGCATGCGTTCAAGCAACAGGGGAAATGTCCGGGCATTGCCCCTGTCGGGTTCATTTACAAGAGGTTGCCGCGCCCCAGGCTGTCCAGCGTACCACTGCCTTTTCGCCGGTCGTTGGCGGCCGTACCGCTGAAGTCGATGGTACGGGGTTGTTCTTCGATGCTGCGCTTTTTGCGCGTCGAGGCGGTCGAATCCACTTGCCAAGCGTTAGTGTGTGCACCTGAGCTGTTGATAGGGGTGAGCATGAGTAGTTCCTCGTTTGAGAAGGTTGGCCATAGTCATGGCCAGCGCAAATTACAACCCAGTCCTCCCGTGAACCATAAACGTCTTGCGTCAAATTATGATGTCGTATCGAGGCGGGTGGCCGAAGGCTCACCTTGGGCAATCAGCCAGCGCAGCACATCACTTACCGCTATGCGGTGCTGGCGCTCGATCCAGCGCACGCCTTGCGGGCTGTAATGTTCCACATAGCGGCTGAGTACCAATTGGTGTTGATCCGGCGACAACTGCAAGTGCGTTTCACGACACAGCAGAGCGCCGCTGCCGCGCCTGCGTACCTGACGCTGCAATAACAAGGAGTCGGCTTCAGAAGTCATCGCCGCGGCCCTCCGCGCAGCGGTTTGCTGACGACGTTGTCGCGCCTTCCTTGCCTTCCAGCACATAGGCGGCACGATGCTCGGCGACCACGTTACGCAAGGCACTGTAATAGTCGGGCAACTGATGAAGGCTGTCGGTCAATGGCAGCAATGACGCGCGGGTGTCCACGGTGCCTCCCACCCGATTGACGGTGCCCAGGGTTTGTACGGTGTCGCTGTCGCCCAATGGCGCCACCAGGAAGCCCAAGACCTTGCCGGCGGCATCCCGGCTGTTACTGGTACCCAGTAACGGCAGCTCGAGGATAGGTCCGTTGCCAATGCCCCACACACCGAAGGTCTGGCCGAAGTCGGCGGTGTGACGCGGGATGCCGATGGCCCCCGAGACATCCAGCACGCCCACCAGGCCCACGGTGGTGTTTAGCGCAAAACGTCCCAGCGTGTTGATGGAACGCAGCGGGTTTCCCTGCAACAGGTCATTGATAAAAACCTCGGGCTCGCCGAAGTTGCTGGAAAAGTTATGCACACCCTGCTGGAAGAACTCTGGCAGGTGTTGGTAGCCACGGGCCACAGGCGCCAAGGCATAGTCATCGACGGTGCGGTTAAACGCGAACACTCCGCGGTTGAGCGATTCGGCGGGATCGTAGACGGGGTAATCGACCTGTGCGCAACCTGTGGTGCTCGTCGCAGGCGCTGGGCTGGCACAGCCTGTCAGGTAAGACACGGTCAACAGCAGCACGGCCTGGCGCGCCAGGTGTCGGGGATACGTTTGCGCACGCATAAGCACAGTCTCCAAAAAAGGGAGGCTGATGCTGGCATTCGTGGTTTGCCCGAAGATGTCTGTTTTATTGCGCCTTTGACGCTTTATTGCACGATTGAAATATATGACGGGGCGTGCCGAATGGTTTTGAATGGCGCTTCGACCAACCCGAGTGATGCCCGCCGGTGAGCAACCTTTTGATTGTGGACGATGACCTCGAAGTCCTCGAACTGCTGAAGAAATTTTTCCTGCAACATGGCTACGCGGTACAGACCGCGGCCAATGGCGAGCAGCTGTGGGCGGCCTTGGAGCAACACACCGTCGACCTGATCATCCTTGACCTGATGCTGCCGGGGGACAACGGCCTGCTGCTGTGCCAGCGCCTGCGCCAACGCTACGCGACACCGGTGATCATGCTGACGGCCATGGGCGAACTCAGCGATCGGGTGGTGGGCCTGGAGATGGGCGCCGATGATTACCTGAGCAAACCCTTCGACGCCCGCGAGTTGCTGGCTCGGGTGCGCGCGGTGTTACGGCGTGCCGGTGAGGGCGCGGCGGCGCTCGGCGATCATTCACGGCCGCTGATCCGCTTCGCCGGCTGGCAACTGGACTTGACCCGCCGCGAACTGCGCTCGCCGGACCAGGTGATGATTCCCTTGTCCACTGGCGAGTTCGATCTGTTGCTGGTGTTCGTCGAACACCCACAGCACGTACTGACCCGCGAGCAGTTGCTGAACCTGGCGCGGGGCCACAGCCATGACGCGTTCGACCGCAGTATCGACGTGCAGGTCAGCCGCCTGCGCCGCAAGCTGGAGTTCGACACCAAGCGCCCGGCGATGATTCGCACCGTGCGCAATGGCGGCTATCAGTTCACCGCCAGCGTGACCCGCTCATGACTCGTCCGCGCGACACCGTGGCCCGCTGGATCGCCCTGACCATCGTGATCGCGATGCTCACCGCCCTGGCATTCAACACCCTGTTTGGTCAGCTCGCGGGCGTTTGGGCGCGGCCGCCCTTGAGCGAGATTGGTCTTCTGGACAGAGTGGCGGTGGTGGTGCGGATGATTGAAGCGGCGGAGCCGGCCCAGCGCCCGAACCTGGCCCGGACGGCCGGCGATAGTGGCTTCAGCGTGGAGTGGGCGGTCAATCCCGAGCGCTTCGGCTTGCCGGTGGTCGAGGACGACGATTTCTACTCGGGACAAGAAGATTTCGTGGATCTACTGAAATGGCCACAGCGCCGGGTCGAGGGCTTTGAACCCTCAGACTGGCCCGATTCCGCCGGGCATTACGCGTTGCTGGTGGAACTGACCGACCATTCGTGGCTGGTGTTCAGCGCCACCTCGCGCAGTTGGGGCCTGGCCGAGGGACCGCGCAGTGCGATCGTGCTGGTGATGGTGCTGATTTCCACGGCGCTGGTCACACTGGTTGCGACGCGCCGCCTGGCCCGGCCGCTGCAACATTTCGCCCAGGGCGTCCGGCGTTTCGGTGCCGACTTTCGGGCGCCGCCCATCGAGCCGGTCGGCCCGCACGAAATCCGCCAGGCGATCCTCGCGTTCAATGGCATGCAGGCTCAGTTGCAGCACTTCATTCAGGACCGAACCCAGATGCTCGCGGCCATTTCCCATGATTTGCGTGCGCCCTTGACGCGCCTGCGACTGCGCGGCGAATTCATTGAAGACGGTGATCAGCAGCAGAAACTGTTCCGCGACGTCGACGAAATGCAAGGGATGATCAACAGCGCCCTGGCGTTCTTTCGCGACGATGCACGTCTGGAGCAGGCTACCCAACTGGACCTGGCCGAACTCCTGCAAACCCTGGTGGACGACTACCGCGACCAGTCCATCGACATCACGTTCAGCGGCCCGCCGCGGCTGGTGTATTTCGGTCGGCCCCTGGGGCTCAAGCGCGTCATGACCAACCTGATGGAAAACGCGGTGCATTATGCGCAGGCTCCCGAGGTTGAACTGCAGCAGCGCGCCGGGCAGGTGGTGATTCGTGTGTTGGACCGTGGGCCGGGCATTCCTGCGCGGCTCCACGAACAGGTATTCCTGCCATTTTTCCGTCTGGAAGGTTCACGCAACAAAAGTACCGGCGGCGTCGGCTTGGGGCTCTCCAGCGCGCGGGCGATTGTCCTCGAGCATGGCGGCACCCTGACGTTGCTGGAGCGCCCTGGCGGCGGGCTGGAGGCGCTGGTGGTATTGCCGGTGTAAGCGTTGCCTCAGGTGCCTGGGGCCAGCATCACCCTGGGCACGGTAAAGCGGAATTCACTGCCGCGGCCCAGCTCACTCTCGGCCTCAATTCGCCCACCGTGGGCCTTGACGATGCCTTGGGTGATGTACAGGCCGAGACCGGTGCCGGAGGGATTGTTTTCGGCCTGGGTCCAGTAGCGATCAAACACGTGGGGCAACTGATCAGGGGCGATACCTTCCCCGGAATCACGCACCGAAAAGACAATCTCCTGGTCATTGCCCATGGCCGAAATTCCCACATTGCCCAGGCGCGGGGTGAATTTGATGGCGTTGCCGATCAGGTTCGACAGCACCTGAAACAAACGCTCCGGATCGGCGTTGATCCGCAGGCCAGGCTCGGCGTGGAACGACAGGTCGATACTTTTTTCGAGTGCCAGCGGCGCCAGCAAGGAGCAGGCTTCTTCGAAGATCTGGCTGACGTCCAGCGGCACCGGTTTGACGGTGTAGCGACCGGCTTCAATCTTCGAGGTGTCGAGCAAGTCTTCCAGTAGCACGTTCATGCGCGCAGCGGCTTGCTGCATGGTGTCGATGGCCGAGGAAATGCGTCGTGAAGAGTGGGACCCATCGGAGCTGAAGGCCTTTTGCATCATGCCGCAGAGCATGGAAATCACGGTCATCGGGTTACGCAGGTCGTGGGACACCACCGCCACCAACTCGTCGCGGGCACGCACCGCTTGCTGTTCGCGCTGGACCTGACGCGCCAGGTCGTTCTCCAGGGCCGAACGCCGCAGATCATTGGCGGCAAAGCGGTCGCCGTGGCTCCACCGGGTGGAGATACCGGTCATTTCCACTTTCCAGATTTCAAACGATGTGCGTGGGCGAAGGCGCATGCCTGCGTCCGAGCTTTGAAGGTCCAGAGGTTTCTTGGGATCGCCGCTCCAGTTGATACTCTCGCTCACTTCCGGGCGAAACCACAGCACGCCATTGTCCACCGGCTTGGGCAGGCTCATGGCCAATACGCCGCTGGCCACGTGTTGATAGTGCGCCGCGGGCGGGTAGACCGATGACAGGTTGTGGCTGGCGAATACCGGTTGCCCGGTCTCCTGCAACCATGTGTGCAAGGCACGGATCTGCTCCGGGTCCGGGCAGTTGCCGTAGCAGTGCAATTGCTTGTCTTCGATGATCGCCACGCCGCTGGCCTGCACCAGGTCCATCAGCACCTGCGGGCAACGGGTCAGGCCCTCGAACACGTTTTGCGCCGAGGCGATCATTGCCTGGTTGAGCAGCGACAGCGCCGCGACTTTTTCCTCGCGCTGATGGCTGATGTCCAGGGCTTCCATGGCGCTGATTTGCAAGGACAACACCTGGCCGATGCTCTGGCAGACAGTACGCAGCTGGTGGGGGATGTGCAGCGGCTGGCGATTGCCGCAACTGATCAGCCCCCACAGTTTGTCGCCTTTCATCAACGAAATGCTCATGGACGACAACACGCCCATGCTCTTCATGTATTGGCAGTGGATCGGCGACACACTGCGCAACGTGGCGAAAGTCAGGTCCAGCGGCTGGTCGGTATCCGGGCGCAGTTTGGGCACCAGCGGCACGGGTTGGTAGTCAGCGTTGGGGATGATTCGCAGCCAGTTGCTGCGGTACAGCTCGCGGGCTTGCTCTGGAATGTCGGAGGCTGGGAAGAACAGGCCATTGAACAGTTCCATGGAGGGGGCGGACGCTTCGGCGATGACCTGGCCGTGGCCTTCTTCCTCGAAGCGATAAATCAGCACCCGGTCGTAACCGGTCATCGCCTGAATTTCAGTGACGCTGATTTCGTACAAGGCCTGCAGAGTTTTCGCTGACTGCAAGCGTTGCAGCATCTTGCTCAGGTTGCTGGTTCGGCCGTTGAGGAGATTGGGCTGGAAATGCGTGAGGAGAGGCTCGAATTCCAGCACCAGCACGCCTTGGTGGCGGTGCAGCAAGCCTTCGAACGCGCTGCCGTTCAGGGTGATATGCAGCGCGGGTGCGTCGATGAAAGTGTCCTGCCGGGGCATCTGGAGAACGGCTTCGGCGTGTTCGGTGCCGATCAGCGTGTGCAGCGGCTGGCCCAACAGGGCGTCGGGCTGCCGATTGAACAGTTCGGCCACGTTGGCGCTGACTTGTACGATATGCAGGTCGGGTTCCGACAGCGTCAGCAATACACCATGGGGCTGGATCGCACCGGGAAACCGGATGGGCTCGTCGGCACAGTTGGCGAGCAGCTCTTCAAAATCTTCAGGTTTCATAGCAATACCTCCTGGCTGTCGAGCCATTGCTCAAAACAGCTGAATGTCGAGCGCGCCGCATCCACGGCATGTTGGCGGCCTTGGGTGTCCAGGGGGACATCAGCCAGATAGTCGAGAAAGTTCTTCCAGCGCCGGCCTGTTTCGGTGCCATAGACATTCAGAAAGGCGCCGCCATTGTCGGCATCCAGCGCCAGTCGTCGGGCCATTTCACGCTGCAGTATTTGGCCGCCAAGGGTGGCGCCTTCCAGCACGTACAGCGCGCCCAGGCAGGCGCCCGGTGTGTCGAGGTGCGGCAGTGACGGGCATTGGGGCAGGGCGGATATCGCTTCATCGCTCAAGCCGAGAGCGTTGAGGTCGTGGCGCAATGTCGGGGTTTTCGCCCGTAAGGCCTGGTCGAATCCGAGCGGGATCAAGCCGCCGTCGTGTAGCCTCGCCTCCATTGGGCGGTAGAAACCGTAGTAAGCCTGGAGCACGCGTTGATACCCGTCGACATTCAACCGCGGCGCAAAGAACGGCAGGCGCTTTTCCAGGGCAACGTGTAGCAGGGCGGTGCCTGAGCGCAAGGCATTCAGCAAGGAGGGCACACCAACGTCAGGGGCCTGTGAGTGCATTCAATAAGCTCGAACTTAAGGCCAGGACGGGACGTGGCTGACGCGTTAATGGGGTGTGAGCGACGATTCTACACAACCCATTGCCCTTGTCTGGGGGTAAGTAGTGATAAAGCTGACCGCATGATCAGAAAGTTCCTAGGTTGTTAAAAACAGACCTCCGCACCTGGTGCGAAGTTCGATTGCGGTGATGTCGCGACGCCATTAATGCACGGATTGTCCTTCCTCCAATGCCGCTTGCACATAATCAAGCAGGCGCTCAGTGCTCCACGGTTTGGGCAGAAACTTCACATTGCCACCCAACTGCGCGGCCATCCCTGTATTGCCGGACGTCAGCACCACCGGTAATGCAGGCCAGCGGTGAGCTACTATCCGGCTCAAGTCATAACCGTTGAGCAGACCGGGCATCTGGATATCGCTGACAATCAAATCCACAGGATCGCTGGCCCGCTCCAGAAAAATCATCCCTTCATCCGCCGACGGGAAGGAAGTGACCACCGCGCCGAACTCTTCCAGCACTTCTACCATCAGCGCGCGAATGATCGCGTCGTCTTCCAGTACCAATATTGATGGCTGAGCCATAAGTCCTACCCCTCCATCCGGGTTCAGTAAGGTGGAGTGGGCGACGGAGAGATAGGTTCGATCGGATATTTCGTATTCGATGGGTGGTCATTCGCCAAGTCAGGGAGTAGACACGTGGCGATGCTGGATTTGAGAATCGCGTTCAGGATGAGCGCGTTGTTTCCTGATGCAATTCTATCGGGCCCGCTTAAAAGCGCTCATCTTTCAACGCAGGTAATGTCAGCTCCTTGACGAAGCTGGACGAAGACAAGCTCAGGATCATACGCACTACCTGCACCACGTCATGCACCGGGATCAGTTGACCGTCGCCGCGCAGTTCTGCTTCGTGTCGGGGTGTACTTAGCGGATCTTGCGTATTCAGGTAGCCCAGATTCAGGCACGTCACCCCCAGTCCTTGATGCCGATAACCTTCACGCAATGTATCGGCCATGCCCCGCAAGGCAAACTTGGTGGCGCCGAATGTTACTTCCGGCCGCCCGCTCTGAGGCAAGCCGGACGTCGAACCGGTCAAGATAATGCGCGGGTTCGCACTCTTCAACAGTGGTTCAAGCAGCCGTTTGATCAGCAACAGAGGCGCGGTGATGTTGCAACTAACGATGGCTTCTACCTGAGCGTCGTCATCTTTCAGGAAGCTGTATGCTTCCTCAAAAGCCCGTTCCTCCCAAATGCCCAGGTTATAGATCAATGTGTCCAGACCTTCTCCGGCCATTGCCTGTTCGATGATCTGTGCGGCCTGGGCTGGCTGGCCAAGGTCGGCTTCTACCCAGGAGACTTTTGCACCGGTGCTTGACGTCAGGTCCGCGGGATGGCTGCGAGAGACGCCGATCAAGGTATCACCTGGCCCACCCAACCCTTCCATCAACGCTCTACCCAATCCTTTGCTTGCACCGACCACCAGGGTTTTCATCGCTTGGCTCCTGCACCGACATGTTGACGAAAGTGAGCATACAAGCAGAGGGGGGGGATGAAGGCAATTGAGTGCCTGTGTCTGAATGTTAAACTCTGGTGGATCTATGCTTCCAGGTCGTCTCATGTCCATTGTTATCCGGCTTGCCGTCCCTCGCGATGCGGCGCTGCTGCCCGCAATAGAACGCTCCGCCGCCCAGGCCTTCCGTCGAATCGAGGGGTTGCACTGGCTCGCCGAAGCAGAGGTCATGGCGCTAGAACAGCATCGGCGACTGATTGCGCTTTCCACCTGCTGGGTCGCGATGGACGCGCGCAATCAACGGGTGGGATTCCTCAGCGCGCAACGGTATGGCGATGATCTCCATATCCACGAACTGTCGGTCAAACAGTCCATGCAGGGGCAGGGCGTGGGGCGGCGGTTGCTCGAAACGGTGATGAACGAAGCGATATCCCAACGGCTGCGGGCGGTGACCTTGACCACGTTTAGTGAAGTGCCCTGGAACGCGCCGTTCTACCAGCGCCTGGGGTTTGAGCAGGATGCGTTGGCGAAGTCGGACCCGCGCCTGGCCACGCTTCTGCGTGATGAATACCTCTATGGTTTTGCGCCGGGAAGCCGCTGTGCCATGGTGTGGCGAGTGCCGGCCTAATCACCGAGCAGTGTTCTTTCCATTCAAGGATTTCTATGTTCAAGCGCAATCCCCTTGTTCCTGAACTCACGGTGACAGCCCTTGGCACCAGCCTGAGTTTCTGGGTTACCCAGTTGGGTTTTGACATCGCCTATCAACGTATCGAAGAGGGATTTGCCTACCTCGACTTGCAAGGCGCGCACATCATGCTGGAGCAATACGATTCTCAGGCCGGCCAATGGCTCACCGGCCCCCTCGAAAAACCACTGGGGCGAGGCATCAACCTGCAAGTCGATGTGCCTGCCGTAGCGCCGATCCTGCAACGATTGAAAGTGGCCGGTTGGCCGCTGTTTCGCGACGTTGAAGACGTCTGGTATCGGGCAAATGAGGTAGAGGTAGGGCAGCGACAGTTTTTGCTGCAGGATCCGGATGGCTATCTGGTTCGTCTGGTGGAGCGGTTGGGTGAGCGGCCTTGTGAACAGGCATAATTGCCGCCTGCCCACACCATCGTTGCCGAGAGCTATTCCATGAAGCGCGCCGCGTTACTGACCCTTGCCCTGACCCTTGGCGCTTTCCACAGCGCCCAGGCATTCGCCGCCGGTGACATTGAAGCCGGCGCAAAACTGTTCAGCAAGACCTGTGGCGGATGCCACAGCGTTGGGCTGAATGCTCGTGGCGGTTTCGGGCCACAGCTGAACGGCATTATCGATCGTCCGGCCGGGAGCACAATGGACTACCAGTACTCCGACGCGATGAAAAATTCGGGCGTGGTGTGGACGCGGGAAAAACTCGCGGCCTATATCGAGAATCCGAAGAAAGTGGTGAGCGGCACGCGGATGATTTTCTGGGGCATCAGCGATCAGGAAAAGATTGAAAACTTGCTGGCTTATCTTGAGACCTTTCAGCAACAGTAATCAGCTTTGTTCGATGGTCTGTGTGGGAATGGTCAGCAGATCAACAAAGCCTGAGTTCATCGGTATGTCACGGGCTGATTATCCCGCATCCGGGCTGATGAGCGCTTGCTCCACCAGCGCCCCCGACAAGCCCGTTCGCCACAACAACCCTATCTGCTGGGATTTAAGCGTTGAGGCAACAGGCATCGGCCAAGGTTTTCTCGGCAAAGCCTGAATTGCTCACAGAGCGGTGATGGCATCCCAGAGCGCATCCCAGTTCTGGCCGTATCAGTCGGAAAAACCGAGCACGGCGCTCAGGATGGAGTGGAGTTGGTTGGACGCCGTTACGTGGCTCAAGTCGATGTTTACCAAGGGGGCTCTGGCCATGGTTAACGTTTCCAATCTATTACGAACATGAATTTTGCGGTTGTGGGTGGGAGTAGAGCTTCAGCCCCCAAATGTCCTCGTGGCCAATAAATACTACGATGATTTGCCTGGCGGCTTGCGAATTGGCCGATTGACGTGGTTGAGCAGTTTTAGGGGCGGGCGCAAGGGTGATGTGTCTGTGCATTCCTGCAATCAACATCTACACGTCAGTAGGATCCTTCTGATTTTCATCAGCTCGCGAAGGTAACCTCCATCGAATGTGAGCCGTTTGTTACGGTACGCGAGGACAAAAAAACGCTAAGGAGAAGCGCAATGCTCACATTTAATAGGTTATGGAAAAACCATCCGGAAATTTTTGGAGACGCTGCGCCGTGCAGGACCAATGGAGCCAAAAATTTCAGTGATCAACGCTATCAACCTAGGGGTAGCCATGCTCAGAGCCGGTGCCGATCTCGGTAGATTAAAAGGTGTGCGTTATGGTTGGCACCATCCAAAAAGTGAAAGCCACATTCTGGCTGCAGAGGAAATGGCTAAAGCCTTGTCTTAAGTCTGATACGCATCCCCGGTGTGCAGCCGGTGAGGAAAATAAAGCTCGATAACTTCTCAGAAGCCCTGTCAGGACAACAAGGCATCATTTTCTTCAAAGACTTCTGGCGCCGAGGGGATGAAACTTTCGGTAACCGCAGTGGCGACCATATCGATCTGTGGAATGGGCGTAGGTTGACGACTGGTTGAGCTATCCTCGTATTCAATTGGGCTTCTCGATTGAAGGCACATTCTCTGACTATCACGAGTCGAGGGAAATCTGGTTTTGGAAGGTTTTATGAGCATTGTCAAAGGGATGCTTTTTGTCATTTTTGTGGTTGTTTTAGCGGCGGCCGCATTCAACGGCGTGTATGTGGCAATTTCTGTTTATTTTGGACCGTTTTACGAGGGAGATGCGGACCAGAGTCGCAATTTTGCGATTTGGTTGTTGAGGAATGCGGTGGTTATCCTCATTTTGGCCGTGACGGGTGTGGTTTCGTATCGTAGACAGCTGCGCAGAGGGCAGGTGTGAAACCTTTGCTCTGTGGGAATGTTGTTCAGTTTCCAAGGTCGGTGGACACGGTTTTGCCGTTTGATGGTGTTCAAGCGGCTGCGTGATGAGGACAGTCAAAAGATGATGGAAAGGTTGATGCAGCAAGCGCAGGGGATGCCAGTGATCACATATGAACTCGCTTGGGGGCGGCGGATTATTCATCCCTCACTCCGGCCTCAACGGCCGCTCCGTAGCCGGCGTGCAAAAGCGCGTTTCTTATTTGGCGCGCAGTAACACTTATCCAGTCAACGGCACTCCCGGGGCTCTGGCTGGCATGAGGACTGCCTGCGGCGCGACTCTCATCGCCCAGTGGCTCTCATGATGCGATCCATCGCTGACACGTTCCGCTGCGCCTTCGTCATCAGCGACGTGCAACGAATCCAGCAAGTCATCCATTTGCTGGAAGCCCTTTTATTGCGTTAACGGCTGCGCGTCGATTCGCTGTTTTGCGTAATAACCAGCGCACTAGCGATCCGAGAAAAATGAACCTGAGGTGCAACTAAAAGAAACATCCCACAACACACGCGGAAAGTGTGAAGGCGACAGCCAGATAGTGCCTCTCTAAAGTTCAAGCTCTTTAAACCTGCCACTATGGATCGCCCGCAGGAGTTGCCATGCCTCATCCGCGTGATGTGCGCTTTGCCTTCAGTTCAACCGCCCACATCAACTTCGATGTCGTCTCGTTTGAACTGACCGAGGGGCTTTGCGAACTGTATTGCCTGACGATTGACTTGGTCAGTACCTCGGCCGATGCCAACTTCGCGCAACTGCTGGATCAACCCGCAACACTGACGATCTGGCAAA